>NC_017094.1:2239595-2559538 GCF_000284315.1 Leptospirillum ferrooxidans C2-3 | reverse complement strand
CTCTTCTTCGTCCTTTATTTTAGGCAAGGATCAAAAGTCTTTCCACAGTTCATTCACACCTGTTGAAAAAGGATTATTGGGAAGCGGCAGACGGTCATCCGGGGAAAGCCGAAGATGGAGGGGAAAGTCCTGGTTCCGGAAAATACGGGGAGAATATCTACCTCGGAACAATCCACAAAACATCATAAAAACGAGAGAACCGATACACCTGCCCCCTGTCTTACAAAAATATTTGTCTTTTTGTGGATCAACCGTGGACAACCATCAGAACTTCCTGTGCAAAACTAGCGTATAACCGGACGTCACGATCCTAACAGATCCATAATCCACAATTCAAGGAATCGAACCCAGAACTTATCCCCAGAATATAAAATAGATTATTTCATTAAAATAAAAATAATTATAAGACTTATCCCCAGAAAAAAATCGCTCTACTCTTTACTTTTCACTTAAAACAAAAAAACAATACAAAAATTCTATCTCTAAAAAAATGACATCACAAAATTCGGAAGTACCTTGACCCTCCATGAAGGTATCCCATAGAATAGTCTTTTAACTCTGGAAAAAACTTTCCATTTTTTTATGGAAACGGCCAACTGTGCCCAACCACCGTCCATGTGAGCTTCATTCACACGCTGCCTAAGGAGAGTCCCAATGAAGATGAGCGGAGCCGAAATGCTCCTCGAATCCCTCAAGAGGGAAAATGTACAACATATTTTTGGTTATCCCGGAGGAGTTGTTCTTCCGATCTTTGACGCCTTGTTCAAGGATCCTTCCCTTCAGGTTGTCCTCACACGTCATGAACAGGGCGCAGTGCATGCTGCAGAAGGATATGCCCGATCCACCAACAAGGTGGGAGTTGTACTGGTCACGTCCGGTCCTGGTGCTACCAACACCGTAACGGGACTGGCAGATGCCAATATGGATTCCATACCGATCGTCGTCATTACAGGACAGGTTCCGACCAAAATGATCGGAAATGACGCCTTTCAGGAAGCTGACATCGTAGGCATCAGCCGGTCCTGTACCAAACACAACTTTCTCGTAAGAAAGATCCAGGATCTGCCGAGAATCATAAAGGAAGCCTTCTATATCGCCAGAACAGGCCGTCCAGGTCCGGTTCTCGTCGATCTTCCGAAAGATGTTATCGTTGACAGGGCTGATTTCATTTATCCCGACAGCGTTTCCATCCGGTCCTACAATCCGACAATGCAGGGAAACCGGTGGCAAATCCGTAAAGCAGCCCAGGCCATTTCCAAAGCCAAGAGACCTGTCCTTTACGCCGGGGGAGGAATCATCTCTTCTGATGCAACAAAAGAACTACTCGATCTGGTGACGTTGACCAACATCCCCACAACCCTGACACTCATGGGTCTCGGAGCATTGTCCGGAACGCATCCGAGATTTATGGGAATGCTGGGAATGCATGGGACATATGCTGCCAATATGGCCATTCATCATTGTGATCTTCTCATTGCAGTGGGCGTTCGATTTGATGACCGCGTCACTGGAAAAATCTCCGAGTTCTCCCCCCACTCGAAGGTCATTCATATCGATATCGATCCAACATCTATCCGAAAAAACTTTCACGTGGACATTCCCATTGTCGGAGATGCCAAACATATCCTGAAAGACCTGATCGAAGAAATAAAGGAACTGAACAAACCTGAACCTCCATCCAAGGAAAAACTCATTGATCCCTGGATTGAGCAGGTTGAAGAGTGGGAAAAAGAACATCCGTTGACATATGAGCATGACACAGAGGTGATTAAACCCCAGTATGTGATCGAGAAAGTTTATCAGTTCACACAAGGAGACTGTATTGTTTCAACCGATGTCGGTCAGCACCAGATGTGGACAGCCCAGTTTTTCAAATTCATCAAACCCAATACATGGCTGACATCAGGTGGTCTCGGTACGATGGGTTACGGATTTCCTGCCGCGATTGGAGCGCAGAAAGCCCATCCGGACAAAAGGGTCATCGCCATTACCGGTGAAGGAAGTTTCATGATGAATATCCAGGAGCTTGCAACTGTTGCCTCCCTCGATATTCCTGTCAAGATTGTGATTCTCAATAACAAATATTTGGGAATGGTTCGACAGTGGCAGGAATTTTTCTATGGTGGACGGTATTCATCCTCCTTTATTGGCCAAAGTCCGGATTTCGTCAAACTCGCAGAAGCTTTTGGAATTGTTGGCCTGAAGGCGTCCAGACATGATGAGGTCGAAAACATCATACTTGATGGATTCTCAAGACGGGGACCCGTTCTCATGGAATTTCATGTCGATCCTGAAGAAAATGTCTTCCCGATGGTTCCTGCGGGTGGGTCGAATATCGAAATGATCTTTGAAGCCCCTGAACATAGGGATGATCGAAAAAAACGAGACTCCATCCTGACGGCATAAGGCGGGAAATCATGAGTGATATACAGAAACATTTCATACAGGTAGTTGTTGAAAACAAGTTTGGTGTTCTTTCCAGAGTCGCAGGTCTTTTCAGCGCAAGAGGTTTCAATATCGACAGTCTCTCCGTCGCACCGGGAATTGATCCGACCGTTAGCCAGATGACAATCGAGACACAGGGTGATGACCACGTTGTGGAACAGATTGTCAAACAGCTGAACAAACTCATTGACGTCATAAAGGTTGTGGATCTGTCAGAGTTCTCTTTTCTTTGCAGGGAAACCCTTCTGATCAGGGTCAATACCGCCCGTCCTGGAGACAGGGAAGAAGCCTTCCGGATTTCCGAGATTTTCCGGGCGAGAATCGTTGACTCCTCTCCGACAACCTATACGATAGAGGTTACCGGCGATACCGAAAAGATAGAAGCCATCCTGAATTTCCTGAAACCCCTTGGAATCAAGGAAATCATTCGTTCAGGAAAAATTGCGATCGCCAGAGAAGAACAACATGGGGGCCATAAACCTTCAAAACATAGTATTGAGGGGGAATATTCCCATCATCGCTAGGATCCGCACCTGCACTATTGACCATCTAGCCCAATGACCATTACAAGGAGACTCTTTTGAACAAGAAAATTTCTTACGAATCCGATTTGAACCTGAAACTGATCCAGGGAAAAAAAGTGGCTATTATTGGTTTCGGAAGTCAGGGACACGCTCACGCCCTCAATCTTCGGGAATCAGCCGTTTCCGTCGAAATCGGGCTTCGTCCGGGAGCCTCCTGGACAAAAGCTGAAGGTTTTGGGTTCAAGCCGGTGACCGTTTCAGAGGCTGTTAAAAAAGCGGATTTCGTAATGATCCTTCTTCCCGATGAACTCCAGGGAGATATCTATCGTGATGAAATCAGGCCAAACCTGAGACCAGGGATGACCTTGGCTTTTGGCCATGGGTTCAATATTCATTTTGGTCAGATCACTCCTCCAAAAGATGTCGATGTCATGCTGATAGCTCCAAAAGGACCAGGACATCTCGTACGTTCCGAATACCAAAAGGGCTCTGGAGTTCCTGCCCTCATTGCCATCCATCAGGATGCGACCAAGACCGCAAAAGATCTCGCCCTTTCTTACGCAGGAGCCATTGGTGGCGGTCGTCCCGGAATTTTTGAAACAACCTTCCGTGAAGAGACCGAGACAGACCTTTTTGGTGAGCAGGTTGTCTTGTGTGGAGGATTGACCGCACTCATCACAGCAGGTTTTGAAACACTGACGGAAGCAGGATACGCCCCTGAAATGGCCTACTTTGAATGTCTTCACGAGGTCAAGCTTATTGTCGATCTGATTTATGAAGGCGGAATTTCCAATATGCGATACTCGATCAGCAACACCGCAGAATATGGAGATCTGACAAGAGGCCCGAGAATCATTACCTCGGAAACCAAGGCCGAAATGAAAAAAATACTCCATGAAATCCAGTCCGGACAGTTTGCCAAGGAGTTTATCCTTGAGAATAAAGCTGGAAGACCGGTTTTTCAGGCTCTTGAAAAGTCCGGACAGAACCATCCCATTGAAAAGGTCGGTAACGAGATCCGTTCCATGATGCCCTGGATCGGGAAAAGCCGTCTGGTCGATCAGGCCAAAAACTAGATGAAAGTCTCTCCAGATCATTTTTCCAAACCCATTGCAAAGGAAGGAATGCCTTTTATCCTGATTTCTTTGGGAATCCTTGCAGGTTCAGTCTATCTTTTGGGACCTGCAGGAGGAATATTCACTGTCATCCCGGTTTTTGTCATCAATTTTTTCAGAAATCCGACAAGACAGGTTCCACCGGGAGAAAAGACAATCGTTTCCCCCGCCGATGGAAAGATTGTCCGGGTCGAACATGATGACCGGGGACGGATGCAAGTTTCCATTTTCATGAATGTGTTCGACGTTCACTTGAACCGGATTCCCATAAAGGGAATCGTCAAGGGAATAGCCTACCATCCAGGGAAGTTTCTGAATGCGGATATGGACAAGGCCTCTCTTGAAAATGAGCGAAATACACTTGTTATCGAAACGCAAGGAAAACAGGAAATCCGCATGACCCAGGTGGCGGGTCTGATAGCCAGAAGAATTGTCTGTTATGCCGAAGTGAATGATCTTCTGGAAAGTGGTGTCATTTTTGGTCTGATCAGGTTTGGCTCAAGAGTGGATCTTGATCTTCCGGGAGATTCGGAGATCAGGGTTTCCATGGGTGACCGGGTTAGAGGAGGGGAGTCTGTCATTGGATACATATCCTCATGACGAAGAAGGGAATGCGGGATCCAGAACGCGTTCCCGGGGAATTTACATACTTCCGAATCTTTTTACCACGGGAAATCTGTTTTTTGGCTTTCTCGCGATTCTGTCAAGCTTCCAGCATGATTTCAAAAAGGCCGCCTTTTCCATTTTGATCGCTTCTGTTTTTGACAATCTTGACGGAAAAGTGGCGAGGCTCGCCAGGGCTACAAGCCAGTTTGGGGTTGAATACGACAGCCTTGCCGACCTCGTTTCCTTTGGCGTGGCTCCGGCCTTTCTGGTTCTGAATGCGAGTCTCGGAGGTTACCACCGGCTCGGTTTGATGGCCGCATTCTTGTTCGCTGCCTGTGGTGCCCTTCGATTGGCCAGATTCAATGTCATTACGTCCAAGGTCTCCTCGCGCTACTTTATCGGGCTCCCCATCCCCGCGGGTGCCCTTTTCATCGCCTCTGCCGAAATTGTCTCAACGGGTCCGCTTTCAACGGTCATTCCGTTTTCGCCCATGTTTTTTCTTGTGTCGACCTACCTGGTTTCCATCCTGATGGTCAGTCCCATTCCATACAGGAGTTTCAAGGAGGTTCGATTCCTGAAAAAGCCGCAACATACCTTTGTTTCGGTATTGCTGGTCTCTCTTCTTTTCGTGCTTTATCCCAAACAATCCTTTTTTTTGGTCATTTTGACCTATGCTCTTCTGGGCCCCTCTGAATTTATTGTTTACAGATTTTTTATGAAAAGACCACAAATTCTGGAAACACTGCCCAATCCCCCCGCGTCTCCAACAGGCAGGTCTCTCAAGTCCCGTCTCCTTTCGGACCGGTTTAGCCACCCCAAAAAACATTAGGAACCAACCAGAATCACATTGTTCACCTGGAATCTGAATCAGGGAGGAATCACCATGGACAGCCAGATTGTTCGCATTTTCGACACAACACTCAGGGATGGGGAGCAGAGCCCCGGAGCTTCGATGCAAAAAGAAGAGAAACTTCTTGTTGCGAGGCAACTTGCCCGTCTTGGGGTGGATGTCATTGAAGCGGGATTTCCGGTTGCAAGCCCTGATGATTTTTCTGCGGTTTCGGCCATCTCGAAAGATATTCAGGATGGTCCCATCATATGCGCCCTTGCCAGAGCGGTAGATCGTGATATCACTGTCGCTGCCGAAGCCCTCTCCGGAGCTTCTCGCGGACGGATTCACACGTTTATCGCCACAAGCCCCCTTCATATGGAAAAAAAGCTCAAGATGTCAGAGGATCAGGTACTCAAAAGTATTTTCAAGTCGGTTTCCATGGCGCGTGGATATGGTTATGAGGTGGAGTTTTCCGCTGAAGACGCCACCCGGTCAGAGCCGGATTTTCTCATAAGGGCAGTGACCTGCGCGATCGAAGCGGGAGCCGGTATCATCAATCTTCCCGATACGGTCGGATACGCCGTTCCGTCCCAGATATCGGAGATGTTCAGAAATCTGATTTCCAGAGTGCCGGGTGCCGGGAATGTGATTTTCTCATGCCACTGTCACGATGACCTGGGTCTGTCGGTTGCGAACTCTCTGGCAGCGGTTGAAGCAGGTGCCCGTCAGGTTGAGTGCACGATAAACGGTATCGGAGAGAGGGCGGGAAATGCGGCCCTTGAAGAGATTGTGATGGCCCTTAAGGTCAGGAAGCCGTACTTTGGAGTAGAGACTGCGATCCGGACCGAAGAGTTCACCAAAACAAGCCGCCTTGTCTCAACAGTCACAGGAATGATGGTTCAGCCCAACAAGGCGATTGTCGGAGAAAATGCTTTTGCCCATGAGTCGGGGATCCATCAGGATGGCTATCTTAAAGATAAGAAAACCTATGAAATTATGGGAAGGGAACAGGTTGGGGCCAGTGCCGGGGGGCTGATTCTTGGAAAACACTCCGGGAGGCATGCCCTCAAGGATCGTCTTTTGACCATGGGATATTCCTTTGGTGAAGAGGAGCTGAACGATCTCTACGACCGGTTCAAGAAGCTTGCCGACCAAAAAAAAGAAATCTTTGAAGAAGATATTGAAACATTGATCGTGGCAACAGGACGGAAGACCTCCTTCCGGTTCATCCTGAAGAGGTTGCACTTAAGTGGTGGCACCGAGATTCCTCCAACGGCCACCATCGTTCTTGATGTCGATGGGCAGGAACACCGGATGGCTGGATTGGGAGATGGCCCGGTCGATGCGATCTACCGAACGCTCGCAAAGATGACCAAAACGACCCCAAGACTTGTTTCTTATGTCGTCAAAGCCATTACAGGCGGTACCGATGCCCAGGGGGAAGTCACGGTAAGACTTGAAGAAGAGGGTGTACTCGCTGTGGGAAGAGGGTCCGATACAGACATTCTGGTCGCTTCCGCCAAGGCGTATTTGTCCGCTTTAAATCGCCTTGATCGTAAAAAAAGCCAGGAGCACAAAGCAGACGGAGAGGTGTCCCGTCCTGTTCTTTGAATCAATCAGGTTTTAAAAATGGAATCCAACGATTCCGGTCGATAACAGATATATCGGAGATAAGTCATGAGCATGTTCAAAAAGCACCAGATTCTTCTTCTTCCCGGTGATGGCATCGGTCCTGAAGTGACCGTTCCGGTCAGGGAGCTCGTTTCAGAGATCAATCGTTCGGAGTCGGGTTCCCAGGGAAAATTCCAGATTGAACTGCTTGAAGGACTCATCGGCGGGGCAGCAACGGATGCCACAGGAAAGCCCCTGCCAAAAGAAACCCTTGAAATGGCCGATTCCTGCGATGCTGTCCTCTTGGCGGCCGTTGGGGGTCCAAAATATGATCTTCTTCCCTATGAACTTCGTCCTGAACGGGCCCTTCTCGGGATCAGGGAACATTTGGGAGCGTTTGCCAATCTTCGCCCAGCCCGTCTTTTCCCGGAGCTTGTTGATGCCTCCACCCTGAAGCCGGAGGTGATTTCCGACCTGGATCTCATGGTCGTCCGGGAACTGACAGGGGGAATCTATTTTGGGAAGCCCAGGGGCATTGTGGAAGAGAATGGGATCAGGAGGGGAATCAATACCGAAACCTACACCGAACCGGAGATCGAACGGGTTGCCCGGGTGGCATTTGACCTGGCCAGAAAAAGAAGCCATCGGGTCACCTCCGTCGACAAGGCCAACGTCCTTGAGTCCTCGGTTCTCTGGAGAGAGGTTGTGATCCGCGTTCACAAGGATTATCCCGATGTGACACTTGATCATATGTATGTCGACAATGCGGCGATGCAGCTTGTTCGCAAACCCAAACAGTTCGATGTCATCGTGACAGGGAACCTCTTCGGGGACATTCTCTCGGATGAGGCCTCCCAGCTGACCGGTTCCATCGGGATGCTTGCATCCGCTTCCATTGGTGGAAAAACCGGGCTCTATGAGCCAATTCATGGATCCGCTCCCGATATCGCAGGCAAGAATATCGCAAACCCGATGGCGATGATCCTTTCCCTGGCGCTTCTCTTGCGGTATTCACTCAACCGTGAGGATCTCGCCCAGAGAATTGAACGCTCCGTTTCATCCGTTCTCGCCCAGGGATTCCGGACAGCGGACATCGCACAGGTCAAGGGACAGGTTTTGGGTACTCGGGAAATGGGTGAAAAAATCATCAGGGAGTATTCTCGGGTCTAACTCTTGTAAAGGATTGGTTGTGAAGAAGATCAAAGAATTATGCGTCGGTATTTTTGGGGCAACAGGGGCTGTGGGAAAGGAGATGATTTCCATACTGGAAGAACGGCGTTTTCCGGTGGGGGAACTTCGACTTTTCGCAACCGAGCGGTCCGCCGGAGAAAAAGTGTCTTTTAAAGGTCGGACCATAACGGTTTCCTCTTTTGATAACCCGGAAAAAGCCAAGGGAATCCATATTGCCCTTTTATCGGCGGGAGCGACACCAAGTCTTGAAATTTCTCCTATCCTCAGGGACCAGGGGATTCTTGTCATCGATAATAGCTCGGCATTCAGGATGGATCCGAATGTTCCCCTTGTGGTTCCGGAGATCAATCCTTCAAAAATTCCGGCTTATCCGGCGGGAGCGATCGTGGCCAATCCCAATTGCGCCACGATCCAGATGCTTTTGGCCATCAAGCCTCTCATTGATTGTGCTGGGGCAAAAAGGATTGTGGTCACGACCTTCCAGTCGGTCTCCGGGACGGGAAAAGATGCGATGGATGAGCTCACAACCCAGCTTTCTCTGATATTGAACGGAAGGATCGGGGATGTTGCTCCGAAGGTTTATCCCCACCAGATTGCCTTTAACGTTCTTCCGCACATCGACTCTTTTCTTCCGGATGGCTATACCAAGGAAGAGGAGAAAATGGTGAACGAGACACGGAAGATTCTGGATATGGCCGATATCAGGGTAACGGCAACTACGGTGAGGGTCCCTGTTATGGTCGGTCATAGCGAGGCGGTCAATATCGAGTTTGAAAGGGATCTTTCTCCCGAAACAGCCCGGAAAATTCTCGAGAAAGCTCCTGGAGTGAAAGTTTTGGACAATCCTTCGGACTGCGAGTATCCACTCCCGATGGATGTGGCTGGTCAGGACGATGTTTATGTCGGTCGGATCCGGCGGGATTTTTCTGTTGATCATGGCTTGAACCTGTGGGTTGTCGGGGATAATCTGAGAAAAGGGGCAGCGTTGAATGCTGTTCAGATCGCCGAGTTTTCCCTGGGCATACTCCCCAATCATCGGGAAAAAAAATGAATAATCTCTCTTCTTCCAAGGAATACGGCACAATGCCCGCTCAGGATCCTGCCATAGCGGACCTTGTTGCCCGTATCCAAAAACTGAAACAGGAGCGCGGGGCGGTCATTCTGGCCCATAATTACCAGGTAGGCGATGTCCAGGATGTTGCGGATCTGGTGGGGGACTCTCTGGAACTTGCCCGATGGGCGGCAACCGGGTCGGCCCCTGTCATTCTTTTTTGCGGTGTTCATTTCATGGCCGAGACCGCCAAAATTTTAAATCCGTCCCGGAGGGTCATCGTTCCCGACCTTGACGCAGGATGCCCTATGGCGGACATGATCACCCCGGAAGAGGTCGATCGCCTGAGAGCCGAACACCCGGGTGCGGTTGTTGTGACCTACGTCAACTCACCGGCTGCGGTCAAAGCCAAAAGCGATATCTGCTGCACTTCGGCCAATGCTGTGAAGATCGTCAACTCGATTCCCGAGTCTGTTCCCGTCATCTTTATTCCCGACCAGTTCCTGGGAGATTTTGTCCAGCGGCAAACGGGACGAAATCTGATCCTTTTCAGGGGATTTTGCCCAACTCACATGAGAATCATGGCAAAGGACATTCATCAGGCCAAGGAGGAACACCCGGATGCGCTGGTCCTGGCTCATCCGGAATGTCAGCCTGATGTCGCGATGATTGCGGATGTTGTGACATCAACATCAAAAATGGCCACGGAGGTCCGTAACTTTTCCGGGCAAACAGTGATTGTCGGGACCGAAACGGGAATGATCCATCGCCTTCAGAAGGAAAATCCGGGGAAAAGCTTTGTCGCTGCCTGCACTACCTGTGATTGTGCCAACATGAAGGTCAATTCTCTTGAAAAAATTCTTTGGGCGCTGGAAGATATGGCTCCGGAAATCGAGATTCCCGAAGAGATCAGGCTTCCGGCAAGCCAAGCTCTTCAAAGAATGCTGGACATTGCCTAGCCTGACCCGTCTTTTTTGGTTTCTTGGGGTACTATTTCTGCTTCTGGCGGGGATGTCGGAGTTGTGGTCAAGATGGGGAAAAAAATCCGGTCTTCCCCTTCCCGGACGTCTTCCGGGAGATATTGAGATCCACAGGCCAGGATTTCATCTGTACTTCCCGTTAATGACAAGCCTTTTGCTTTCTGTCGGATTATCTCTCTTATTTTTTCTGTTTTCCTGGATCTCCCGAAAATTCTGATGGTTTTGTCGATGGTGTCTGGCACTGTGGCTCAAACGCCCCTGATTCAAGATCCAGAAGAGCTTTCCTGAGGGCTTCTTTCAGTTCGGGCAGATTTTTGGCATTGTTCCGGATCGCTCCGAGAATATTTTCGAGTTTTGCCAGCCGGGAAAGCTCCCGGTCTTCCGATGCCATCCGGTCGAGTTCCCGATAAAAATCCGGATAAACAGGCTCAATGAATGTTCTCAAAAGGTTTAACCCTTCGAGAAGTTCAGGAGGCATCACAGCTCCAAAGCCCACGATCAAAAATGAGCCTCCTTTGAACAAAATAACCGAGTCACCCTGTTTCGAGAGGGGAATCACTTTTTCAACCGTTTTTCCTTCGGCCTCCTCAAGAGAGGTCAATAACCCCGGACAGCTTCTTGCAAATTCATTTTTTTTCCGGTTAAGTCGCCATTTATCGTCTATTTGCATGATATCCTTCTGTTTCGAATCCTGTTCGGTTTTTTGCCAAATCGCCCCTCCAAGACCATATGTTTCAATCGTGGCGCTTCAGGGGTCTAAAGTTGTTCTTCCAGTCTTGGCATTGTGATACCAGCTTCGATGGCGAGTCAATCATCTGGGATTTTCCGGGAGCGGGATGAACTCCCAAAACGCCTTTTGTTGGTATAGAATGGATTTTCAGAAATCCTTGGAAATCAGGGTTGGACGAATGTCGGGATGTGAATCCGTTTTATTTTTCCCGGAGGTTTGGAGTCATTGGAGCCAATCGTATGAAAATCCGGCATATTGACCATGTGGCCATCCCTGTTTCGGATTTGGCCAGATCGATCCGGTGGTATCAGGACGTTCTGGGATTGACCCGGCGTTATGAGAAGGAATGGGGCGACTATCCGGCCATGATGTGTGCGGGAGAGACTTGTGTCGCGCTGATCCATCCGGCTGTGACACTTCCGCTTCCTCCATCGCCAGGATCCGATCCGGACCGTCATCTGGCATTCAATGTGGATCGCGAAGGTTTTGATGAGGCTGTGATGGAAATGGCCAAAAGGCAGATTCCCTTTACGACCGACGACCATGGCATTTCCCTCTCTATTTATTTCTTCGATCCCGATGGCCACTGGATCGAGATCACCACCTTTGATCTGCCGGTCGGGAGACAACGGGGCGATCGACCTCACCCATTCTGAGAATTCCGGGTATGATGAGAAAGATGATCTTTAGACGGAAAGGATCACCTTGAGACACCTTGTGTTGACCATGTCCTGTCCGGATGCGTGCGGGATCATTTCGGCTGTCAGCGGATTTCTGGCAGATCACGGAGGCTGGATCGATGAAGCCAGCTATCATTCAGATCCTTCCACCCAATGGTTTTTCATGCGTCAGGCGATCAGGGCCGATAGTCTGGACTTTCCCCAGGACGCTTTTTCGGATCTCTTTTCCCCCATCGCCGACCGTTTTGGTATCAAGTGGCGCATTTGGGATACTGGCCAGAAAAAGCGTGTTGTGGTTCTTGCGAGCCGGGAAGATCACTGTGTCAACGAACTCATTCACCGGGCCTCCACCGGAGATGGGCCGTTCGAGATTGTCTCAATCCTTTCGAACCATGAAAACTTGCGATCATTTGTCGAGTGGAACCGGATTCCCTTTCATTACCTTCCGGTGGATTCCCAATCCCCACAGGACCACTTCTCTGAAATTGCACGTCTCTTTTTAGAGTACAAGGGAGATGTCATGGTCCTTGCGCGATATATGAGGATCCTCCCAGAATCCATCTGCACCCGGTTTTCAGGTCGCATCCTGAATATCCATCACAGCTTCCTCCCCTCATTTGCCGGGGCGAGCCCCTATCGTCAGGCTTTTTTGCGCGGCGTCAAACTGATAGGGGCCACCTGCCATTATGTGACGGCAGAGCTTGATGCCGGTCCCATCATCGAGCAGGACGTTATCCGGATCGATCATGGCGATTCTCCGGAAGAGATGGCCCGACTTGGCCGTGACATTGAAAAGCTGGTTCTGGCCAGGGGGCTCCGCTATCATGTCGAGGATCGGGTTTTGGTCCATGACAACCGGACCATCGTTTTTCATTAACGTTGGTCACTTCCCCGCGCATTATTCTTCTTAGGCCACAGGCCAAGAGGGGGTCAAGCGGGCGATTTTGTTTTTCTTCTTCCCGCTTTTTCAGTTGTTCCTTGAGCTTCCACATAGCGACGGACCGTTTCCAGTGTCGCTCCGCCCACACTCCCCACATAGTAGGCCCGATGCCAGAAATACGGTTCCCGGTAGAACGGCTTGAGATGCTCCGAAAATCGGTTGCGAACACGCCTGGAAGAGGCCGTTTTCAGATTGTTGATCAGGGTGGAGATGTTGAGTGCCGGGTGGATCTCCGCCAGAAGATGCACATGATCCGCTTCCCCTCCGAATTCCAGCAAGGTGCATCGCCATTCCGCCAGAATCTCGCCGAAGGCGCCCTGCAAATATTCCAGAAGATCCGGAGCGAGCGTCTTGCGCCGATACTTTGTCACAAAGACAATGTGCAGCTTGAGAGAATAGACGGCATTGGATCTTGACTTGTTTGGTTGAGTTTCCATGTAAGCAAAGTTATCATGCTCCCATGCAGACCAGCAAGCGCCTTCGCGCCTATCCCACTCCCGCCCAGGAACAGATCCTGCTCCAATGGATCGGACACCAGCGGTTCATCTATAACGCCAAGGTATCGGAAGACCGGTATGACCGGGCCTTCGCCCAAAAAGCGGTCTCTCTTTCGGGAACGCCCGTTCCCATCGATCAGGAGTACGCCCGGTTCATCGGACCGGAAAACCGGCCTTCCCGGGCCGAGTTCGTCTGCCAGCGCTGCGGACTAAAAGACAATGCCGATCACAACGCCAGTCGAGTCATCGCCCGAAGGGGGATCCGGCTTCTTCTGGAAGGGAAGATCCAGAAGAAAGAGGTTCGGCGGTGCGGGATCGGGAAACAGAAACACCCAGGACAGGAACCGTCCGAAGTCAAAGCCTCCGGAGAGGACGATCAGACGCAAAGGTCCATGCGCCTTTGCGCATCCTCGGCGAAAGAGGAACGTCCGTTCGTGAGAGCGGAAATCCCCACTACAGCGTCAGCTTAGTGGCGGGAAAGTTCATCAGGTATTCCCAATCGACAGGAGAAAAGACCAATGTCTGAAATGATTCGCGCGACCTATGCCATCGCCTCAAACGACCTTCCCCGGGCAGCTGCCCTGATTGCGAGAGAAATGAGTGTCGGTGTGAAAAAAACCCGCTATGAGAACAGCAAGACGGGGGGATTCATGGCGACTGTGGATACGATCAAGAAGGTCGGATCACGGGGGATTATCACCATTGATGTGCCTTCCGCGAATATCAGCACCGTCTATGGCCTTCTCCTGTCGATTGCCGGAGAGATCAGCTGCCTCAAGATCCTGAAATCCATAGAGCTTCTGGATTTTGACCTGCCAAAGGCTCTGGCGGACCGTCTCCCGGGCCCGGCCTTTGGTTTGTCTGGAATCAAAAAGCGCAGGGGAAATCTTGACCGTCCGTTGTTTATCACGGTTATCAAGCCATCCCAGGGACTCACTCCGGAGGAGTACGCCCATATCGCCTATGAAAGCCTTGTTGGTGGAATGGATGCGATCAAAAGCGATGAGCTTCTTCAGGAGTCCGACAAAAACTGGACGGCCCGATTTGAGGCCGCTGTCGCTGCAGCAAGACGGGCGGAAAAAGAAACGGGTGAGCCCAAGAATGTGATGATGCATCCGGTAGACACCCCGATGAAGATGGTGGACCGATTTTCCCGGGGAGCGAATATGGGCTGTGATCTGGCCATGCTGTCTCCGGCGGCTTCCGGATTTCCCATGCTGGAGGAGCTTGCCCGGATGGAGCGCTTCCCGATCATGGCCCATATGGCCATGAGTGGGTGGCTTTGGCAGAAAAACGGAATGAGTGTCCGCGCATGGTCCAAATTCATGCGTCTTGCCGGGGCCGATATTGTGCTCTATCCCGCCCTCAAGGGAACGCTCAAGGCAACCCGTTCCGAGCTTTTGGAGGTCATGGATGCAGTGAAAACTCCCTTGGGAACCCGCAAGGAAAGCCTGATTGCGGTCGGCGGAGGTATGCATGCGGGTACCATGAAGGTCCACTATGATCTTTTTGGACCGGATTTTGCCTATCTGTGCGGTGGAGGGGTCTGTGGTCACCCCGACGGAGCCCGGGCGGGTGGAAAATCGATTCGTCAGGCATGGGATGCCATCAGCCAGGGGATACCTCTTTCCCGTTACAGAAAGGACCATCCCGAACTTGATGCTGCGCTGACCGCGTTTACCCGGTATGTCTAGGAATGTCCGAGGATGTTTTGGGGGACATTGGTCCGTTTAGGAACAGGACAGCGACGAAAAGGATGACAGAAGCCTCATAGAATGTTCTGGTAACGGGCTCTTTCAAAAAGAGAATCGATAAAAAGGCACCCAGAAAGGGAGAGATCGAAAACCAGGCGCCGGTTGCCGAAACACCTATGGCCCTGATGGAACGGATGAAGAGAATCAGGCTCAGACCATAGCCAAGTCCTCCTGTCAGCAGTGCTTCCCCCATGATGGATATCGTCATGGGGGGATGGGGAAGAAAGAGACCGAGTGGAAGCAGAAGGAAAGAAGAGCCCAATCCTTTCCAGAGGGTGATCGTGACAGGACTCCACCCGGATAAAAATCGGAGGAGGTTGCTGTCCAGCGCCCACAGGCCAGCCGCGAGAAAAAAGGGAATGGCACCGGAAAATCCGTGGCTCCCTTCGCTATCGGAGGCAATCGCGCATCCAGCGGCTCCCAGAATGGCCCCAATGGAGAGTCTCATGTTCAGGGGTTCTCGAAAAATAAGCCAGGCCAGCAGAACGGTCACAATGCCTTCGGCATTCATCAGGAGACTTCCCAGTGATGCCGGATAATGCTTGAGTCCCCAGATCAAAAGGATGGGAGCGGCTCCGCCTCCGATCAGGACAGATAAAATGGCAATTCCGATCTCTTTTTGTTTTGGTTTTTCCGGCAATAAAAGCTTTCTCCACCCACCCGCCCCGTTCTCCCGTGGGGTCGAAAGGATCGAGGGGATAATGCCAAAAATGGAACCAAGGTAAAACAGGCCGCAAAGGAGAAAGGGTGTCTGTTCCGAAGACAGCACCTTGGCCGGAGGGGTGGAAAGGGCAAAAAGAAATGATGCCATGATGGCCCATCGGACCTGGCGTCTGGCCATGATGGGTTCTGGGGGAATGGTACTGTCCGGCAATGGCACCTTTTGTTTCCTATCGTCAGTCTTTGATCTTTTTCTTCAATTTGCCACCCATCGTTTCATGAAGACAAAAAAGAAGCAAATTCCTGTTGTTGTTCCAATTCTTTTTTTTCCATGAACCGTCCGGATTTTTTACACCTGATAAATGGATTGACGTTTTTCTTTACACATTATTGACCAAAAAGTCATGGAGGAAATCCATCCGTTCCCCCTTTCAGGGTCAGGGGTTAGGGATATTCTGAATAAACTCTCTCTATCTATAAAATGGTATGAAAATTGCTATAAATTCCCAAATCATTCAGATGATTGGTCGTCGATGATTCGTTCGGGCTATCGGAAGTAACGGCTTTTGGCTTTTTATGGACCGGAAAAAGACCCTTTAACCTTATCGGAAACGATTGATGATGACGGTTCAGGACCGGCTAGTCCGCATAGAAAAAAGTTTGTCCCTTTCCGGATGGATTTCTCCGGGGGATGTCCGATTCCTTCTCGATGCGGTGGCGGACCTGAGAGAAAACATTTCTCCTTCCAAGTTGCTTCTTCCCTCTCTGCCCCCCAGTCAACCTCCTGAAACGTTCGACCTTCCTTCTCCCGAATGGTTTATTTCCGAAGATTCCAATGACTCCGAAGGGAAAAGATGGCATGTCAACCAGAGTGTCGAACGGATCTACCAGGCTCTTGACGGGGGGGAGTTCCATCTCTATTACCAGCCCAAGGTGAATATGCGACTTGGGAAGGTTGTGGGGCTTGAAGCGCTTATTCGCTGGGAACATCCCGAATTTGGTCTGATTCCGCCTCTTTCCTTTCTCCCGCAAATTGAAGAAAGTTCCCTGATCATCGATATCGGAGAGTGGGTCCTCGACAAAGCCCTTCATCAGATCGACCAATGGCAGCAGATGGGGCAACTGATTCCCGTGAGCATCAACCTGTCAGTCAATCACCTGACACATCGAGCATTCCTGATCCGTCTCAAAGACGCCCTTTCCCGCTATCCCGATCTTCCCCCTCATCTGATCGATATCGAGATTGTCGAGTCCGTCGCCATCGGAGACTTGAAAGCCATGTCCCAGTTGATGGTCGAATGCCAGCAAATGGGAGTGACCTTTTCCATCGATGATTTTGGAACAGGCTATTCCTCCCTTCGCTATCTCAAGAGACTTCCCAGCAACACCTTGAAGATCGACCAGTCCTTTGTCCTTGGCCTCCTTCATGACTCGGGAGACATGGAGCTGATCAAGGCGGTCATCGCCCTGGCCCAGGTCTTTCATCGGTCGGTGATCGCGGAAGGGGTTGAGTCTCCGGAAGCGGGCGTCGTACTGATGTGGCTGGGCTGTGATCTTGCCCAGGGGTTCTGCATTTCCCGGGCTCTTCCGGGAGAGGAGGTCATGGATTGGGTAGGAAACTACAAGCCGGATCCTTCATGGGCCCTCTGGTCCGGGGTCAAG
Organism: Leptospirillum ferrooxidans C2-3; assembly: GCF_000284315.1. Taxonomy (NCBI): domain Bacteria; kingdom Pseudomonadati; phylum Nitrospirota; class Nitrospiria; order Nitrospirales; family Nitrospiraceae; genus Leptospirillum; species Leptospirillum ferrooxidans. Next base: position 2,542,260 of record NC_017094.1, on the reverse strand, counting down.
TTCGACCTCACCGATGTTCCTCTTCTTCTGGCCCAGTATGACCATTCCGTCTGGGTTTCCCGCATCATTGATCAAATCCAGCACTCCCAGTCAGGGCTTTATGCGATCGGTATGGAGGACTATGCCATATGCCGGTTCGGACGATGGTATTCCGAAGACGGCCGGATCAAGTATGGAGACTTCGAGGGATTTGTCGAGATCGGCAAACTGCATGAGGAAATGCATCTTGTTGCAGAAAAGGCCCTTGTTTTCCTGAATTCCGGAAGGTGGGATGAAGCCACTCTCTATGGGGAGAAGCTTGTGGCCCTGAAGGAAACCCTTTTTTCAGGACTTGCAAATATCCTGAGCGCCATTCGCCTGTCTCACGCTTAGCCGCCGACCGCTGTCAACAGTCCCCTGATCAGGTCCAGAGGCTCCGGTGGACAACCCGGAATATGAAGATCGACCGGAATGACCTCCGAGACGCCACCAGCCAAAGCATAGCTTCCCTTGAATATTCCACAGTCATATCCGCAATCTCCCACCGAAACAACGAGTTTCGGGGACGGCATTGCGTCAAAAGTGTCGAGGAGAGCTTGCCTCATATGAAGGGAGACAGGGCCTGTGACAAGGAGAAGGTCTGCATGCCGAGGAGAGGCGACAAATTTGAATCCCAGATGCTCAAGCATGAAATAGGGACTATTCAGCATTCCGATTTCGATCTCACACCCATTACAGGAGCCTGCATCGAGGTGGCGGATGGAAAGGCTGTGTCCAAATCGCCCGAACCCCCGTTCCAACAGTTTTTTTGAAAGATCTCTCAACTCCTCCTGAGTTTCGGGCGTTTTTTGGGTGACTATGCCGGTTTTGAGGATCCTGAGAAGAATATGATGCACGTATGCTCCATCTGAACGGCTATCCTGACACTCCTACAGGTCGTGGCCCGAATAGCTTGGGTTGAATGATTTATTGATCAGGGGGAAATCGGCCACAAGGTTTCCGGGTATGGCCATCTCAAGTGCCGGCCAAAGGATCCAGGAAGGGTCATGGAAGTGGCTGGCCATGACAATGTTCCCGCCCCCAAGTCTTGACCAGCAGAGAATCTCGCCACGCCAACCCTCGACTGCACTGATTCCTTCCCGTCCCTTCACTCCGCTGGGAGGCTCTGTAAAGATTTCACCTCCGGGCAACTTCAGAAGAATTTCCCTGACGAGCCTCAATGACTCCCTGACTTCAAAAAACCGGACCGCCACCCGTGCCCGGACATCTCCTCCGGTTTCAAGCGCCGGAGTGAAGTCCATTTCGTCATAAGGAGGCAATTTCCAGAGGCTTCTCAAGTCCGATGGCTGACCGCTCGCCCTTCCGCAAACACCACAAAGACCCATTTTTTCTGCGATATCAGGAAGAAGGATCCCTGTTCCAAAAAATCGGTCCTGAAGCCCCCCGTGTTCATCGAAGATCGTCTGGAGAATTTCGATTTCCCGAAGAATCCGCGCAGCTTCTTCGGACATTGCGAGAATGGCCTCAGGGGCAAGGTCTTTGACGACCCCACCGGGAAGAACAAGATCCATAAGAAGTCGATGGCCAAACAGGGTTTTGTTCTGTCTCAGGAAATCCTCTTTCAGGATCAGAAACTGGGAAAGACCAAAAGAAAGCCCGGCATCATTGGCCAATGCTCCAAGATCGCCGAGATGATTTGCGATTCTCTCCCGCTCAAGGAGCAACCCTCTCAAAAATTGGCCTCTTTTGGGGATTTCCATCCCGATAGCCGCTTCTACAGACAATGAATACGCCAGAGAGTGGCCCACTGTTGTATCTCCGGAGACCCTCCCGGCAAGCTTGACCCCCTTCGTCCAGGGAAGGTCCCGGGAAAGACCGTCGATCCCCTTGTGGGTATACCCCAGACGTTCTTCCATTCGAAGCACCTTTTCTCCCACCACCTGAAAACGGAAATGGCCGGGTTCGATCATTCCGGCATGAACAGGACCGACCGGGATTTCGTGAACCCCTTCTCCTTCCACCCTGACAAATGGGTAATCCCCCTTTTCCGGATGCTCCGGAAGATCCCTCCCTGTCAAAGGAGCCTTCTCCCAGTATCCATGGTCCAGCCATCGGCGTCCGTCGTGGTTGTCGGGAACAGAAATCCCCCAAAGATCCTGTATGGCCCGTTCCATCCTGGATGCGCCCGGGAAAAATGGGGCGATCGACGGGATGTGATTGACCTCTGGTGGAAGGGATAACCGGCCAACCATGAGTTTATTGCCGTTGAAGTAAGAGGAGAAGACGAGGGAGAGATCTTCGCCGACAAATGCCCAGATCGAGAGGAGACGAGCTTTTGAGAGATGCATGTTTTGTGCAAGCCGGACATACCCTTCACTGTCTACGTCCTCTACTTCGATGAAGGAATCTTTGGGAAAATCGGTTTCTTGTTCCACAGGAATTCTCCTAGCCAATGAAGCGCGAGGCGTTTTGGTACCAGTGAGCGAGAAATGGCGGAATAAAGATTCCCAGGACAAGAACGAGGGCCAGATGGAGAAAGACCGGAAAAAGAGCCGGCGGGTGGGAAAGATTTTCTTTGACCCCTTCCCCAAGGACCATATTTCCAACCCGGAAAAAAATGACTCCGAACGCGACAGCAAGACATAAAAGAAGGATGGGGGTTGTCCAGGGAACCTGTTTCATGGCAACGGTCAGGACAATGAATTCACTGGCGAAGACTCCAAAAGGAGGCATGCCAAGAATGGCAAAGCTTCCGAGCAGAAGACCCCAGCCGAGCCTGGGCATTCTTTTGAGGAGGCCTTGGATCTGGGACATCTGCTGGGTTCCATTGATCTGGGTTGCATGGCCCACGGAAAAAAAGATGGAGGATTTTGTCAGGCTGTGGACGGTCATATGCAAAAGTGCGGCGAATGTTGCCAGTGCTCCCCCCAATCCAAAAGCAAATGTTGCAATCCCCATGTGTTCGATGGAGGAGTATGCAAACAGTCTTTTGACATCCTTCCTTCTGAGCATGGAGAAAACAGCGACAAGCATGCTCAGAAGTCCAAATCCCATCATCATCTCACTTGCAAGATTGGTATGGAGGGCTCCGTCAACCAGGACCTTGCAACGGACAAGAGCATACAATGCGACATTTAAAAGAAGTCCCGACAACACCGCCGATATTGGTGTCGGGCCTTCCGCATGGGCATCGGGAAGCCAGTTGTGAAGCGGAGCGAGGCCTACCTTGGTTCCATATCCCACCAGGAGAAAGACAAAAGCGATCTTCAGGACAGTGGGCTCAAGCTGGAATCGTATCTGGAAAAGATGCGTCCAGAGAAGGGCGCCTCCTCCTGGGCCCAGGATCTTTTCCGCTGCAAAATATAAAAGGATCGTCCCAAAAAGCGCTTGGGAAATTCCGACACCGCACAGGATGAAGTATTTCCATGCGGCTTCGATACTGGCCCGGGTCCGGTAGAGGCTGACGAGGAGAACCGTTGCCAGAGTCGCTCCCTCGATTGAGACCCATAGGATCCCGAGGTTGTTGCTGAAAAGAGCCAATAGCATTGTAAAGAGAAAGATCTGGTACGCGCTGTGGTAAAGCCTCAGGATCTTGGGTGTGACCTTGCCTTTTTTTTCCTCGATTTTCATGTAGGGTCCAGAAAAGATCGCTGTTGTCAGCCCTACGAAAGCGGTCAGGGAAATCAGGAAAATATTGAAAGAATCGACATAGAACGTTTCCCTGAAAACCAGGATGGGTCCCGATTCCAGAACTTTTTTGGCAAGCAGCAGGGAGTCGATGAATGTGAGGAGAGTCATTCCGGCATTCAGGAGATAAGCCCAGGGCTTGTGACCCATAAGGGCCAAAAGAACAGATGCGATGAGTGGTATTGCGAGAACGGAGAAAACCAGCATTAGCCCTCCTCTTCCCTGAGCTTTTCAAAATATTTGAGATCAAGACTTTCGAATGTCTCGCGTATCTGGAAAAAGAAGATGCCAAAAATAATCGCGCCGATCAGAACGTCAAGAGCAATCGCCAGTTCAACCACCATGGGCATGCCATAGGTGGCATTGGTGGCGGAAAAAAGAAGTCCATTTTCCATGGAGAGAAAGCCGATGATCTGGGTCATGGCTTTTTTCCGGGTGATCATCACCAGAAAGGACAATAGAACGCAGGCAAGGCCAACCCCGATGAGACTTCGGGTGACGGTGCTTGCCGCTTGCAGGATAGGTTCCGCCAGGGAAAAGGAAAAAACCACCACTCCGATGCCGATGATCATGGTCACGGGGACATTGACCAGTGTTTCGATATCTCCACCAATATTCAGTCGTCTAGAAAGGTCCCGGAGGATCCATGGAAGCAGGATGACCTTCAGTGCCAAAGTAAACAAGGCGGAATAGTAGAGATTGGATTCTCCGGATAAAAACGCCACCAGAAAAATGCTCATGGAAAGAAAAAATCCCTGGAAGGCAAAAAGGCGGATCAGGGAAAGGGTTCTCCTCGATGCAAGCATTGCAAAGGCGACAAGAAGAATGAAGGCTCCGAGAAGATTGACCATTTCAATCCCGAAGGGAGATTCATGGGCAAGTGACATTCATACCTCCAGGATGAAGTGGGATAAAAACGCGATCACGGCCAAAAGGTAGGCTGCGGCCAGAAATTCTGGCGCCCGGAAAAGCCGGAGTTTGGCAAGCGTTGACTCCAGAATGGCCAACAATGGAGCCAGAATGGAAAGCTTGAGAATAAGATAGGCGAATCCTGCCAATAAACCCTGGAAGGATGCTCCATGGGAGATACCCCATGGAAGAAAGAATGAAATGATGATCGAAAAGTAGACCAGAAGCTTGATGGAACTTCCCCATTCCATCAATGCGAGATGTCGCCCGGAATATTCCAGGAGCATTGCCTCATGGATCATGGTGAGTTCGAGGTGTGTGGAGGGATTGTCGATGGGAAGTCTTGAGTTTTCAGCCAGAATGATGAGGAAAAAGGATGTCGTGGCAAAAACGAGGCTGGGGTAAAGGGTAAAATGTCGGCTTCCAAGTGTTTCAGCAATGGTGGAAAGGGAGGTGGACCTTGAAATCAGCGATGCCGTGAACAGGATCATCATTGTGGCCGGTTCGGCCAGAAAAGCGATCATCATCTCCCGTCTGGCTCCCAGGTCGCCAAAGGGTGTTCCGATATCCATGGCGGACAGGGCCATGAAAATGCGCGCCAGGGAAAACACCCCAACGAGAGCGATGGCGTCAGCTGCCGGTCCAAAAGGAAGAGCGGTCGTCACAGCCGGAACAAGTGCCGCTGCCAGTCCCATGGAGCCAAAAACAATGTAGGGAGTCATCCGGAAAAGAGGAGAAGCACCGGTAGCGACGACCGCTTCTTTTCCCAGAAATTTGAAAAGGTCCCGGTATGGTTGAAGAATTCCGGCGGATTTTCGATTTTGCAGCCAGGAGCGCCACATATTGATCCAGCCGAGGAATATGGGGGCAAAAAAGATCACAAAGGCTGTCTGGAACAGCTCATCAATGCTTTTGAAAAGAAGATCCGTGATCCACTGGTGTGGATCGGGGTTGATGGGTGTCATGGTGATTTGACCAGAAAGAGAAGAAACAGGAGTGTCAAAAAACTATAGGTAAGATAGACGGAAATTTTTCCTGTCTGGAGTTTTCCGAAAAGGGCGGATAATTTTTCCACCAGTTTCTGGATTGGCCGATAGAATAAAAACCAGCTTTGGTCATCAATTTCCACAAAAAAAATGGGTTTCTCATCGGTTGGCAGGGGAAGATGTCTTGTCATCCTGTAAGCCGGAGAAAAAAAATGCCGGATGGGTTGTGAGAACGAGTCGGCCGTATCTTGCATCCGGGAGGTTCGCACGGGATATCCACAGTTCCAGGAGGATGTTTTGCGCGTTTTTTTGTTAAACAGGAATCGGATTGCAAAAAACGTCAACATTGTTGCGCTGACAATCACGACAAGAAAGATAAACGGACTATAACTGGCCCGTTTTGCGGATTCGGGAACAAGCCAGAGCCATCCGGCTCCGTTTGCGTCTTTACCCAGACCTTCACCTGTCAGGGAGACGGATATGGTTTCAAGGTGGCTGACGACGAACGTCGGGAGACAGCCCAGTGCCAGACATCCCGCAGCAAGCCAAAGCATCCCGAGCCGTTCAAAAACCGTTGCTTCATGACGTTCGGGTAGCGGTTGAGTTCTGGGAACTCCCAAAAATCCAATACCGTAGACTTTGACAAAACACATCGCTGTCAAGGCGCTGACCAGGGCGAGTCCGGCCGCCGAGAGGGCGACAAGACTGCGAATGCCGCCGGTATCGAGAAGAGGGACCGAGAGGGCGGTCTGGAAGGTGAGCCACTCCGATACGAAACCATTGAGCGGGGGGATTGCCGAGATGGAGAGGATCGCGACCAGGTAAAGAGCTGCTGTCTGGGGCATTGAGCGGATAAGCCCCCCCATCCTGTTCAGATTTTTTTCACCGGATGAGTGGAGGATGGAGCCGGCACCCAGAAAGAGGATCCCCTTGAAGACCGCGTGATTGAGGCTATGGTAAAGGGCTGCGATCAGACCGAGTGCCCCCGGAATGGGGTGACCTGTTCCAAAAAAAATGACCGAAAGTCCCAGCCCCATGACAATGATTCCGATATTGTCGATCGACGAATAGGCCAGAAGACGTTTCAGATCATTTTGGGTGAGGGCAAACAGAATTCCGAAAAGGGCGGTGAACAACCCAATCGCAAGAACGACCGCTCCCCATTTCCAGGACAGATTCTGGACGCCGATCAGGTTGAACCAGACCCGGATCATTCCATAGATGGCGACTTTGAGCATCACGCCACTGAGGAGTGCCGATATGGGTGACGGAGCGACGGGGTGGGCTTCGGGAAGCCAGATGTGAAGGGGAAAAATTCCCGCTTTGGCCCCAAATCCAAAAAAAGCCAGAAAAAAGGCCATGGCCATAAGAAAAGAAGAATGGTGCCCTTTTGCCATGGTATCGAAAGCATATCCGGAAAAGTCCGACAGACTTCCTCCCGAGGAGAGAATCCCAAAGGACAGGAAAAGGGCGAGTGTACCGATATGGGCAAGGAGCAAATAGAGGAATCCCGCCTGCCGGACCACATCCTTTTCGTGGTCGGTCACAACCAGAAAGTATGATGTCATGGCCATCGATTCCCATGAAAGAAGAAAAAGGTATGAATCGGCCGAAAGAAGAACGAGTGTCATGGATATCAAGAAAAGATTATACTGGAAAGACAAAAAACCCAGATCGGACCTATGGTGATCTTCTTTAAAATACCCTGCCGCAAAGACAGAAATGCCGAAGGAGACGAACCCTATGAGCAGAATGAACAAAGAAGAAAGGGCATCCTGATGAAGGTGAAAGGGAAGACCTGGAAGGCCGAAAGGGATGATTTTGGTCTGGGGAGATCCATTTAAGCCAGTAAAGCCGGATATCGCCAGCAGAAGGCTTCCATTCGCACTCGGAAGAAACATCTGATAGAGGGGTACGCTGGGGACTTGTGAGAGAAGGAGCGACAGGATGGCCAAAACAAACCAGAACACAACGGCCGAAAGAGATAGGTCTAACGGAGTGAAGGAAAAAATCATTCGATTCGTCCCGTGACAGCTGTCCTGTCTATTTGTGATAAGTGTTCATTAAAACGAAATCCTGACTTGAGCCGTCCCCAGTCTGCTTTTTGGGTCCCGAAAGTATCTAAGTCAAAAGCACCTTTACAAGTATCTCCCTATTTCCAGTTTAATTCAACGTTAATTATTCTGAACAGGTTTGTCGGAAAACCTGTATCTTTATTCATGGATGAACTCTCCGATGGATTTTGTTAGTCTGAACACCAAAAGGGTTTTGTCTCTGTCCAGGGTCCGGTCGTTAAAGGTGCTTTTGTTGTCCATAGGATGTTTTGGAGGGGATTCGCATGGTTCTGGAAAAAGCCAGGAGTATTTCGTTTGTCCTGTTCCTCCTTTTTGCGGGAGTCATGGGTGTTACCCCTTCATTGGCCTCTGATCTTCCCTCCTTTTCCGGTGCGACCGGATGGATCAACAGTCCTCCTCTCACCGATGGCTCCCTTCGGGGGAAGGTGGTCCTGATCGATTTTTGGGAGTATACCTGCGTCAACTGTGTCCGGACATTTCCCGTCCTCAAACGCTGGTACCGCACCTACGGACCCAAAGGGCTTGTTCTGATCGGTATCCATACACCTGAGTTTTCTTTTGCCAGGAAAGAAAACCATGTCGCTTACGCTGTGAAGAAGTATCATCTGGAATACCCGGTGGCGATCGACAGTGACAGAAGACTCTGGGACCGATTTCACAACCATTACTGGCCGGCCCAATATCTGTTTGACCGGAATGGAAAACTGATCTTTCACACGATTGGTGAAGGAGATGACGAACGGATGGAAGCCGCTATCCGGGGGGCGATCGGGGTGGGGGCAAAAGCTCTTGAATCTTCTTCTGCTCCGGATTTTCCGGAATCGATGACCCCCGAACTTTATGCCGGGACAGAGCGTCAGTCATTGTCTCCCCCCCCCGGATTCGTTTCCGGGGAACCGTTTGTCTACCCGAAGGGGCCCGTTGTTTCTGACAATATCAATCTCTCCGGGAGCTGGATTTCAACCGCCGAATTTGTCCGTCCCGTTTTTTCCGGTGGACACCCTGAATTGACGCTTCCTTACCATGCCGCTGGCGTGAGGTGTGTCCTTCGCCATGAAAAAGGGGCAAAGCCTGTCAGGATCCTGGTTTTCCAGGACGGAAAACCTGTCTCCAGAAAAGTTTCGGGTGAAGATATCCGGTATGATCGAAAAGGCGAATCGTATCTTCTGCTTCGAGCTCCAAGAATGTACACGCTGATTTCCCATCAGAGCTTTGGTGGTCATACCCTGACGCTGGTACCGGCAGGTCCGGCCGTGAGGATTTATTCTTTCACCTTTGATCCCACCTGAAAGGGAAAAACATGAACGAAAAAGGGTATCGCTTGCTGAAGGTCGATGTTCCTTCCGGGGAGGCCCAGAATGTAGCAGACTGGCTGGTCAAGAAAACCAAGCTCCCTGTCCTGGAGCAGGAAGTTTCCGGGATTGTCAGGCTCACGGCATCTCTCGAACGTCTTGATAGTCTTGAATCCCTTCTGGTAAGGGAGTCGGTCAAATCCATGGGCGCCATAGAGGCCACCGATGAGTTTCTTCCCGGAGAGGACTGGGAAACCCTGTGGAAAAGTCAGGGATTCCAGAGATTTCTGGTGAATCACTGGCTTTCAATCATTCCCGAATGGGATACCGATCCCAAGCCTGCAACGCCCTTTATACGGATTCATCCGCATCTGGCTTTCGGAACCGGACTTCACGAGACGACGGGGAAGTGCCTGTCGCTTCTGGTCGACTATTATCCAAGGGTTCCTGTCGAAGGGGGAAAAATTCTGGATTTCGGGTCGGGTACCGGGATTCTGGGCATTGCGGCACTTGTATTGGGTCACGGAGACTTTCTTGTCGCTGTGGACAATGATCCCCTTGCGGTTGAGGCGACTTTGGAAAATCTGGAGCTGAACGGTCTCAAGCAATTTTCGAAAACGGGGCTTTCTCCTGAAACCCCGGGGGATGGTTCCCCGTTTGGAAACGACGGGAAGTTTCGGCTGATCATCGCAAATGTGACGGGAGGAGTTCTCGTAAACTGGATTCCGTATTTGTGGGAGCTTCTTGAACCGGGAGGGGCGATGGTCCTGTCAGGGATTTCAACGCGAGAGAGGAAAAAGGTGGAAGAGATCCTTCCGGCTCCAAGATCCTTTCACAAGGCAAAAAAATTTCACACATTCTGGCTCAGAAAGGCGGACTTTTGAGTCAATATCATCCGAAGTTTTCCTCTTCCCCGATTGTGGAGACGTTGAGGAGCTCTCTTAAAAACAGGATCTGTCTCGCTCTTGATGAACCGGATGTTGTCCGGGCCCGATCCCTTCTTCTGGCGATCGGAGATATGGTCGGAATGATCAAGGTGGGTCCGGTCCTTTTCATGCGGTCGGGAATGCGTTTTCTGGAGGAGATTTCCGACCGGGGAATTCCTCTTTTCCTTGATCTGAAATGGCATGATATTCCCAACACGGTTTTTGGTGCGATCTCCGGTCTATCCCTGCCGACACTCAGGCTTTTGACGGTCCACGCTCAAGGGGGGGAAGCAATGATTCGCGCGGCTAGGGAAGCTTCCGACAGTCTTCCTGGAGTCTCGCCGCTGGTTTTGGCTGTGACACTGTTGACCCATCTGGATGACCGTGAGCTTGGCCGGCTCGGAGTCTCCGACCGCGGGGCGGGAGTACTCGGACTTGGGAGTTTGGCCCTGGAGTCCGGTGCGCATGGGCTGGTGATGGCTCCGGGTGATCTTTCATCCGCAAGAAACCGTTTTGGTGGGGCGCCCTATCTTGTGACTCCCGGAATCCGTTGGGAGGAAGGGTCTGTTTCCGGCGGGGGCAGAAAGGATGACCAAGTCTTGGCGGGAAGTCCCAAAGAGGCACTTCTGGGTGGATCGGACCTTCTGGTGATCGGGCGTCCCTTTTTGAAAAGCCAGGACCCCAAAAGATTACTCGAAGATCTTCTTTCCTCCGTCTGAACTAGCGTTTTCGCTTCTGCCTGTTGAGAAAAGCTCCGCCGTTTATCCCGCAGAGCTTTTCTCACAAGAATCATGGGAGGATGGGTATGGCAGAGTTAAAACCGGCGGGAGTCCCTTTTCATTTTCTGGATATTTTCACCAATTTTCAGAATTTTTTCTGAAGTCAGATCACGAATCGTGAGATTCGCTTCTTCGTCCCCGGCAAAATTGCAAAGGGCAATGGTATAGCAGCCTGTCCCGCCACGAATGATTTTCAAGGCCAGATTGGAATAGTGGCAATGGACCCCGACGAACAGGCAAACGTCAATTTTGTTATGCCAGATCGTCAGGTTGGGGTGATTCGGATTGATTTCAGCTTCTGGATCAATCTTTGGGTATTTTGGGCGATAGTCCGGCATTGGTATGATGTTGATCCCACATGTTTCAGCAACATGTGCCACGGCATTGGCCATTTCAATGGCTTGAGCATTCCATCCCCAGAGCACAAGCGGACCCGGAAAGATGGTGGGAACTTTTGCATGGGCCAGTTGTCTGGCGGCCTCTTCAATAGCCTGATCCTCAAAAACCCTCAGCCCCAAAATGGATCCTTGCCCTTCGACTGGCAACGTTACGCCCATCATGGCCGCAGCTGGTGGAAGAAATCCTTCTGGTCCCCTTGAAACCTGGTATGGCTTCATCAATCCTCCTGTTCATTATTGGGTTACATGTTTTGTGAATCAATCTCCTTCAGCAATGTCAATCCACTCCAATCCGGCAATCACAACACCCAATACGTAAATGTCCGGATCCGAGAGGCTCCAGAGCGGGTTCTTTTCGAGCGAGAGACCTCTTTTTCCATGAATGATCCTGTCAAAAGTCATCCTGTTTTGGGTGGAGAGGAGAACCCATTGCCCGACTTCTGTGGACTTTGAGGGATCGATCCAAACAAAATAGTCACTTGAGATCGCGGACTGCTTCTCGGTGGGAAATTGCGGGTTTCCCCCTTCATCCGTCCAGACCGAAAAAGTGGAAGCTCTGGTTTCGGGAGAAACGGACTGCTGACGTTTTTCAGAATTCATCAGATCTCCTCGCTGAAAGACATTCCTTAAAGAGAGATGCGTTTCTATTTCATTGATGCTGACAAGAGATGGGCTTTTCGCTCTCGCAGAATCTGGGACAGACGGTCAACTTTCTCCGGGGAGACATCCCGAACGGTCAGATGAGCCTCGTCATCCCCCGAAAAGCTGCATAGGGCAATCGTGAAGCAGTCGGTTCCACCGCGAATGATCTTGAGTGCGATATTTGAGTAATGGCAGTGAACGCCAACAAAAAGACAGACATCGATGGCGTTGTGCCAAATTGTGATATTGGGATGGTTCGGATTGATTTCCGATTCCGGGTTGATCTTGGGGTATTTGGGCCGATAGTCCGTCATCGGGATAATGTTCATGTTTCCTGCCTCGGCAAGCTTCCTGACGGCTTTGGCCATTTCCTGTGATTCCTTGCTCCAGTTCCAAATGACGAGAGGACCAGGAAAAAGGGTGGGATTCTTGGCTGCAAGTATTTTATCTGCCGCGATGATGAGAGCCTCTTCTTCGTTAAAAATGCTTCCCTGAACCAGAGACTCCCCTGGATCCGGAAGGATGACTCCCTCGATGGCAGCTGCTGGTGTCAGAAAAGAACTTTCACCGATGGGCATGTGATATCTGGACATAATCCCCTCCTTGTTGTCGCCAAATTGCTTGATGCTTCTGTTCATCTGAGTGTTCATTATAATGAACACTTGAATCTGTTGTCAAACAAGGCCACTGTTTGGGGAGGAAGAATGATTGAAGGGGATAATGATTAAGTATTATTGATTCATTTATTTTTTTATTTCTTGATCAATTCCGGAGTGTCCTGTGTCGGATATGTGTTTCTTTTAAAATACGAATGTGTCCGTTTTTATTATCAATTATTTTTGGAATAAAAATATGATCACATATTGAATTTTGCTTGCAGATCATCATGGGGCCATAACAGAGGCGACCTGAACCACATGATGCCGGTGAAAAGCGCATGTTTTGCGTGGAAATGTTCATTGGAAGGTTCTATTCCTTCAAAGATTCATAAAGAGGATTTTTGTCCATAAAAAGAGTGCTGGGGGAGTGGAATAACCGCCTATTTGTCTTCCGGGGATTGTCCATGATCAATTTTTTCTGTAACTTGAATCTGTTACCACTGATCATCTAGACTTCTTCCATGCAGAAAGTCAGTGAGAGAATCCGAAATCTTCGTTTGGAAAAAAAAATGACCCTGAGGGGGCTTGCGTTGGCCGCGGGCATTTCTCCCAGCGCCCTGTCCCAGATCGAGTCTTCACAGGTGTCTCCTTCCGTTGCCACCCTTGAAAAGATTACCGCGGCTCTTCATCTTCCCATCACCGTTCTTTTTGATGAACCGGATGAAGCGGGAGATCCGGTTCTGATGCCGGCACAGGACCGACGCCGTGTCTACAGCGCACCTTCACATGCCACTCTTGAGCCTCTGGCGAGAGGACTTTCCAAGAAAAAGATGCAGCCTTTCCTTTTAAGGCTTGATCCTGGGGGGGAGGTCGGAGATTATCCCTATTCGGGAAGCGAAGGTGAGGAGTTTGCCATTGTTCTGGAAGGGGAGATTCTTTTTGAACAGTCGAACAGGACCTATACCCTGAAGGACCTTGATGCGGTCTATTTTGACCCCACAAAGCCCCATAACTGGAAAAATACCGGAACAGGACCTGCCACGGTGCTTCTCGTTTCTTCCTCCTGAAAAACAACCAGAAGAAAAAGGGGTTTTGACCAAAAAGCCCACTAGCCCTTCCCGCTCCGAAGGGGGCCATTTTCCGGATGTTTCAGATGTTGTGCATCGGGGGTTGAGGACTGCCGCCCTTCCAGGGACCCAAACCAGCTGAGCCCCTGGGTTTGATCCGGCTGGTCAGCCATGTTGCAGGGTTTTCAGTCAGACGACGTCTTCTTCATCGTCGCTTTCCTTTCTCACCCAATATCTTGAAAATTCCTCAAGGTGGCAAAGGGTTGTCATGTCCTTCATCCGGTCGACAAAGAGCGTTCCCCGGAGATGGTCCGTCTCATGCTGCAAGATGACAGCCGGGAACCCTTCCCAGTCGAGAAGCATCTTTTTTCCATAACGGTCCAAAGCCTCAAGCTTTACTGCCCGGCTTCTGGTCACTTTTCCCCGAAGGTTGTCGACGGACAGGCATCCCTCCCATCCATACCGGGTCTCTTTAGACATATATTTGAAGACCGGATTGACGAGAACCAGAAGGCCGATGGAAGGGGCATCGGGATACCGCTCGTTTTCAATGGACTCCACAACGACGACCTGTTTCGAGACATGAACCTGGGGAGCGGCGAGCCCCAGACCGTCACCATCCCTCATTGTGTCGACAAGATCGTCGATAAAGCTCTGGAACGCGGGCGTTTCGATTTCTGCCAACGGAACCGCCTCGGCAATCTTTCGGAGGATAGGATTTCCCATACGGGCTATTTTCAAGAGGGCCATTAAAATTCGACTCCTTTCTGGGCCATGATCCCTTTTTCATAAGGGTGTTTGATGGCCTTCATCTCGGTCACCAGATCGGCCCGTTCAATCAATCGCGGATGGGCATTTCTTCCGGTCATGACAAGATGAAGGTCCGGAGGTTTTTCATCGATCAGGGCATCGACCTGTTCCATATCGATATAATGGTAACGCATGGCGATATTGATTTCATCGAGGATGACCATGTGGTATTTTCCGGAAAGAATCTCTTCCCTGACCCAGGCAAACGCCTTCTGGGCCACTTCCCGGTCCCGGACAGGGTCCTTGGTTTCCCAGGTAAATCCCTCACCCATCTGCCTGATGGTGAGAATCCCCTCGAATCGCTTGATGGCGTCAAGCTCCCCGTAATGCCAGGATCCCTTGATGAATTGGGCAATCAATACCGGCATTCCGTAACCCGCGGCCCGAAACGCCATTCCCAGGGCAGCGGTGGTTTTCCCTTTGCCGTCTCCCGTATGAACAATGACCAAACCTTTTTTGAGGGCTTCATCCGTCATAGGGTTTTCGACTTTGTCAGCCGGTCTCCTGTATGGATATTGTATTTTTTCTGATAGCCACGCGGGGTGACCATTTTTCCGGCGATGATCCTGGTCTGGGAGTTGCCCACGAGGATGGTGGTGAGCATGCCGATGGGGTGGGTGAGCATCTCCGAAAGGTTCGAGATGACAATGTTTTCCCCTTCCCTCATGGCACTTTTCACAATTCCAACCGGGGTATCATGATCCCGGACCTCCATCATGATTTCCCGGGCTTCCTCGATTTGACGAACCCGTTTTGATGATTTCGGGTTGTAGAGGGCGATGACAAAGTCCGCTTCAGCGGCGGCCCTGAGTCTTTTCCGGATCACTTCCCATGGGGTGAGGAGGTCGGAAAGGCTAATGGAGGCAAAATCATGCATCAGGGGAGCTCCCAGAATCGAAGCGCACGCCGAAAGGGCAGTGACGCCCGGTATGACCTCGACATCGATTTCGGTGCCGGTGTAACCCCGGTCGGCTAAAACCTCATAGGCCAGCCCGGCCATTCCATAGATCCCGACATCCCCGCTGGAGACGAGCGCTACGGTTTTTCCGGAAAAAGCAAGGTCAACCGCCTGGGAGGCACGTTCGATCTCCTCAGTCATCCCGGTCTGGATAATGGTCTTGTTCTGGATCAAAGGGCGGACAAGATCAATATAGGTGCGATAGCCAATGATGATCTCGGCATGCTCAATGGCCCATTTTGCCCGATGGGTCAGGTGTTCTTCCGATCCCGGCCCGAAGCCCACGAGGAGAAGGCTTCCCCGGGGGGATTCGGGGGTAAGGGGTGCGTTATTGGACATGATATGATCTTTTCCTTCCTGGAATGCATATGGAGTTTCCGTGGAGAATGATATGTTGGTGTTCCCTCTAAGGAGAAATCGGCATGGTGCGGACAGACTGCACACATGGGATATGATAAAGCCCGGGCGGGGCATACATCAACTGTCCCCCGATATGACCCCCAATCCTTTAATTTTCGGAGACAAACGTGTGGCAGGAGTTCTGGTTATCCTTTCTACCCCTTTTTGTAGCCATTGATCCACCAGGCATCCTTCCTCTGTTTATCGGGCTGACCGGAGAGCTGGAGGCGGGTCAACGAAAACAGATCGCAAGAACCGCGGTCCTCACCGCTTTCATGGCGAGTGTCCTTTTTGCCGTGGGTGGAAAAATCCTTCTGGATTTTCTGGGGCTTTCCATCTGGGACTTTTCAATCTCGGGGGGAATCCTCCTCCTGGTCCTGTCGATTTCCGATTTGCTGAAGAGCCAGAGTCAGGCGGCAGGATCTGCCCTGTCCTCCCCGCCGACGTTGCCAAAATCCTGGGGAGCGGTTCCCATGGGAATCCCACTGATCGCCGGTCCAGCGGTGCTCACCTCTTCTCTCATTCTTGCCAAGAGCCACGGAATCATTCTGGTTGTCGGGGCTCTTTTTTTCAATATGGCGATCCTGTACCCGCTTCTGTCCATGTCCGATGTGATCAATAAAAAGATCGGGGTGACCTCATCCGCGGTGGCGGGAAAGATTTTCTCCCTCCTCCTGGCGGCGATCGCCGTTCGACTCATCCACTTCGGGATCCTGGGACTGATCCGGACAACCCCCTGATCAGCTTTCGGACGTGGCTTCCCGGGCTTTCCATCTGGCGACGGCCATTGTGGCATTTTCCGATTTGACCTTCTCGATTGAAAGTTCTCCACTACCATCCGGAAAGGGCGCATGGAGACGGATTGCGAGAAGGGCAGCCGGTTCCGAGACTCCGGGCGTCCCGACATGAGACCGGACTACCTCCGATGGGTTGGGAGAATCGATTTGCGAGAGCTCTTCCCGGGTATAAATCTCCAGCGGACGATTGAAAAACCGGGCGGTCTCAAGGATCCCTTCCTCATCTTTTTTCAGGTCGATCGTGGCAAAACGGGCGATCGACGAAACGGACAGATTGGCTTTTTCCAGTGTCTGTTCAACAAGGGAAATGATTTCTTTGGCGGATGTTCCCCGATTGCAACCGATTCCGACGGCAAGGACCCTTGGGTGAATCGTGACATGAACCGGCAGGAGATCCGTCGGCGGGGCAGACGACGAAGAGATCACAATCGCGGCCCGGGCCAGTGGCATGGGATCCGGCCACTCCCCATGAAGAAGTATGTTGGGTTTGAGTGTTCCGGATAGCTGTGTGAACGGGATTTTTTCGGGGTTGAGCACCAAAACCCGGTCTCCGTCGACGATTGCGGAACTGACCCGTTTCAGGAGATCAAAAGGAGTGAGGTCGGCTCCGATCTCTTTTGCCATCATGTCAGGAGCGATGGTGTCCCTGACATCGGTCCCGGTGGTGATGACCGGTATGGCTCCCAGGATTTCTCCCGCTTCCCTCGCAAGAGCGTTGGCTCCTCCAAGGTGTCCTGAAAGGAGGCTGATGGCAAATCGGCCGGTGACGTCGATGACGACAATTCCCGGATCCTTTTTTTTATCCACGATCAGGGGGGCAATGGTTCTCACCACGATCCCAAGGGCCATGACAAGGATTATCCCGTCGTAGGAGTCGAAGAGCCCGGGCAGAAGATTCTTGACGACCCCGTCAAAAATGACTGCGCCTTCCGGCGCTTCGCCGGCATATCTCTCGGAGACGTAAAGTGTGGCATCAAGCCCCTTCAGGAGGGCGGCTGCTTTTTCAAGACCGGGTCGGGTGATGGTGATGATGGCGATTTTTTCTTTGGCAGTTGTCAGAACGGGTATGGATTCCATCAGGATTGTTCTCCGGCTATTTTTTAGGGGGTCTCGGGTTTCTTGGGTGAAAAGGAAATGATGACGACCGGATTCATGGCTTCGATCCTGTGAAGCCCCAGAATGGTTTTTCCTCTTCCTGTCTGGATCTGCCAGATTTCGGGAGAGATCCCCTTGTCCCGGGTCCAGTCGAGAACCTCGGAAATGTTTTCAAAGGTCGCAAGGTTGATGACCACTTTTCCGTCGGGGGGCAGGAGTTCTTGTGACAGGTCGAGAAGGTCTGCGAGCCTTCCTCCGGTTCCACCGATAAAAACCCTGTCCGGGCGGGGATCTCTGGGGAGTTTTTCAGGGGCCTTTCCATGGATCGTCCGGATGCGTTCCTCGAGTCCAAAGGTTGAAACATTTTTGATCAGGCAGTCAAAATCCTCCTGATCTTTTTCGATCGCGGTCACTGTGAGTGTCGGCACCAGGCGTGCGGCTTCAATTCCGACGGATCCGGAGCCCGCGCCGATATCCCACAGGTGCAGGCCGGGAGCGAGGTCCAGTCTGGAGAGGGAGAGAACCCGAATCTCCGTTTTGGTAATGAGTCCCTTTCTGGGAACCGTAAAATGAAAAGCTTCTTCTGGCAGGCCGAACAGGGTTTCCCGGCTCATGGGCGATCTCCTTTGATCCTTGTTTTGAGTGTTCAGTCGGAAGGATTGAGTGTCACGACGACGACATTGAGTGGGGCAAATGGTGTTTCGCGGAGCAAGTCCAATTTCTCGGGAGTGAATAGTCTGATGGTCTGGCCATCGAGTCCGATGTTTTCAAGGACGGTGAATTCGTTCAGCCTTTTTTTGAGAAAAGGATCCTTTTCGATCGCCAAAAGGACCTTACGGGGACCATCTGAGCCATCGGTATAGAAGGCCAGAAGATTGCCAAGCCCGGTATGGGGGATCTCCTCGGGGCTGTCCGGCCGATGGAAGGAAATCACTGTGGATTGTTCCCATGGAAGACCCAAAAGGGAAAAGGCTCTCTGGACGAGTGTCGGGGCGGGATAAAAAGCCAGGCTTTCCTTTCCGATTGCCCGGATGAGGGTCGATCCGATTCCATAATAGAGCGGGTCCCCGGAGGCCAGAATCACCGCGACCTCCGATGAGGATTGCTCCTGAAACGGACGGAGACGATCGATGATCGGCTCCATCTTCCCACGGATGGTGAGTCTTTCAATATCCGGAGGGAGTGGTCCGGTGAGCGTTTTCAACTGGCGGTCTCCACCGACGAGAAGAGAGCAGCGAGAGAAAAGTCCGGAAAATCGGAGATCTTCTGTCGAGAGCCCTTCCGGTTCCATTCCGATGACATGGATGCGGGCTTCCCGGTGAACGGGATTTTGGAGAGCCTCTTTTCCTAGCATGTTTTGTCTCCCTCATGGGAGAGGATGGTCCCATCGAAGTTGGTGAGGAGGACTTCGATGGGAAGCTCGTTCTTTACTGTTTTCTTCAATTGGCTGGTGACCCTTTTTCCCAGGAAGGAGAAAAAACCTGTGCATCCCGCCGACAAGGCGATTTCTCCGGCGTGTCTTGCGGTATTGGCGTGGGCGATCTCATTGCAGACAGCTTCCGGACACCCTGCCTCCCGGGCGACGGAGGAGAGAAATTCAAGATCCACCGATGAGCCTGCCGCATGCGTTTGGGTGACGCCTGCCGCCAGCTTGGAAAATTTCCCGAGAAAACCCGCCATGATCACCCGTCCCACCTTTTTCTTGACCGCCTCCCGAAGGGAGAATCCCGTGAAATCCCCGATCTGGATGAAGGCCTCTTCCGGGAGGTCCGAGCGGATCTTCTGGGCAAATTTTTCACTTTGCCCGCCCGTTGTAAACACAAGTGTAGAGATGTCCCGGGCCAGGGCGACATCGATCGCCTGGGAGATGCTGGCCCTGTAAGCGGATGTGCTGAAAGGAACGACTATGCCTTTTGTTCCCAGTATGGAAAGGCCGCCCAGTATCCCCAACCGTCCGTTCAGTGTCTTTTCTGCGAGAACTTCTCCATTGGGAATGGAGATGGTGACATCCATTCCCGGATCGCTCCATCCGTAATGTTTTGAGGTCCAGGCCTTCAGATCGTCCTGCCGCAGAAGAAACTCGTTTTTGATCATCTCTCTGGGAACAGGATTGATGGCGGGATCTCCGACAGCGAGGCCCAGTCCCGGCTTGGTGACGGTTCCAACCCCTTCTCCCGCAAAAAAGCGCACGCCGGGGACGCACGTGATCCGGACGGAAGTGATGATGGAGGCTCCATGGGTGACATCGGGATCATCGCCGGCATCCTTGACGATGGTTGCCGTTGCGCTGGGACGATCCTTGTCGGAATGGAGGTCCAGGCAAAAATCGGCGAGAGGAAAAACGGCTTTTCTGCCAATGGGAAGCCTGACAGCGATCTCTTGGGGGGGGGCTCCTTCCAGAAAGGCCACCAGACAGGCCGCCACACCGGCCTGGGAGCATGCGCCGGTGGAAAATCCTGTTCTTTGTCCTTTTGGTTTTTCCTTGTTTTCCACTTTGTCAGGGCTATCCCGGTGTTCTGTTTGGACGCAGGAACCGTCCATGGGTTTTGAAAGAAGGGAGGTCATCGGTTTGGTTCAGATCACTTATCCTAGAACGCCATAGCCTCCTTCTTCAAGTCTTGGGACTATTGTGAGGTTGGGGGAGGAGATTGTCGGGAATCGGAAGGGATGAAAACCCGGCTTCCCAAAGGGGGGTCTCACCAAAGGTCCAAATGGCGGAAATCTCTTTCATCTTCTGCCGGTGGTCCGGGGTCAGTCTCGTCAGGAGGGTGTTGAAGGACTCTCCATGGTTGGGATGAAGCATGTGGCACAGTTCATGAACAATCACCAGATCCAGAATCTCTTCGGTCATCTGTGCCAGCCTGAGCGACAGGGACATGACCCCATGACGGTTCATCGATCCCCATTGCCTTTTTGTATTCCGGATCACAACTTTTTTGGGGTAAAGATTAAGTTGCTGTGAGCGATGTTTCAGGATTCCGGAAGTTCTCCGGATCATTTCCGAAAGAAAAAACTCCCTGATGGCCAAAGCCGCTTCATGATCGGAAAGATCTCCGGGGCTTTGGACCGTAATGGTCTGGTCAGGGTTTGTGAAAACCCTTTTTCCGTCCGGTCCGGGATGGTTTTTCTCGATGATGATCCTGTGGAAGATTCCGTCAAAAAGAATCAGTGACTCATGATTCTTTCCGGAATGTTCAGGATGGTTGGCATGGGAATGAAGGATTCCCTGTCGGAATCTCTGGAATCGCGCGTTGATCCATCTCCTGTGGCGATAGAGGATTTCCCGGATCTTTTCTTCGGATGTTCCACGTGGAACTTTCAGATGGAGGGCCCAGCCCACCCCTTTCGGAACGGGCTGAAAAGAAAGTCCATATCGTGTGGGCGAGCGATGGGCCGATATCTCGACCTCAAGATCATTCGGGAGAAATCCTGAGCTCTCCAATTGTTTGTCGGTGGTGTTCGACCTGATCAATTTTAGGACCCATTCTTCAGAAATCCGGGGTGGCTATTCAAAATCGTCCATGTTTTCGGGAAATTCCTGTTGATTATTGACCAGGCGGGATTCTCATATCAACGACCATATAAGACAGGGAAAGGCAGAGGATGACCCCGAGTCCGATTCCGGTATCAAGGATGGGAGTTCCGAGCGGGAGCGACGGGAAAAGGGTTGAAGACAGAATATAAAGACCGACGAAAAGGCTTAAGGAGACAACGGTCCATCCCATTGTCCGGGAAATACGGACGCCTTGCCGGTCCGCCCGGGAAATCAGACGGGCGATCCACAATCCGTTTGTTCCATCGGACAAGACCATACCGATGATAAAGGCCAGCCCGACCAAAAGGGTTTCCCTTATTCCCCCCAACCCGGAGGCGGCCCAGGAGAAAACCAGAGTCTGGGAGATCGTATCGAATGAGACGGCGAACATCATTCCCAAAAGAAGAATGAACAGCGGACGTTCGAGAGGAACGTATCGGAGAAGAAATCGCGATCGGAGACCTGCCGGGACGAAAGGCTTTGACGAATCCGAACGGACCAGTGCCATGGTGTTCATCCCGGCCATACCCAGAAGAAAAGTTGCGGAAAACAGTCCTCCGAAAAGAATCAGTCCTGTCGGGGTTTTCCAGTGGAGGGAGAGAGCCGGGACAGTAAGGCCGATCCCCATGACGACAATCCCGTGTCCCAGGGAGAAGTACAGGCCTGCCCACCGGACAAGCCGGTGTTTGCGGCTCGCCTGAAAGCGCAAGATGGCATCGATCGCTGTGAGATGGTCAGGATCCAGACCATGTCGGAAACCCATGATCAGAGCCATCATGATGAGGACGATGGAGCCCTGGTGAATTGTTCCTGACGAAGATAACAACCCTGTTTCAAGTGACATCGGAATTCCTTTCTCAGCAGATCCGTGGAAGGGGATCTCCCCGCAGCCAGTCCACCATCCGGGTGCCTCCCATGGGAGTGGTCATACGAACCTGACCGCTCCGACCGTTTGGGGCTTCTCCCGTGACATGACCCAAAATAACCGAGTTCCGGCCCAATGGATGATTCTTCATGGTCAAAAGAAGCCTGTCGGCATCCTGTTTCCTGCATACCGCCAGAAGTTTCCCTTCGTTTGCGAGATACAGGGGATCGAGCCCCAGGAGCTCGCAGATTCCCCGAACCTCCTCTCGGACAGGGAGTCGTTCTTCGTCGATCAAAAGGTCGACTCCGGCCGTCTGGGCCCATTCATTGAGAGAAGTGGCAACACCTCCCCTCGTCGGATCCCTCAGACAGACAAGTCCGGGAGCGGATTCGAGCATGCAGGCCACCAGGCCATGGAGTGATGCTGAATCCGAAAGAAGCGATGTGGAGAGCCCCCAATTTTCTCTGGCGGCGAGAACAGCGCTGCCGTGATCACCGATGGATCCCGAGAGCAGAATCGTGTCTCCCGGTCGGATCTTCGAGGGGTCCAGATAAACTCCTTCCGGGATTCGGCCGATTCCTGAGGTATTGATGTAGATGCCATCTCCGCCTTTTCCTTTCTCGACAACCTTGGTGTCGCCGGTCACGAGTGCGACACCTGCCTCCTTTGCGGCAAGGGCCATGCTGTTTGTGATGGTGGCGAGGTCCTTTATCGGAAAGCCTTCCTCAAGAATGAAGGCCGCGGTCAGGTACAACGGAACGGCTCCTCCCATGGAGAGATCGTTGACCGTCCCGTGAACCGCAAGAGATCCAATATCTCCTCCCGGGAAGAAATAGGGAGTAATGACATAGGAGTCGGTCGTCATGGTCCAGGGCCCGCCCTCCAACAAAATCCTGGCCTGATCTCCAAGCGGCCTGAGCCACTGATTGTCGAAGGCCGGAAGGAAAATCTCGTCGACAAGCTGCGCCGAGGCTCTTCCTCCGCTTCCGTGAACCATCTCGATGAGCCCCTTTTCCCGGTCGATAGGAGCTCCGTGGTGGCGCCTTCCGGAAGAGGCGCTCAATGGAGGATCTCCCCGGCATTTTTGGCAACAGTCCCGGATCCATAGTGATAGGCCGCGGCGCAGGCTCCTTCGGCGCTGACCATGCATGAACCGACAGGTGTGTCCGGGGTGCAGAGAGTTCCAAAGATCCGGCAGTCCCGAGGGCGTTTCAGCCCTTTGAGGATCTCTCCGCACTCACAGGCTTTCGGATCGGAGATCGCAGTGATGGTGATATCAAATTGGCAAAGCGCATCGTGGGCTGAATATTCCGGGCGTATTTCCAGAGAACTCTCGCCAAGGATGCCAAGTCCCCGCCATTCGAAAGAGGAAGCCGTCTGAAAGACCTCCCCGACCAGCTTCTGGGCCAGTGGATTTCCCTTGGGAGTGACCGCCCGGCGGTATTCGTTTTCCACAATGGCCTGATGGCCGGAAATCTGATTTGCAAGCATTTTTAATGCGAGAAGAATATCCAGCGGTTCGAATCCGGCGATAACGACAGGGATGTGGAATTCGTCGGCGACAAAAGAATATGCATCTGACCCGATGACGGTGCTGACGTGGGATGGTCCGATAATGCCGTCGAGCTCGGCTCCTGATTTCTGGTTCGACAAGATGGCCCGCATGGCCGGAGGCGTCATGACATGATTGGCGAACACGAAAAAGTTTCCAAGACCGGATTGTCGCGCTTCAATGAGCACTGCGGCTGTTGGAGGAGTCGTCGTTTCAAAGCCGATGGCAAAAAAGACGACTTTTCTTTCCGGGTATTTCCGGGCCAGAGCGAGAGCTTCAACGGCCGAATAGATGATCCGGACATCGGCCCCCCGGGATCTGGCCTTCATGAGCGTCATGCCGGCCGATCCCGGGACACGGAGGACATCTCCGTAAGTGACGAGGATCACTTCCGGTCGAAGGGCGAGGTCAATGGCGGCATCGATGCGTCCCATGGGAAGAATGCAAACCGGGCAGCCAGGTCCGTGGATCATGCGGATCTTTTCGGGCAGAAGATCCAGAAGACCAAAACGATAGAAGGCATGGGTGTGTCCACCGCAGAATTCCATCAGCCGTATCGGACGGGTCACGGCTTTCTTCAGGTGTGCGATAAGGGAGAGCCCTGTCGGAGGATCCCGAAACTCTTCAATGAACCGGAGGGAGGCCTTCATGAAGCCGTTCCGGTTTCTGGCCAATCCTTCATCAATTCCAGCGTTTCAAGAGCTTCTCCGCTGTCGATTTTGCCCAGGGCAAATCCCACATGAACAATGAGATAATCCCCGATATCCACCGAATCAAGAAGAATGGTCGAAACCTCCTGCTCGATCCCTCCAAGACTCACCCGGACCCGGGACTCGTCCAGTTTTTCCGTTACGCATGCCGGAATGGCAAGACACATTCGATTCTCCTTTCAATCTTTTTGATCCGGATATCTGTCAGGATCCTGCTCAATGCGACCCACGCCTGCCCCAAAGACAGACCTCCGTCATTTGTCGGAACCCGGAGCGGTCTGTAAACGGAAAATCCCGATTGTCCCAAAAGAGCCGATACCCGCCGGGAGAGAAGGGTATTTTGGAAAACCCCCCCGGAAAGGACGATTGAACGTATTCCGGTCCGTTCTCTCCCCCAAACCGCAAAGTCCCGAACTCCGAGTGAGAGTGTCTCATGAAAGAGTGCCGCGCCCTTTTCCTTTTTTCTCTCCATCCGTAGTTTTTCAAGGAGGGGAAGAAAGTCAAGAATTCCCTGACCGTCCGCTTCACTGATCACATATCCGTTCCCTGTCTCCTGGTTCTGGCCTCTGAAAGATCGTGCCCATACCTCAAGCTCCATGGCTCCTTGTCCTTCATGGTCCAGCTGCTCTTTTCCCCCAAGAAGTGCGTATGCCGCGTCAAAGAGCCGTCCGGCGCTCGATGTCTTGGGGAAAAAGGTCTGCCCGGCGCTTTTGAGGTGATTTGCAAGATCATGCGCCTGGGGGTGGGAGAAGATTTTTTCGGCATCTTCCCCCCGACCAAGGGCGCAAAGTGCGGAGACCCCCATGCGCCAGGGTTCGCGGGGAACCCTGTCTCCTCCCGGAAGGAACAGGGTCCTGAAGTGACCCAGACGGAAGGCGTCCGTTTGGTCAACCCGAAGAAGCTCCCCTCCCCAGGGGGTTTGATCGACTCCCATTCCAAATCCGTCCAGGGCTATTCCAAGAACAGGTCCTTTGAGACCCCGATCGGCCATCACCGATGCGATGTGTGCGTGATGGTGGCCGACGGGGATCACCGGAACTCCCCACTCCTGCCCCCATTCAAAAGCCATCCTGGTCGTGTAAAAATCCGGATGGAGATCGCAGGCGAGGGCGGTCGGAGTCGCACCTTGTGCGTGAAGGAAAGTACGGACAGAAGAGCGGTATTCCTCTCTGGATCTCTCCCCGTCCAGATCGCCCATATGGGGAAAAACAAGAGCCTTTCCCTCCCTGATCTGGCATGGGGCGGTTTTCATCTGTCCTCCCAGTGCGAGAACGAAGGGTTCTGGAGAGTCTGTTCTTGGGGAGGAAGATCTTTTCTTCCCGACGGGGAAGGCTTGTGGGACCCAGCCCCGGGCTCGTCTGAGAAGAATCCGGTTGTTTCCATCCGCGCAGATCAGGCTGTCGTCTTGACGATGGTGAATGATCCGGTCATGTATGAGAAATCCATCGATCTTGCCTGCGAAGATCTTCAGGACCTCTTTTTCTGCGAGAGCGATCGGCTCTCCCTCGGCGTTGGCGCTAGTCATGACCAGCGCCAGCGGTTCCCTCGAGTCCGGAAGGTGAAAGGACCCTTTTCCGAAGAGAAGGTGCTGGATTGGAGTGCAGGGGAGAAAAACCCCTATTCGGTCAAGATCCGGAGCGATCAGATCATACGGAAGAGGGCCATTTTTTTTGATCGGAAGCAGGACGATCGGTCTCTCGGGGGAAAGAAGCGCTTTTTTGGCAAGGATCCCCATATGGGCAAGCATGGATGCTGTCCATAGATCTCCCGTCATGACAGCCAGCGGTTTATTCGGGCGGTTTTTCAGGTTGCGGATTCGGGTTACGGTCTCCCGGTTCCTGGCATCCCCAGCCAGGTGATACCCCCCGATACCCTTGATCGCGATCACCTCTCCCTTCAGAAGTGCCTGGAGGACATTTTGTACCGGGTCTCCACCGGAAACCGGATTTCCCTCTCCGTCAAGAAAGTGTGTTTTCGGTCCGCACATTGGGCATCCGATGGTCTGGGCATGAAAACGGCGGTTTCCGGGGTCTTCAAATTCTTTTTGGCATTGAATGCAGAGGGGAAATCTCTCGAGAGTCGTCCGGACACGATCGAACGGGGGTTTGATGGCGATTGAAAATCGGGGGCCGCATCTGGTGCATGAAATTAGAGGATATTGATACCGGCGGTTTTTCGGTTCGAACAGTTCGGTAAGGCAATCCGGGCAGGTGGCAGTATCCGGAAGAAGGGAATCAAAGCTGGTCCCACGAGTGTTTTCGTCAAACGCCGGAGAGATCCGGATCAAAAAACTCGACTCTTCCGGGCAAGCTGCCACATTTTCCCGTCGGAGGCTGTCAATGCGGGAAACGGACGGTTTTTGGAGCTCAAGCTGTAACGAGAACTCTGAAAGCGCTTTCCTATCGCCCTGAACCTCGATCGTCACCCCACGGGAATCATTTAAAATGAATCCTGTCAGCCCGAGGGAGCTGGCAAGACTAAAAACAAATGGACGAAAGCCCACTCCCTGAACCTGTCCGGAAATAACCAGACGAACCCTTTCGGAGGAGCAAAATGGCTGTCCGGATTTCGGAAGAAATGGATCTCCTATCCTGTGAGGAGTTTGGTGGAGGGCCGTCGGGTCCACTATGCGTCCGTTCTCATAACGGGATCGCACACCCGTTTTTCGAGAGAAAAGATCCATTCGATCCATTTCTCCAGACCGGCTCCCGATTTGGCGGACACCTCGAGGATCGTTGCCTCGGGATTGATCGCCCGGATGTAGTTCAGCGCCATCTCCCGATCGAAGTCGAGATGAGGAAGGAGGTCGGTCTTTGTCATGAGGACGAGATCGGCCAGCTGGAACATCTGGGGATACTTGATGGGCTTGTCCTCTCCTTCGGTGACGGAGAAAAGGACAACCCTGGCCGACTCTCCCAGATCAAAAAGAGCGGGACAGACGAGATTGCCGATATTTTCGATGAAGAGAACCAGCCCGGGAGAAAGAGGAAGATCCCGGGAGGCGTGACCGATCTGATGGGCGTCGAGGTGGCACCCTTTTCCCGTGTTGATCTGGATTGCCGGAATTCCCAGCTGTCTGATTCGGTCGCTATCCCTGCTTGTTGCTTGGTCTCCCTCGATGACGGCCAGTGGGAAGGACTGACTTCCTGCCCGGGACCGTCTCTCGAGTGCCAGAACGGTCTGTTCTATGAGGGTTGTTTTTCCGGTTCCGGGGCTCGAGAGAATATTTAGAGGCAGAATTCTTTTTTCCTGGAAGAAACGCCGGTTTTCAGCAGCCAGCCGGTTGTTGGCGGCGAGAACGTCCTGTTCCAGGCTGATGCGACGGGTTGTGGAGTGGAGATTGGAAGAAGTGGAGTGATTTCGATGATCATGGCTATGGCCATCATGTTCATGGGAATGGCTCTCATTGGATGAGGTGCAGCCGCAATCGATACACATAAAGCCCCCTTGTGTCTTCAGCAACACATGATCTGATCAGCCAGTACTATGGGTGCGAATGCACCCGGTGAACGCATTTTTACAGGACCACAAGTTCCACGACCATGAATTCCATTCCACCGGTTGGTGTGACAGCGCTTTTTCCGCAATACGGACAGCTTCGGAAGGGATCCCTGAGCGGAACGGTCCGTTCGCAGGTGAAGCACCAGCCTGATCCGGGGGGTTCGATGATATCCATTTTCGCCCCTTCTGCGAGGGTCCCTTTCGTGGCAAACTCAAAGCCCTGGCGGAGGGCCGGAATCGATACCCCGGACAGTTCTCCCACTTTCAGAACGATCTTCTGAACCCGGCTGAAGGCGTCGAGTAAGGCCCGCTCCTCCAATAGCTCTAGAAGGCTTGTTGCAAGTGATAGTTCATGCATTTTTCCGTCCTCCCGTCTTCACCTCTCCGGCAAGCGGACCGGGGTGCAGGGGTCGAAGATCCATAACGCCTGATCGAGGCTTGTCCAGAATTCATTCGTTTCACCCGATTCTTCGCAGGGTCCGGAGAGTCCATGCCAGTTGTTGACCCATCTTTTAAAAGGTCCTCCCTCCGGATGAAAGGTCCATTCGGTCGGGGCGAGGATCCGGTAGATCCCGGTCTGTCCGTTGCGGACAGTCGCCAGGTGGACGAGAACCCCACGGGCTGTTTCAGCCCACGCCAGGCCGGTCCCGGGGGCTGTGGATTCTGAGGCAATTCCGAAGAGAAGGCTTTTCCCGACCATCCGGGGACCTTCTGCTGCCCATGAGGCGAGTTCAAGAAGCCGGGATGCGAGACGGGCGGCAAGAGGACGCTCTGTATCCAGGCTGATGACCAGTGGATGGGAGCTCATTCTGGATTTGGGTCCAGTCTCATGAAAAACTCCCCGAAGATGAGGGTGGGTCAGGAAGTGAACATTGTGGAGACTGTCCATAATGACCTCCCGGGTCTCCATGATCCTCTGTGTTGTCATTTCCGGAAAAAAAACATTCTTCATTCGTTTTTCTTTGAAAAGCTCCCGGGCCAGAAGGGAGACCGGAGTGTTTTTTTCCTTTTTTCCACTTTGCGCCCATTGGTCCCATTGTTCAGGCGAATCCATTTCCATGAAGCGGGAGGATGGACCTCCGAAAACAGAACGTTCGCTTATCTCCCGGAAAGCTCTCCAGAAGGGTGTGTCGGGATTTTCGTCGGGTACCCCGTTGGCCAGCCCCCGAAAATCGTCGAAGTTCCAGCCGCTTGGAGAAAAAGAGGTCCCGGGGAGAGTCAGGACGGTTCTGAGCGACTCGAGAAGACTTTCTTTCAGGACCATCCATTCGGCTTTTCTTCGCTCGTTTGGAAGGATGGGCCGTGACTGGGCACAGCATAAAGCTTCCCGGGCCAAGGTGGTCTGGGCCATGCGACAAAGGGTGAAGAGAAATCCCACCCGGGCGAGGCTCTTCCCGGCATCAATGCCCTCAAGAAGTTTCAGATGGGAAAGGTTCCTGGGAACAATCCCGATCCTCCCCGAAGGCCCGCCCGGGTCACTCTCCAGACAAAGCTCGATCAGTCCGGGGGGAGCTTTTGGAGTTTTGATCGGTCTCAAGAAAGGTCCGATGCGATCCATTTGAGAAATTCCTCATATTGGAGAAGACCATCGGTCATGTCCTCCCCTGTCGCCGCAACCTCATCCGGAACGTCCGTCACACAAATGGCATCGAGAAGCAGGATTCCTTCCGGATTTTTGTAGAGGACCCTCCATAGACCCGGAAAAGCAGTCGAATGGATCTGGCAGGCTCCGTACCCCCTGGAGACCAGAGAGATCCGGTCTTCTTTCAAGAGCCGGTCGATCCATTCGGCATCTGCTTCAGACAGGGGAAGCTTGTTCAGAAAGATTTTATGGGCCCCCTTTCGGGGGGAATGGTTTTCAAGATGCCATGCCAACTCGCCCAGGAGTGGACGAGCATTCATGAGATGGGGAAAGAGGTGCTTGAGTGGGCCTTCATAACGCTCGTCCGGGACGAGGCCGGGCGCCACGACCGGTTTTGTGCGGAGAAGCCGGGGAGATCTTCCCACCTCAATTTCCGAAAGGACCACTCCGTTCGAAGACCCCTCCGGACTGTTTCCCAGAAGCCATAGACCTGGATAGTTTGATTCCCGGACATGGAGTGCCTTGCCTTTTTTTTCCGGATCGTCCGAAAGAATCCTCCCGGAGATCTCTCCTTCTCCCAAGAGTTCGACAAGGTGGCCGCATTCTTCCGGCGTGAGGGATTCAAGGGATAACCCATAGCTTTCATCGGGGTGTTCGATGGCTTTTGCCAGCAGATCTTGAATGGCGACCATGGATTCGTAAAGTCTGGGGGTGATGCGTGTGTGTTCCGGAATGTCCGGAGAGGAGGTCATGCTCATGGGTTTTCTCCATCGGTGAGTCCATTGGCCGCTCCGGAGGAGCGGGAAGGGATGTCCGGAAAAAAGCGCTCAAAGTCAGTCTCCCCGGCAAATGCCGCCTCAAGGGCGTCCAGGGCAAGATTGATCTCCATTGCCTCATCCTCCGTCAGAACCTGGCGGGCCTGACCCAGAAAGGCCATGACCCATGTTCCCGGCGTCTGAGCTCCGACCAGGGCCATCTGAATGGATCGGATTTCCCCACGACCCTCGCATTTCGAAAGGAAAGGGTGGGACTCAAGAACCCTCATGGGCACTCCTAGGCACATGGGAATGTTCTCCGGTCGGATATGGTCATGTGAATAGGGTCGGGAGAGATCCTGTCAAAGGGAATCTCCTTTCCGGGAGACAGGACGAGCCCCCATTCAGCGAGGATCTCCGCTCCTTTTTCCAGAATAAGGGGAATCTGTCCTTCTACCAGAGCGGTGAGTGATCCACCGAATTCATCCCACTCCAATGGCTGCACTCCGACCAGGGCCATTTCCCTCGGAGATGATCCAAGGAGGTCGCACAGGATCAGCACCTCCTGGAAGCCGGTTTGATGAAGGCTCATCTTGCCTGAGTGAAGGTAAGCCGGGACCTCTTCATTTCGGCGCACAACAATGGATCCGGGCTCTTGTTGAAAGTCCACGGCATCAAAGATCAGGAGACGGTCGGTTTCCTGGATGAACGGGGTGAGTGAAAGCCCCTGGGTTCCTCCGTCCATGATGGTGACTCCCTCGGGAAGATGAAACTGTTCCTGAAAGGCCCAGACGGCCCGGACGCCCAACCCCTCGTCTCCCCACAGGAGGTTTCCAATCCCCAGAATCAATGTTTTTGGGAGACTCTCCATTTTTCCGATCACTTTCTGAAGAACCGGAAACCGCTGATCATGGTCCCGACCGAGGTCTGACGTCCCACAATGTCTTCCCTGATCGCCATGTAGATATGTCCCAAAACAAAGACCAGAATAAACCACATGCCGAGGTGGTGGAGCGTTCTCAAATCCTGGGGCTGTCCAACTAGGGGAGTGATCCAGCCAAACAATCGATCGGCCCATGAACCTGCTCCGAGTCCCTCTGCGTACATCGCCCCGCCTGTACCGATCATCACAAGGGAGCCGAGTACGAAAAAGACAAACATGGCCGACTGGGCCACGGGATTGTGTCCATAGTATTTCCTTGGACTCTTTTCCAGAAAGAAGATCCAGCGGATTTCACGGGACAGATCCTTCCACCATTCGCCGCTTGTTACCGGGATGCGGAAAAGTTCCCGGGAATAGGTGTTTCCGATGAAGCTCCATAAAAACCGGATGAGAAATCCCCCGCCGAAGAGATAGGCTGCGACAAAATGGGAGAACCGGATGTCTCCCATCAGGAAATGATGGCTTGCCTCGCCCATGAGACTTGGAAACGGGTGGGCGATTAGATAACCGCTCACCGCCAGGACGAGGATCGATCCGGCATTGATCCAGTGCCAAATTCGGACCGGAGCTTCATAGATGTAGTGGACCCCTTCATCGTTTTCCGGAGCCACCGTGGAAACTTCGACCTCGTACCCCATATTTTTCCTCCATGTCCGGATTTTTACCGGACTTTCACACTGTGAAGAGGTTTCCCCTCTGGCCCGAGGATATGAGTGGAGCAGGCCAGGCAGGGATCGAAGCTGTGGAGTGTCCTGAGTATCTCAAGAGGCTGTTTCGGATCGGCGAGAGGGGTGTTCATAAGGGCGGCCTCGAACGCGCCGATCTGTCCCTTGGGGTCACGTGGAGATCCGTTCCAGGTGGTGGGAACGACCGCCTGATAGTTTTCGATTTTCCCCTCCCTGATCCGGATCCAGTGGCCGAGGGCGCCTCTCGGAGCCTCCGCGAATCCAACCCCCTTGCACTCTTTTGGCCAAGTCCGGGGTTCCCACTTCTCCGTATTGGCGGTCGCTGTATTTCCAGCGCGGATATTGTCCATCAGACGTTTATGGAAATAGCGCATCTTGTGGGCCGACCAGGAGGCTTCAAGACCCCGTGCCGCCGTTCGGCCGAGCGTTGAAAAAAGGGCGCTCACGGGAAGTCCAAGCGAACTCAGGAGTTTGTCGACCGGCTCCTTGAATTCCGGTTTTTTTTGGGCGTATCCGATGATCCATCTGGCCAATGGGCCCACTTCCATGGCATGGCCGTTCCATCTCGGGGCCTTGATGAAGGAGTACTTACCTTCCTCGTCCAGCTCCTTGATGTCGGTCGGTGTTCCCTTGGCGTTTTTCCCCAGAATATAGTTCGGATCGGTGATGCCGTCCCAGGGATGGATTCCTCTGGTTTCATCCGGGTACCGGTACCAGGAGTGGACGACAAACTCTTCGATCTCGGTGGGGTTTTTGAGGTCCACCGGATGGACGGTGGAGAGGTCTCCACCGATGATCGCTCCGCGGGGAAGAAGAAGGTTTCGGGGAGAGTAATCATTCGGGTGGTCCGGAAACTCTCCGTAGGACATGACATTCTGGCTCGACAGGCCTCCTCCGTACAGCCAGTCCTTATAGTAGGACGCGATGGCGACCAGGTCCGGAATGTAGACCTGATCGATGAACGTGATGGTTCTCTCGATGATCTGGGAGACATAGTTCAATCGTTCCATGTTGAGCGGTGCTCCCGCCGAAAGATCTCCGTCGATATTGATCGCGCAGGGAACGCCGCCAACCAGCCAGTTGGGATGGGGATTTTTTCCTCCGAAAATCGTGTGGATCTTGACGATTTCCTTCTGGAAATCCAGTGCTTCAAGATAGTGGGTCACCGCGAGCAGATTGACCTCTGCCGGAAGTTTGTAGGAGGGATTCCCCCAGTAGCCGTTCATGAAGGGGCCTAGTTGTCCGGATTCGACGAATTTTTTGAGCCGGTTCTGGACATCCCGGAAATATCCGGGTGACGAGTTTGGCCAACGGGAGATCTTTTGGGCGATTGCCGAGGTTTGTCTGGGGTCTGCCTTCAGGGCATTGGGCACATCGACCCAGTCCATGGCGTGGAGGTGGTAGAAGTGGACCAGATGATCCTGAACCATGAGAGTCAGATGCATGAGATTCCTGATGATGTTGGCATTGTCGGGAATGGTGATTCCCAAGGCATCTTCGACCGTCCGGACGGAGACGAGGGCATGGACTCCGGTACAAACGCCGCAGATCCTTTGGGTGAAGGCCCAGGCGTCCCGGGGATCTCTCCCTTTAAGGATGGTCTCGATTCCTCGCCACATTGTTCCGGAACTGACCGCGTTTCTGATGATGTTGTTGCTGTCAAGATTCACTTCACAGCGAAGATGTCCCTCGATTCTTGTAACAGGGTCAACCACCACCCTTCGTCCGGAATTGTCCATCCGGAAACCTTGTGTTTCATAGACGCTCATTCTTTCGTCTCCTTCTGAGGCAAGTTCGGTGCCTGATCCTTGCCGGCTGCTTCGGATCGGGAAGCCTTCGTTTTTCCGGATTCGTGACCTCCGCCGGATTTTTGAATGCCTGTGAGGAGAGCGTGGGCGGCAACACCTGCTCCCGCGACACCAAGGGTGGTGAGCCCGATCGTGTCGGCGTCAGCCTCTACACCAAATCCTTCAAGGTTTGAAAGATGTTTGTAGAATGGGCCCTTGTCCCAGAAATCCTTTTCGGAGCAACCGATGCATCCGTGTCCGGACTTGATGGGAAAAGAGACCCCATTATTCCACCCTGTGGTCGAGCAGGCATTGTAGGTCACCGGCCCCTTGCAACCCATTTTGTAAAGGCAATATCCCTTGCGGGCTCCCTCGTCGTCCCAGTGTTCGACGTATTGCCCGGCATCGTAGTTGGGGCGACGGTAGCACTTGTCGTGGATTCTCTGGCTGTAAAACATTTTGGGACGTCCCTCACGGTCGAGCTCAGGGAGTCTGCCAAAGGTGGTGATATAGGTGATGACTCCGGTCATCACCTCGGCGATCGGAGGACATCCCGGAATCTTGATGACCTGCCTGTCGGTCAGGATTTCATGAATGGGGGTTGCCTGGGTGGGGTTGGGTTTGGCCGCCTGAACGCATCCCCACGAGGCGCAGGATCCCCATGCGATCACTGCCTTGGCCTTGGATGCGACTCTTCTCAACTGCTCCACAAACGGTTTTCCGCCGACAATGCAGTACATTCCGTCTTCGTTCATGGGCGGATTGCCCTCGACGGCGAGGATGTATTCCCCCGGGTGCTTTTTCATCACGCTTTCAAGGCAGTCTTCAGCTTCATGTCCCGCTGCAGCCATCAGAGTGTCATCATAGTCAAGGGAGATCATCGAGAGGATCACATCCTTCGCCAGCGGATGCGATGAACGGATGAAGGATTCGCTGCAGCAGGTGCACTCAAGACCATGGAGCCAGAGGACCGGAACTCTGGGCATGGTCTCGAGCGCACTGGCAATGACCGGAACGAATGATGGTGCGAGTGACATTCCCGCCGCCATGAGACTGCAAAATTTGATAAAGCTTCTTCGGGTGATTCCCTGACTTTTCATCACTTCATAAACGGTTTCGGGCATGAGACCTCCTTTGGGAAGGATAGACTTGAAGGACCCGGTAGACCATGGGACGGAGTTCAGGCTTTTGGTCTTCAGGATTCTTTATAAAATGATTTTGGAATGGATCCTGGGGTCTTGTGCATTGGTGCAGGGCTTCTTTGCCGGCAATCGACTATTGGGGAAACCGACAGCGGCGTCGGAGGGGAAAAAGAGAAGGAGAAATCAGAGAAGAGATACCGTTCAAGAATATAATCTCGGGATGGAGAGATTACAAGGGGTTTTTGCGCTCAACAGGAGTTCATGAAATCCATGGCATTTTTCCAGTCTGGTTCTGGCAGAGGCTTTTTTCTATTTTGGGTGGACGTTTCCTATTGGTTTCGGAGTGGTTTTTGCCACCATCCTGTCTTGTCTTCCGCCTCAGAGGTGGAAAACTCGGCCATTTCGTTAGCCACGCAGGCCACCTCATCGGGAGAATGGGTGACCCATATCGCCGGAGTTCCCGTTTCGTCGAGAAGATTCATGATCACGCTGGTCAAAACCCGTCTGGCCGCCGGATCGATGGCTGTCAGGGGCTCGTCGAGAAGGTAGAGGGAACAGGGTTTCAGAAACATCCGGGCCAGGGCGGCCTTTCGGGCTTGCCCTCCGGAGAGTTCTCCCACTTTTTTGTTCATGAGATCTTCGATCCCGAAAAGGGTCGACAACCGTGTC
Source organism: Leptospirillum ferrooxidans C2-3 (assembly GCF_000284315.1). Taxonomy (NCBI): domain Bacteria; kingdom Pseudomonadati; phylum Nitrospirota; class Nitrospiria; order Nitrospirales; family Nitrospiraceae; genus Leptospirillum; species Leptospirillum ferrooxidans. The sequence continues at coordinate 2,507,135 of NC_017094.1, read as the reverse complement.
AGCTCCTGATCGCGTTCTTTTGAGATCTTTCCGGTTCGTTTTATTCCGGAAAAAAGGGAAAAAGCCAAGCGGGTTTTTTCTGGTCTTGCTGATTCCGCCGCAAAGACAAGGTTCTCCCGGATCGTCATGTGGGGAAAAAGACAGACATTCTGCGGAAGGTAGGAAATGTCCCGCTGCTCTGTGGGGGCTTCGATTCCTTTTTGCCGGTCAAACCAGACAGAGTTTCCCATGACGATCGATCCGTCATCGGGGGAAAGAAGGCCGGCGAGCATGCGAAGGAAGGAGGTCTTTCCCGATCCGGAAGCGCCACAGACCCCAAGGAGATATTTTTGGCCGAGAGTGATGGAACATCGAATCTCTAGCCTTGGGGATCCCGGTCTTCTGAGCAGAAGATCAACGTCGAGTGACTTCGATGGATTCACGGGATGTTCCCTTTCGGCGTATCAGGTTCAGCGCGGTGAGAGCCAGAAAGGAAAAGAGAAGAAGATAACCGATGGATTCCCAGGCGCTTTTGTCATTCATCGAGAGAAGATCGTCATAGGCTTTAAGGGACAGGGTTCGTGTCGATCCGGGGATATTTCCTCCCACCATCATGACGACCCCAAATTCTCCGACTGTGTGGGCGAATCCCAGTATCCAGCCTGTCCAGAGACCAGAAAGGGAAAGGGGAACGATAATCCGGAAAAAGGTTCTCGCCCGGCTGGCACCAAGCAGCCTGGCCATTTCAATGGTACTTTGGGGGATTTGCCGAAAAGCCTGGGACACTGGCTGGACGGCAAACGGAAGGCTGTAGAGGAGGGATGCGACAAGGAGGCCTTCGAAGGAGAAAGGAAGCGGGTGGCCCAGGATCTTTGCAAAAAAACCCCCAAACGGATTGTCCGGGCTGAAGACAACGAGAAGGAGATAGCCCAGGACGGCCGGGGGCAGCACCAGGGTGAGCGTCAGGATCGCCTCCCCCAGAGTGACCCAACGGCTTCCGGAATAAACGATCCACCATGCAAACGGGAGACTCGAGACGGTCAGTATGGTGGCGGTGAGAAGGGAAAGGGAGACCGTCACATAGAGAGCCGAATGGTTCATCACAGCCTCCTTTTGGGAAATGGCCTAACGGTATCCATGGGCTTTCAGGAAATCCTGTGTTGGTTGTCCCAGAATGAAGGTTTCAAAGTCTCTGGCCGCTTTCAGGTGGGGGCTCGTCTTGATGATGGCCATCTTCTGGTCAAGATCGGGGACGCATCCCGGAGAAAGTTCGATGGAGCTCCCTTTCGAATGCCGGGAAAGAATCATGGCCTGGGCCTTGGACAGAAAGCCTGCATCGGCGGTTTTTGTTCTCATATATTGTGAAACCTGAGCCAGGGTGTTGGCATAAACGAGCTTTGTGCGAAGCGGAGTCCAGAGGTTCCGGGACTTGAGACATTTCATCCCCGCGTGGCCATAGGGAGCAAGGCGAGGATTGGCCAGTGCGATTTTCCGGATCCCGGAGTCCAGAAGGGTTGACGTTCCGATCTTGCCGTTTGTTTTTGGAGGCAGGGCCTTTTGCGAGACCCAGAGGACAAGGATCCCCCTGGTATATGTTTTGACACTGTCTGCGATCACCCAGCCCTGTTTTGAGAGGTTCTCGGGAAAGGATGAATCGGCCGAAAGAAACAGGTCGAACGGAGCATGATGGCGAATCGCGATCGCGGACTCACCGGAAGAACTGTAGGAGATGCGCACTGTCACGTGCGTCTTTTTTGTAAAGTTGTGGGAGATTTCCGGCAAGACAGCCATCAGGTCGGCTGCGGCCGTGATCCTGAGCGTTTCTCCGAAGGCACTGGCCGGGACCCGTAAAAGCGAGACAGCGATCAGCACAAAACACAGGAACAGGGTCATGAAAGGGCTGTCAGGGGTGAAGGACGTATTTCTGACAAGCTTGTTCATCAGGATTTTTCCTTTCTCCAACGGAGGTAATTGATGATCACAGACTCTGGCAGAAAGGACAGGCCTTGTGTCTGACCAGGGAGAAGTTCCTGGTCGACAGGTCCATCCCCTCGAAGAGGGTCATCTGCTCTTCTGCCTGGGATCCATAGCCGGAGAGGATCCGGATGGCCAAAATGGCGGCCATCGCGCCAACCGTTCCCGAGATGGCTCCGAGAACGGGAAAACCGAGCGGATCCCATTCCGGATCTCCTTCGGGAAAGACACATTCAAGACAGGCTCCCCGACCCGGTCGAAGATGGGCGACCATCCCTTCCGTGCCATTCATTGCCGAGAAAATCAGGGATTTTTCGGAGACTGCCGACAGCCTGTTCAGGAGAAATCGTTCCTCAAAGTTTGTTCGTGCATCGATGACGATGTCCGCCGATGAAAGAAGAGGGAGAAGATCGTTTGTCACCTTTGTGTCAAAGGCCTCGATATGGCAATCGGGAACCAGGCTCCTGAGCCGGTTGGCAGCCAGATGAACCCGACTTTTGCCGATTCCGTCAAAGCTCATGAGGGTCTGCCGGTTCAGGTCGGGAAGACAGAGCTCCCCCTCATGGACGAGAGTGATCTCCCGAACGCCGCCCATGACCAGATATTCCGCGACCACTCCTCCGATCCCTCCGATTCCGGCGAGAAAAACCCGGCTTCTGAACAGACGGTCCTGATGCTCCTGGCTCCATCCGGGAAGGTTCATCTGACGGGCTACTCGGGCATTTTCCAGAATGGCGGTCATAGCCTGTGTCCCAGTGGTTCCTGGAATCGTCCCTCGTTCGAATCCAGGATGGCCATGAACTGGTTCAGAATCGTCTGTGCCGGAACAATTCCCTTGAGTTTCCATCCTTCTTCCCTCACAAGGGGAACCAGCCGGTCGAGAATCTCTTTCGACGGCCGATATCCCATGCGTTCCAGAACATTTTTGATCCCGGCCCGGCCTGTCTGGTGGGTCACGATGATTTTTCGCTTGGAACCCACAAGATCGGGGGGGAAAAGCTCATAATTGGCGGGATCCTTGATGACCCCGTCGACATGAATTCCCGAGGAATGATGAAAGATTCGCGAGCCGACCACCGGTCGATAGGGAGAGAGGGTTCTCCGGATAGCCCCATAAAGCCATCGGGAAATATGGGCAAGTCCAGGAAGGTCGATCGTTGAGGATTCGGGAAGCGACGGATCTCCCCTTTCGCAGGCCAGGGCAAAGGCCACCTCTTCCATGGCCGCATTTCCTGCGCGCTCTCCGACACCGGTCACTGTAGTGGAGAGATACCGGGCACCGGAATGATAAGCGGCAACCGTATTGGCGGTCGCCATACCCAAATCATTGTGGCAGTGGATCTCGATCGGAAGACCCTCTTTTGAAATCTCCTCAATTCTTCCAATCAGTTCGGCCGGATGGTGCTTTCCGACTGTGTCGCAGTAACGTACCCGGATTCCCCCGGACTCCCGGACGGCGGCGATGAACTCCTTCAGAAAATCCATGGGGGCCCTCGATCCGTCTTCAAGTCCGATCGAGACCCGGCACCCCTCGCCTGAGAGTTTGAGAACGGTTTTCCGGACCCGCTCGATAATGTCCGGCTGCCCCATGTTCTGGACTGAGGCCCGATGGGCATCCGATGTGGGAAAAGAGACATGGACCCTCTTGAAACCGAGCGTCAGTGCCGTCTCAAAATCGGTATCGAGTGGTCGCAGCCACGGGAAAAGTTCGACCGGAACCGGAAGGGAAAGCAAGGCCCGGAGATCCTCGACCTCGTGGTCTCCCAGACAGGGAGTTCCGACCTCGATTTCCCGAACGCCTATTCTTGCAAGGGTGGTAACGATGACCATTTTGGTGGGGCGATCAAAGAAAACCCCAGGCGACTGTCCGCCATCACGAATGGTCGTATCGACAAAGACAGGATCGAAACCCGAATCCGCCTTGTTATGGACTTCTGTTCCCTCCTCGATCATCTTGTGCCCTCCCCATCAGTTTTCCCTGAGTTGTAAAACAGGTCAGGAAGACTGAGCTTTTTCGAAGGCTTCCTTGGCTTCGGCCCATTCCTGGTGTTTCAAAATCGCCTTTCTGGCCACTTCCTCAATTTTTTGGTATGCCCCGGGAAGCTCCTCCGTCAGGTCGTGAAGCTCCATGGCTGTTTCAGATGCCTGACGTGCGAGTTTTCGGTACTTTCCTTCAAGTTCTTTCAGATCCATCGAGACCTCCTGACTGTTTGACGAAAAAACGGTTTTAGCGCCTATTGCCGGGGAGACCTTTTTCACCGGTTTCATGCTCCCTGTACATCAGATCCTCTCCGAACTCTCCTGACCGGGCCAGAATGTCGATGGCGACATCTTTCATCGACCGTCGCTTTTTCATGCTTTCTGCCCGGATGCGACGATAGGCATTGTCCTCGGAAAGACCTTCCTGCTTCACCAGAATCCATTTGGCCCGTTCGATGATCTTGCGCTCGAGCACCTCCTCCTTGAGTCTCTGGTTTTCCTCGCATACGGCGCAGAAGTCCCGGATATGGAAGACGGCTTCCTTGAACAGGGAGGCAAAGCGGAGGTCGCAAAACGGCTGCAGCATGACTCCGGTGAGACAATCCCGTCCCCCATGCTCATCCCTTCTCTCCATGAGAAGGATGATCGGTATGGGTGGGCCCCCTCCAACACTCTGGACAATCTGAAAGAAGGTTCCCAGGGATTCCCCCCGATCGAGAAGGATCCCGTCCACGCTCTCAGGGTCCGTCCTCGAAAGAAAGGCCTCAAGTGAAAGGACCAGAACCCTCTCCACTCCGATGGCGGTCAGCTCCCGGACGATTTCGGTGTGACGATTGGTGTCTTTTTGAACCAGAACGATCGTACTCATAATATGCCTCTTCCGGTTGAAGATTCAGAAGATAATCGCAAGTTCCATGCCTTCTTTGAAATATCCTGTTTGGGGCCACTTTACAGGCTTATCCCTGTAGGGAAATGGATCCATAAAGACAAAAATGAATACCATTTTGTAAGAATGGTATTCATTTCAGAAGCCAAACCGGTCTACAAGACGGAATCTGTTCCGTGTTCACCTGTCCGGATACGAAGACTTTCCTCGATGGGGCTGACGAAGATCTTTCCGTCACCCATCCAGCCTGTCCTGTTTACACTCATGATCAGATCGATCACCTCGTTTTTCATCGATGTCGGAACGACGATCTGGATCATCCTCTTGGGAATCCAGAACACGGGACGGGTCAACGAATGGGACAGTGCGAAAGACGCAGGGGTCAGATGGTTGACAATTTTGGAGACCGACTCATATTCGGCGGGAACCGCCCGATCGATATCGGTCATCACATTGCCTCCCTGGAGACCCCGTCCGTTGACCGTTGTCAGCGTCATCGCCCCAAGACCCATGGCATCGAGCCCCTTCATTGTGGGACCCACCTTGTCACGGCGCAAAATTGCAGTTATTTCGACCAACATGCTCACATCTCCCTTTCCAGAAAGCGATTATTCGGCTTTTGCCCCGGTTCTGATGGTATAGCTTTCTGTCACAGGCGAGACAAAAATCTTTCCATCCCCTTCGTAGCCCACAAAGGCTGCCTTCTGTATGACATCGATGATGACAGGGACAGATTCATCCTCTGTGACAATCATGAGCATGACCTTGGGAAGTTCGTCATAATGGATCGGGCCAACGGTGATTCCTTTCTGTTTTCCGCGTCCAAACACATGCGTTTTTGTCAACGCGGGAAAACCTTTGGCTTCCAGTGCCAGAACCACGTCGTTTTCTTTCTCAGGACGAACAATTGCCCGAACCATTTTCATCATTTTTTGCTCTCCATGGTGTTGTTGGGGTTGGATGCGTTATCAAGAATCGGGCTAATCCCGATCCTTTGTTCCTTCAGGGTGAAACTCCACATTGAAAACCTGAGCTTCATGCTGGAACACCTTGAACAGTTTTTCATCCTGTGCCGTTGCTGTCAGAAAGGTTTCATAGGCCATTTCAAGAGCCCTCCGGTAAGCTTCGCGCTTTTGTTCCGGAGAGCCGTCCGAAGGCCATTCCTTTTCGATCGCGTCACGGAACTGTCCGAATTTTTTCAGGATGTGCAGTCGATTGACATGGACGACCTTTGGGTCAAATTCCACATTGAAAAAATGGAAATAGTCCTCGGCAGCGCTCAGTTTTCTGGATTCTTCTTCCCATACGACCATCAGAGACCTCCTGATCCAAACGGAATTTTCCGTCAGGATGTTTGCATTTCCTTGTGTTGGTAGCACTTTTTGGGACACACCTTGGCACATGACTCACAGCCGATACACAATTCCGGATGAACGATGTTCATGACTTTCTTGTCGAGTTCGTCTTCGTTTTCAGCCGTAATGACCACCGCCTCTCCATCCTCGTCGATGCCCATGAGGGCCAGGATTCCCCGCCCGCAGACCTTGAAGCAGCGGCCACATCCGATGCACTTGTCGATGTCGATCGTTTCGACAAATCGCGGGGTCCAGGTCAGTTGACCTCTTGTGGTTCCCGTGACACAGGCCGATCCGTCCATGGAAACCCTCCTTTCGTGACCGTTTTTCGATCGGTCAGTCTTTTCCGAGCACTTCCTTGAGTTTCGGGAGAAAAGTGCTGTTGAGAGCCAGGGGAAGAATCGAAATCCCTTCCTGCTCGTAGAAACGCCCTTCTTTTGGGAGCACGGCCCCGTCGGTGACGACAAAGTGCCGGTTTGAGGACCGTTTCATGATCTGGCGGGCAAACATCCGGGTTGTCTGATCGTCAAAATGGCAACCGAGAAAAAGAAAGTGTTTGCCTGTCCGGTGGGTCTTGATCCACTCGGGAATGGGGGTCTGTATGTCGATTTCGGTCAGGACCTCGACAAAGTCGGCGTCGGAGACCAGCACCTCCACATTGGGAATCATCGTTCCGAACGGACGATAGAGGACATGATCAGAGGGAGAGACATGATCTGCCGGCTCCCACCCGTCTTTGGTCTTCCGGTCGATCCGGTACCATTTGTCCCTGTATTCCGCCTTGCTCACGGCGCTGATCTGGATCTCTCCCGTCCTGACCAGACACTTTGACGATATGGTTGAAAACCAGGTATCGACGACGAGAGGCAGGGGATATTCGGATAAAATCCGATGGACGGGAGCTTCGTCCGCGTCTTTTGTAAAAAGCTCCCCCATCAGGGACGTGAGTGTTTTCCTGTGCTTGTAGGACTCTATATACTGGGCGGATTCGTGAAGCTTGCCTTTGAGCCGTCCGGGAACGGTAATTTTTTCACAAAGCCTTGCGCAGAGCTCAGGTTCGCTTGTCGGAAATCCCGGAGGATTAACAAACAGGTCCGGCCCGAGATAGACGACAAGGGATCCATCCTTCCAAAACTTTGCAATTTCTCCGATGGTATTGGTCATCTCTTCCGGCGAAACTTCCATACTGGTTTGGACAATGGCCATGATTTCCCTCATTCCCTGATTGCGAGCAAAATGCCGCCCGCTCTTTTTGAGTCGCTGATAACCGATACGCAATGGTTCTGCGTATCGATGAAATGCAGGTCGATCGATCCGGATCTGCGGGCAGGTTCCTCTATGACGTCAGAGGCCGGAACGGCGATGAAGACAATTCCGGGAAACTGCTCCTTCAAAAGAAGAAGCGTCCTCCGTCCCATTCCCTCCCAATGTTCGGCGACAACCGCCGTGACTTCGTCAAGCATTGTCTCCTCCATCGTTCCTCCTCCATCTTTGCTTGCTCATCCCGAAACTTTCCGTGCCTCGACCGTAATCGGAAGAGATTGGCCATCGGTCAACTCGGGAAGCTCCAGCACCATTCCATTGGCCAAAGTGACATTTCCTCCGAACAAGGCTTCCTTGTCGGACTGGACGATCGGTTCTTCAAGGTCCTTTTTCGGGACATAGACTGAAAAAATACCGTCTGCATTTTTACGGACCATGACTTTCACAGTCGGCCTTTCGTTTAAGGGTTCATGAAGAGAAAAGGTGGTTTCCAGATCATCCGGAAATCAAAGGGTTTCTTCAGGATTCGGGCAAACAGGAAGAACCTGTGTGACGCGATCGTCCTTTGACTTCAGATATTGTTCGATCTGTTCGACAACCGCCCTTTTGTCCATGCAGGATTTCGTAAAGGGGCCCATGAGCCGGACGATGACCCGGCCATCGGTGGCAACACCGGCCAGCCGGACATCTCCTCCCGCAAGAATCAGCTCGCACCGGATGGGATCCATCACGCTGTGCAAAGACCAGTAGAAGTCGCCGACAAAGTCATCCCGGTCGGCATCCGGCTCTTCAAATATTTCGTCCACGGTCCTCTCCTTCAGTGGAAAAAACGTTTCCGAATCATCGGTTCCCCGGATCTGTCCGATCCGGTCATGAGGGGTTTTCGGTTTTGACTGGCTCTTCATCGGGACTGTCGTCGTAATCGAGAGACTCTATCTCCCGGAACTTGCACCCGACGGTGACCCCGGTTTCAGGGATATAGACGGCATAGATATAGAACTGCTGGAGAAAGGTGCCGATACTCCGGATGTATCCCTCATCTCCTTTTCTTGCCAGAATGTCCCCCACTTCGCGGTTCGGGAACGTTCCGTCATTTCGGATATGTTTCTTGAGCTTGACCTTTTCGCCAAATTCAAAAAAAGGTGGTCCGGTCAGTTCGACAATATCGCTTCCACTCATGGAGGTTCTCCTTTCCAATCAAAAAGACGTTCCGGTCCTGTTCAGGCCAGGGCTTTCCGGTTTAGGTCCTCGATCTCTCCCGGTTCGAAGCGAAACACTCCCCGCCCGCCGGAAAGGGGTTCGTACCGGTCCACCGTCGACCTTGAAAGAAAGTTGAACCAGGACTGAAAGCTCATCCCTTCCGGACAATGTGTGATTTTCTGGACCGATCCGTTATTCAGGAACACGACATGAACCATTTCCATTGTGCTCATCCTCCATCTTTTCTCGTCTCCCGGAAATTCCGGGAGAATGGTTTTTCCCATGACCTGATTGTCAGTAAATGGCCGCTCCGGCACCGACATTGATCGCCGCCTCCTTGAATCGTTCGATGATCTGCCCCGCATCTTCGGGATTCATTCCCGGGTGAAATGGCAGGGCGATGGCCCTCTCTGAAAGTTTCTCCGCAATAGGCGCCATTCCTTTGGAATATCCCCGGGCCAAAAACCAGGGATCGAGGTGAAGGGCTTTTGGAAAAGCCATGGCCTCAATACCGGATTGTCTGAGATCATCGACAATGGCGTTTCTCGAGAGAACCGAGAATCGGGTTCCGAGATGGACCATGTAGGTCATCCAGTTGACCCATTCCACATTGGGGGAGAGATAGAGGTCCTTGACCCCCTCGAAGGAGCGCATGGCATCCTGGTAAGCTTCCAGAAGCAGGGCTCTTTTCTTGAGACCTCCCGCCAGTCGTCCAAGAGAAGAAAGACCGGTCATGGCCAGGGCCGGAGAGATTCCGAGGTCCATTGAGAGAATGGGATCCGGTAGCGACAGGGGCAAGGCCCGATGGCTGTCCCTCATGGCCCGGAAAAGGGTGTCCAGCTCCTCCCTGTCGGTGAGGATTGCCGCATAGGATTCGCCAAGATTGGGGTGCGGCGATCCAAAAGCAAGGATCGACACATCTCCGAAACTTCCTGTGCGTCGGCCCCGGTATTCGGAAAAAAGAGCTTCGGTCGAGTCTTCGATCAGGATCACCGGATGATCTTTTTTGATGTCTTCAAAGCGATCCCAGTCCGCCGGATGGCCAAGGGAGTTTCCGATCAGGACGGCGCGGGTTTTCTCGTTGATCCGTTTTGAGACCTTGTCCGGGTCCAGAGTGAAAGACCAGGAGTCGATATCGGAGACAACAAGCTTCGCTCCGCTCCAGGGAATGGCTCTGGCCGTACCGAACCAGGAAAACGGGGAGGCGATGACTTCGCTTCCCTCGTTGATTCCGAGGGAGGTCAAGACAATATGGAGCGCGATGGATGGGCTGGGGACCAAAAGAACCTTGGCCCTCCCAAAGACAAATCCAAGCCGGGCCTCGAGCGTCTCGACCGGCCTGTCGAATCCCTCCCTTCCGAGAAGAGCGACCCACTGTTCTTCCTCTTCCTTTGTCCATTGGCCACGGTCAAAGGCGATGGGGTTTTCCTGGGGCTTTTCCGTATTCATGACGCCCTCCGTTTTTCCTTGAGAATTCCGGACAGAATGGTTGTCGTCCGGTCAATGTCTCTGGCTGTGGTTGATCGTCCCAGGGAAAATCGGAGCGCCGACAGTGCCTCCTCCCGTGTCTGCCCCATTGCGGTCAGGACATGGGAGGGGTCGATCGATCCGGAGGAGCAGGCCGAGCCCATTGACACGTAGATCCCTTCCCGGACCAGATCCATAAGGAGTTTTTCCGCGGCAATGCCCAAAAATCCCAGATTCGTGATATGGGGAGCCCTAAAAGATGGTTCTTTCGGGCCATTTCTCCGGATAAAAGGAAAATAGTCCATCAGGGATTCCTCAAGGTGATCCCTGAGAAGGGTTATTTTTGCGATACTGTTCTGGAGAAATTCGGCCGCCTCCACCGCTGCATATCCCAGTCCGACGATTCCCGGGACGTTTTCCGTTCCTCCCCGTCGTTTTCTTTCCTGCGAGCCCGGCATGAGAGAGGAGAACGTTTCTCCTTTGCGGAGAAAGAGGGCGCCGATTCCCTTGGGTCCATAAATCTTGTGGGAAGACATGGAGAGGGAGTCCACCCGGACCTTTGAGAGATCAATGGGGACCTTTCCTGTCGCTGCGACGGCGTCCGTGTGAACAAGGGCACCCGCCTTGTGGGCATCGGCCACGATTTCCTCGATCGGCTGGATCGCACCTGTTTCGTTATTGACCCACATGACGGAAACCAGGGCTGTATTTTCGGAAAGGGCGTTTCTCACCGTTTCAGGTTCGATTCGGCCACATGGGTTCACGGGAAGGAGCGTGACCTTGTACCCTTCCTTCTCCAGAAAAGGAGCGAGTCCGAGAATGGAGGAGTGTTCGATCGAACTGATCAGGATTTCCTTTTTTCCGGGTCTTGCCGAGAGGGCTCCCCTGACCGCCGTCTGGTTGGACTCTGTTCCTCCGCTTGTGAAAAGGATCTCCCGCGACTGGGCCGAAAGAAGCCATGCAAGTTTTTCCCTTGCCTGGGAGACCGCTTCCTTGGCTCTCTCTCCCAGGGGATATGGGCTTGATGGATTTCCGTAATCTTCCCGGAAATAGGGAATCATGGATTCAAGGACTCCGGGAGATACGGGTGTCGTTGCCGAGGAATCAAGATCGATAAAAGACGGTTTTTGAATGTTCATGACGCGACCCTTTCCGATGCTGTTTCCAACTGTTTTAACCGGCCATTCGCGATGTCTTTGATAAACGAATCAGGATCCGCGGCCATTTTTAGGAGGACGGTCCCCAATGCGCGTTCCGCGAGCCAGAATCGCACCCGGATATCATTGTCTTCCGTCGCATCCATCCAGAGTTCAGGGCTCAGGCGCTCCAGAACCGCTATCCGGACAAGGGGATCCGGATCATCTTTGAGCTTCAGGTGGTGCGGGGAGGGAATTCTCGCCGCCACAACCCTGCGAACCTCGGCATCGCTGTCCTCCATCAGGGAGAACAGGCTGTCGGGACGAACCCGCAGGGCGACCTGAAGACGGACATAGTAGTCCGGATCAAAAAGCATCATCGGAAGAAGTGAAACCGGAATCCTTGCCGCGACCCGGATCCTGACCTCTCGATCGGGGTCAGCGATCATCCGGATAAGGTCTCTGGATTCCATGAAAAGAGCCACATTCATACGGACTGTTTCATCCGGGTCTTCGATCAAACGCTTTAAAATCTTTTGTGGAAGGTAGCGGGTCACGATCGCCCGAACCTCAAAATAAGGGTCTTGCCAGAATCTTTCCGCCCAGGACGGATTGGTCCGGAAAAAACGTTCAATGTGTCTGGCGTAGGTCGTCCTGACACAGGAGCGCCCCGGGTCGCAAAGAGTTTCCATCCGGAAGGGAAAGACCGGACAGGAGGCGCATTCGTTCTGGCAGGAAACGTTCCCTCCGGAAGGGAGAGGGGAGACAGGAGAATCGATCCTGAATGAACGGTCTGTCTTTTGATTTTTCATTCCTCCTCCTCCTTTCCTCCATTTTCAATCACCCCGATCAGGCGGGTGATTCCCATCCGGTCCCGGGAATCCAGCTCCTGGACCTTTCGGAGGATTTCAAGAGCCTTTTCCATTTCTCCAAGCCGGGCGTGGAGGTATCCCGCCGCCTTCATGGCGAACATGTAGAACCTTGGTTCCTGTTCGTATTCTGAAAAAGCCGCATCTTCCGGTCTGACCTGTTCAAAAGAATCGGGAAGTCCGAGACGGTCACCCATGATCCGGGCCGCTTTCAGCGCATAAGGGATCGCTTCCCTGAGCATTCCCTTGTAAAAGTGGAACTTGTAGATTCCGACCACAACCGGTATGGAGTCCCCGTAAAGCCTGTCCGCCTCCTTCAGGTATTCGAGGGCGAGCTCCGTATCCAGATAGGCCATCGCTGCCGATCTGAGAAGGGCCACCGCTTCAGGAGGAGCTAGAAGAATGGCGGCTCCGGCCGCTTCTTCCCAGGAATCAAGGAGCATGTCCGACATCTTCAGCCTGCCGTATTCTCGGGTCCTTTTTTGGAGCACCCTCCTTCGGCAGGAGCTGGTCCTCCCTCGACATTGAACGATGTTCCGCAACCGCAGGAACTGGTTGCGTTGGGATTTTTAAAAACAAGGGACGTGCTCATCATGTTGTCCTCAAAATCGATTTCGCAGCCATCGACGAGAGGCAGACATTCGTTTGGAATGTGAACGGAAAATCCCGGTCCGGGAAAGACATGGTCGCTTGGCAGGGTCGTGTCGGCGAGTTCCATGTCGTAGGAGTAGCCTGAACATCCTCCCGGCTTGACGATCAGACGGATTCCCGACCGGCTGTTGCCTCCGTTGAACTGGATCATCCTTCGAAGATAGACACTTGCCTTTTCTGTCACTGTAACGCCCACGGTGGTTCTCCTTTTTTCAGAATGAACAAAGAAAGCTTCGCCTCAAGATCCGTGCAGCTTGATCTTCCTGGCCATGAGCAGTTCCCGATCCTCCACAATGGCAGGATCGGGAATGCATGTCAGTTCTATCGGACAGACGACGTTACACTGGGCCTCATCGAAATGACCGACACACTCTGTGCACAGGTCAGGGTCGATCTGGTAGAGGCCATCGTCGTTTGAGAAAATGGCGCTGTTGGGACACGCCAGCTCACAGATCGAGCACCCCGTACAGTTTTCGAGAACGATTGTGTAAGCCATCTGCCCCCTCCTTACGACAGGATTGTGATTGGACTACCAGCAGGAGCGGTATAGGCTCCCGACCTGATCTTTGTCTGGCTTGTGACCTCTTTGGGAGTGATCGCTCCCGACTTGACACCCTCGACATATTCCTTGAAATAGTTGAGGAGGGCCGGTTTGATCGACTGGAACGCAAATTTGTCGATTCCGAGAATGTTGGCTTCTTCCAGCGTCTTTTTAGGGCATCCGCCGATTTTTGCGCACATGACGGCGACACAATCGGAGAGGGCTTCGGTGATTCTTGTCAGTGAATCTTCCTCCCCAAAACCTCCCTCGCAGTAAAGGTCGACCCGGCGATGTCCCACAAATTTGGCTTCATTGGCATCGACCTCATAGACCTGGAATTCCCGGGCATGGCCGAAATGCTGGTTGATCTCACCGCCCCCCTGGGTCGCGACCGCGACAAGGATGGGTGGGGCTTTTTCGAGATCCTTGTTTTGTCCAAGTCCCGAGACGATCATTTCCTTGATCCTTCGCTCCGTTTCCCGGATGTTTTCCACCTTGTCCCGGTATTCTTCGCGGGCTGCGAGGTCGTACTGGACATCTGCGATTTCGATGGCCTCAATTTTTTCATTGGTGAATTCGGCGGAACGGTCCTCACCGAGAAGGCCAACGGCATCGGCCCGGCACTGGCGGCAATGGCGCATCATGTTCATCTCCCCTTCGCAGGAATCCTGGAGATGTTTCAGTTCTTCCGCCGTGGGTCCCCGCTGTCCGTTCAAGCCGTAGAATGTTCCATGCTCCGGCTCGGAGATAAGGGGCATGATGTTGTGGAGGAAAGCGCCCCGTCTTTTGACTTCACGGTTCACATCTTTCAGGTGCTCGTCGTTGACACCGGGAATCATCACGGAATTCACCTTCACCAGAATCTTTCTGGCCGTGAGCATCTCGAGACCCAAAAGCTGTCTTTCGGAGAGAATCTTTGCCGCGTCGCGCCCTCTCCAGCGTTTCTTGTTGAAGTAGATCCAGGGATAGATCTGCTCGCCCACTTCAGGGTCGACCATATTGATGGTGACGGTGACATGGTCGACGTTGTAGTCGGCGATCCTGTCGACCATGTCGGGAAGAGCCAGTCCGTTGGTCGAAAGGCAGAGCTTGATGTCAGGTGCCGCCTTCGAGATCAGTTCGAAGGTCTTGAATGTCTTGTCCGGATTGGCAAGGGAGTCCCCCGCTCCGGCGATGCCGACGACCGTCATCTGATGGATTTCCGATGCGACGGCGAGAACCTTCTTGGCCGCGAGTTCCGGTGTAAGGCGCTCTGAAACCACGCCGGGCCTGGATTCGTTGGAACAATCGTATTTGCGGTTACAGTAGTTGCACTGGATGTTGCAGGCCGGCGCGACGGCCACATGCATACGGGCGTAAAAGTGATGCGCTTCCTCGCTGTAGCAGGGATGATTCTTGACCTTGTTCCAGACTTCGGGATCCATGTCGGCCGGACCTCCCGAGCTGCCACAGGTCGATGTCTCCGAACACCCTGACGCTTCTGTTTCCGGTTCTTGAATCATCTTCAGAAAATTCATGTCCTTGGAATCCATCGTCTCCCCCTTTGTCCCTTTCGCGGGACCGGTTAGCCTTTTTCTTTATCCGAATGTTGCTGCCTCTTTGAATTTCTCGATCATTTCCGTCCCCTGGGTGATCAGCTTTTCTGCTTCTTCCAGGAGCTTCTCCCTGGATGCGAACCCGAACCGGTGCACATCCCTGAGATTCTTGTTCACGACGACGAGACGTCCGCCGATCAGGACCATACGGCCAAATCCCTCGTGGGACATCTTCATCATCGGGGTGACCATCACTCCTGTCCTTTTTTCGATGGACAGGGCGATCGTGTTGTAAAAGATTTCGAGCCTCCAGAGAATGTCCGGATCCGGGTCGCCGATGATGGGAATCGCGCGTCTGGCTTCGGCATCGAGAATGAACGGTTTCAAAACCTGCTCGTCGGTCAGCTTGTCCCAGGCGCCGAAGCCGTCATGGGAGCGGAACTGCAGGGCGAGATCCTTGAAAAACTGTTCTGATGCTGCCTGTGTCGATTCTGTATTGGTCATGGAGTGTCTCCCGCTATTTTTGGATTGGAATGATCTGTTGTCGAAAGGATCTTTCCGTTCTGACCTGCTCTGTCAGTCTTCGAGAAAGTCGGCCTGTTTTTCTCCCTTGTCACGGAGAATCTTTCTCATCCAAGGTGGCGGTGTGCCATTGATGAGAAGTCTGAGTTTTTCAAGAAGATCGGTAATCTTTTCGGGCTTTTCGACCTTGATCGGGTGTACTTTCTGGGCGACAACGCGGGCAGCGCCTGATCCCCCGATGGCCGCCACATACAAGATGGCGCAACCTTTCAATGCATCGATCTTCGGAACCAGCTTGTCCTCGTTTCCGTCCTCGGCCAGATTGGATTCAAAGGAGGCCACATGGGAGAGGTTGAAAGAATCCGGCTCGAGATCGTAAATGGCGATATTCTTGGCCCATCCGAAGTGAGCATCGACGGTTTCCATGTCCTGGGTCGCAAAAGCTATCTTCACGGACGTCCTCCTTCACTTCTTTCATTGAGTCCCTGAAAGGTCACGGGAACAAATTCCTCCGGGTCAACGTCCCCGAAGACGATTGGGGTCTTTTCCCCGACTTCGGGGTACCAGGTGTCGGGCTGGTTTTCCGGATCTCTCGACCACATCATGTTGGACAGGCGAAATAATGTTTCCATCGCTCCCCGATACCCCACGAAAAGTCGGTGGGTCGCCCCGAGCCGGTCAAAGATGGGGAATCCCACCCGGAAAAGGGGGATATTGAGTCGGCTTGCCCCCTGGCGGCCATGGGAATGGGTCACCAAAAGACCCGCGTTTGCGGATCTGGCCTGGCGTTCCAGCGTTCCAAGATCTCCAATGACCGGTTTCGGTCCTGGTGTCTTGGGGAGAAGAGTGGAGGTGGTTGTGGTTACCGATCCGACCATCTCCATTCCGTTTTCTGTCAAAAAATGAGCCAGATCGAACAGGTGGTCGGGTTCAAGACCCATGGCCACCTTGACGCCTCCCAGATAGAAGTGGGCGTCGAGCATGGAGTCGGTCAGACGGTTCCTTTCCCGCTTGAGCCCTTCCGGATAGTCCCGTCCGGAAAGGTTTTTGAGAGTGACCAGAAAACGGTCGAAGGCGTTGATTCCCATCAAGCGGTTGACCACGACATAGGGGATACCGCTTTTTTTCAACAGAGCCTCCCCGGCTCCCCGGAGAGACTCACCGATCACCAGGGTGTGTTCTGAAGAGCCCATCTTCCGGATCTCTTCAACGGTTGTTCCCCCCATGGAAACCGGTTCGAAATTGTCCGGGATAATCCCGTCGAGAGAGCGGGAGAGATCCGGAAGGAAGATCGGAGAAAATCCGAAGTCATTCAGAACGTCCCGGAGATAATCGATATCGGCCACCGTGAGGTGGGATCCCGCCAGGACATTGATCTGGTTCTTGATGGTCTTCTCTCCGGTGACCACCAGCTCCTCGATCGTCCGGATCATGGCATCCCTGAAACCGTCTTCATGGGAGCCGCGGAAGTCGGGAGTCGACACCGCCACCAGTGGAACATCGTCGTGCTCCGGATGTTTTTTCCGGAACAGGGCGACCTCCCCGACGATGTCTTCGCCTTTTGTTTCGGTGAGACCGGTGGAGCAGATCCCGATGACACCCGGCTTTCCTTTCTCAAGAATCTTGAGAATCGCCGCCTGTATGTTGTCGCCGCCTCCGAGAACCGTCGTGACCTCGCTCATCGCTGTGGTCTGGAGGGGGATGGATTCCTTGAAATGACGTCCAAGCAGAACCAGCGCGAAAGAGGTGCATCCTTGTGATCCGTGGAAGACCGGCAGGCTCCGGTCGAGTCCGAGAAAGAAAAGGGCCCCTCCGAGGGGAGAACTCATCTTGAGAGGGTTTTCCGACACGAATTCCGTTGGCGTCTGGATGTTTTCTCCTGGTTTTTCTGTCGTGGTCATCATCTTCTCCTTGCCCTACACCAGCGGTGTGGTCCGGCAGCCGGGGGACCACGGAGCCGGATTCTTGAGCGTCTGGAAAATCGGGTTGGTAATGGTGCGATGGAGCTCGGAGACCAGAGTCACCATGCCCTTGTAACCCGCAAAGGCAAATCGTCTTTCCTGGTTGACATCGAGGAAAGGAACCCTGGCCTTGAGCGCGACAAACTGGGATCTCCCTCCGGCCATGAGGATGTCCGCTTCAGCATCCTTCAGCATCCGGTACATCTCTCTCGGGGTCATGGTGTCGATCATGTGCGCATCTTCGCCCATGAGCTCGGTAATGCGCTCCTTGTCCTCTTTCGTGGACTTTTTGACGCTCGTACCCACCACCACAAGACCCGCTTCCATCAGGGCCGATACCACCGACCAGCTTTTGACTCCGCCGGTGATCAGGAGCGCCCGTTTGCCTTCGAGACCTGGCCGGAAACGTTCAATCGCCGCCCATGCTTCCTTCTCTTCCGACACGATCAGGTCTTCCGTGCGTTCGATGAGATCCGAAGGAGCCCCCCTGTCGACCAGCAGACGGGAAATGTTTCGAAGCGATGTGCTCATGTCGGAGATCCCGTAGAACGAACCCTCGAACCATGGAATCTGGTAGCGCTCTTCCATCTTGCTCGCGATGTTGATCATGGCCTTGCTGCAAACCAGCATGGCGGCCCTTGCCCTGTGGGAAGAGGCGACCTCCCGGTAGCGTGCGTCTCCGCTGATGCAGGCCGATACCCGGATCCCGAGTCGGTCGAGAAGGGGACTGACCTGCCAGAGCTCTCCCGAGAGGTTGTATTCTCCGATGATGTTGAGATCGGTCGGCGTTGTTGTCTCCGGCTCCATGGTTCCGATGACATAGTCCAGGAGAGCTTCTCCCGCCAGCTTGTTCCCGAGATTTTTCCCGCCGACGAAACCGGGAGCGTTGACCGGAATGACCGGCTTTCCGAATTTTTCAGTCGCGGCCTTTGCCACGGCCTCGATATCGTCGCCGATAATGGCGGGAACGCATGTCTGGTACAGAAAGACCGCCGGGGGATCAAAGCGTTCGATGATTTGGCGGATGGCCTTGAAAAGGTGTTTTTCTCCGCCATAGATGACGTCCATCTCGTTCATGTCCGTCGTAAAGCCTGTGCGATACAGTCTGGATCCGGAGGACAGCGCAGAGCGGTTGTCCCAGGAGTTCCCCTCGCAGGCGATCGGGCCATGAACCAGGTGGGCGGCATCGACGATGGGCTGGAGGGCAATCTTGGCGCCGTCAAATGCGCATCCGCCAGCTGCTGCTCCTGGTGTTGCCACTTTCGTGCAACCCTTTTTACGATCTTTTTCCGATTTGGCCTTGTTGTGACCGCAGGCCGGTTCTTCAAAAACTTCCTGAACCTTTTGGTTTAGCATGGTGTTCTCCCAAAATCCGGGGAGAGATTTCTTTTCTCCCCGGCATCCGATGCAAGTGTTTCCCGTGTTACCGAATGATGTCGTAGCTGTAGTCCGTCTTGCTGGGAACATTGGTGTTCTTGTCGATTTCGTCGAAGATCTTGTCGAGGATCTTCACGAGGACGTTCATCGCCCCCTGGTAGCCGACTGTCGGGTAGCGGTGGTGATGGTGACGGTCGAAGATCGGGAATCCGATCCGGAGCAACGGCGTTCCTGTGTCTCTTTCAAGGTATTTCCCGTAGGTGTTTCCGATCAGGAAGTCCACCGGTTCGGTAAAGAGAAGGCTTCTCATGTGCCAGAGATCACGGCCCGGGTACGCATGGCATCCGGCTCCGAATGGGGAGGTGGCGAAAAGGGCGTTCATCTTTTCTTCCCAATCCTTGCCGCCGTTTGTGGCCAGGACATGCACCGGTTCGGCACCGAGCTCCATAAGAAACTCGGATAGACCCAGCATCTGGTCGGGATCGCCGTAAAGGGCAAACTTCTTTCCGTGGATATGTGAGGTGGAATCGGCCACGGCATCGACCAATCGTCCTCTTTCAAGCTTGATGGACTCCGGAATTTCCTTTCCGGTCAGCTCGGAGAGCGCCATCAGCCAGCGATCGGTTGCCCGGACTCCGATGGGGTACTGGAACGCCATCGTCTTCTGCCCGAGACTCTGGGCATATTCGAGCGATTTGGGAGTGTTGAACTCCTGGAAAGAGACGGTCGCCTTCGAATGCAGGGCTTCCTTGGCCTCTTCAAGGGTCGTACCGCCCATGTACATCCGGAAGGTTCCGTCTGTCGGGGTGTCGAAGACGTCGCTTGTGTCGGAGAGAATGATGGCCTTGATGCCCATCTCCTTCAAAACCCTTTTCAGCTCCCGGATGTTGCCGACGGCGTAGCCATCAAATCCCATGACGATGTTGATCGTCTCGTTTTCGGTACGTTCTTTCTTGGCCCAGAAATGCTCCATGATTCCTTTCAGGGCATTGTCGTAGCCGGTGATGTGGGAACCGACAAACGCAGGCGTATGAGCGAACGGGACATCATATTCTTCCGGTACGGAACCCTTTTCCTTCGAGGTCTTGATGAAGGCGTTGAGATCGTCGCCGATGACCTCGGCCATGCAGGTCGTCGAGACGGCGATCATCTTGGGCTTGTACATGGCGTAGGCGTTGGCCAGTCCATCGATCATGTTGTTGAGACCACCGAAGACGGCAGCATCTTCCGTCATGGAAGAGGAGACGCAGGAGGTCGGTTCCTTGAAATGACGGGAGAGATGACTTCTGTAATAAGCCACGCAGCCCTGGGATCCATGGACGAACGGAAGCGTATTTTCAAACCCGAGAGCCAGAAAGACGGCTCCCAGGGGTTGACAGGCCTTGGCCGGATTGACCGTCAGGGAATCCCTGTTGAAGTTCAGTTCCTTGTATTCCTCGGTTTTGGTCCACTCGATGATGCGAGAGACCTCATCCTCCGGATGGGGATTTTCAAAGTTCTTTTTCTTGTTCTCGAACATCTCCACATATTCCGGTTCCCGGAAAAGATTGAAGTGATCTAGAACGTGTTTTGGATTCTGGCTCATTGTCTGTTCCTCACATGAAACGGGCGGCAAGCCTGCCCGACCGGACTGGTTGTTGGCATTGCCTCAAAAGGGGGCCTTTGCCATTTGCCAGACTGGATTGTTGATTGCCATGTCCATGTCCCGGGCAAAGATCGTAAAACCGTCGTACCCGTGATAGGGGCCGGAATAATCCCAGGAGTGCATCTGACGGAATGGATATCCCATCTTCTGGAAAACATATTTTTCCTTGATTCCGGAAGCTACGAGGTCAGGCTTGAGGGCCTCGACGAACTTCTCGAACTCGTATCCCGTAACATCGTCGTAGATGATGGTTCCGTCCTTGACGTAGTGAGTGGTGCGCTGGTAGTCGTCGTTATGGCCGAACTCATAGCCGGTTCCGATGACATTCATGCCGAGATCTTCATAGGCGCCGATCACGTGTCGTGGCCTGAGTCCGCCGACGAACAGCATGACCGTCTTGTCTGCAAGCCGTGGCTTGTATTTTTCGATGGTGGCCTTGGTCAGGGCTTCATATTTGGCGATGACCTTTTCCGCATTTTCCTTGATGGTGTCATCGAAGAAAGCGGCGATCTTCCTGAGGGATTCGGCGATCTTCGAAGGTCCGAAGAAGTTGTATTCCACCCATGGAATCCCGTACTTCTCTTCCATGTGACGGGAGATGTAGTTCATGGAGCGATAGCAATGGAGAACGTTCAGCTTGACCTTCGGGGTATTGATGAGCTCCTCGATCGAACCGTCTCCAGACCATTGGGCAACGACCCTGAGCCCCATTTCTTCGAGGAGGATCCTGGAAGACCAGGCATCTCCGCCGATGTTGTAATCGCCGATGATGGCCACATCGTAGGGAGTTGTCTCGATGGGCTTGCCTGTTTTTTTGTCAAAAACCCAGTCGCGGATCGTATCGTTGGCGATATGGTGTCCGAGTGACTGGCTGACTCCCCGAAATCCTTCGCAGCGGACCGGCACGATGGTCTTTCCGTTGTGTTCCTTGCTCTTTTTCTTCGAGACCGCCTCGATGTCGTCTCCAATGAGACCGATCGGGCATTCCGACTGGATGGTGATTCCGTTGTTCAGGGGAAACAGGACTTCGATCTCGTCGATGATTTTCTCGAGCTTCTTGTCTCCACCGAAGACGATATCCTTCTCCTGGAAGTCGGAGGTGAACTGCATGGTGACAAAGGAGTCGACGCCTGTTGTGCCGATGTAGTAGTTTCTGCGCGCGGCCCAGGAATATTGCCCGCAACCCACGGGACCGTGGCTGATGTGAATCATGTCCTTGATGGGGCCCCAGACCACTCCCTTGGATCCGGCATAGGCGCATCCGCGAATGGTCATCACGCCAGGGACGGTCTTGATGTTGGACTTGACTCCGCAATCCGGCTTTCCCTCTTCGAAGACATTCAGGTGCTTTTCGCGTTTTTTCCGGGTTTTTTCGGGGTAGACGCTCAGGACCTCCTCAATAATTTTTTTGGCTTCTTCAATGTTGTTGCTCATGGAACCCTCCGATCGGATGGCGATTCAGGGACATTTCCCTGCATAAGGTGGGACAGAAGGAAGATAGAAGGGGGAGCAGCTCCCCCTTCATGATTGAAAAGAGCGAGAATCAGGCGATGGCAACCTCATCGACTTTTTTGCCGATCAGGGATTCGTCGACGGTCTTCATGATGCCGAAATCCATCAGCAGTTCTTCAAGATCGTCCATGGTGATAGGTGTCGGGATTGTTCCCTTTCCTGCATTGGCATCGATCTTTTTGGCAAGCTGACGATATTCTTCGGCCTGGCTGGATTCCGGTGCGAACTCGAGAACGGTCATGCGGCGAAGCTCAGCGTGCTGGACAATGTTGTTTCTGGGAACGAAATGGATCAGCTGGGTGTTAAGGCGTTTTGCGAGTGCTTCGATCAGTTCGTATTCGCGATCGGTCTGGCGTTCGTTGCAGACGAGTCCGCCGAGACGCACGCCGCCGGAGTTGGCATATTTCAAGATACCCTTGGCGATGTTGTTGGCAGCGTACATGGCCATCATTTCGCCGGAGGTAACGATATAGATTTCCTGGGCCTTGTTTTCCCGGATCGGCATGGCGAATCCGCCGCAGACGACATCACCGAGAACGTCGTAAGAGACATAGTCGACACCTTCGTAGGCACCATTCTCTTCGAGGAAGTTGATCGAGGTGATCACACCGCGACCGGCACATCCGACACCTGGCTCAGGACCGCCGGATTCGACGCAACGGATGTCCCTGAAGCCGACTTTCATGACATCTTCAATTTCGAGATCCTCAACCGTTCCGGCCTCGGCTGCGAGGGAAAGGACGGTGTTCTGGGCCTTTTCGTGAAGGATGAGTCGTGTTGAATCCGCTTTTGGATCACAGCCGACGATCAGGATCTTCTTTCCCATTTCGCTGAGGGCTGCCAATGTGTTCTGGGATGTTGTGGATTTGCCGATGCCGCCTTTACCATAGAATGCAATCTGACGCATAATGTTTCCTCCTGGTTGTCTGCCTCCTCGTTCGGGAGAAGGGCAGAAATGAAAAAAGCCGAATGAAGATATCTTCATTCGGCTTCAGCGCCTGGTCGGCATATTGTACCGACCCCGTTTAGTTTTCTGTTCCTTCAATCCATTTCTTTCAGCTCCTTCCCCGAAAGACTCTGCCTCGAATCTTTCGGAAAATGGCTGGCGTGATATTACTAGCAATGAGCGTGCCAGATCCGCATGTTATGCTTGAAACAGGATTTCTGCTTTTCTGGAAAAAGGAAATGTGATCACAAAATGTCAACAATCGTACCATTTAGGTACAAAAATGGTATGGGGTCAAAGGGACCTCTCACCCCCCTGTCAATTTTCCATAAAATCCAAATGACAAAATAAGTTAAAGATTTTACAGGTCTATCGGAGCATTGTCGTCAGGGAGCATTTTTACTTCCGCTGTCTGTTTCGTTAAAAAGAAGCGCGAGGGATTTCCGGAATCTCGATGAGCGGGAGAGCTCCAGGGCCCGTTGGAAATTTTTCTGGGCCAGACTCTCCGCTCCCTCTTTCTTGTATACAATTGAGAGATATCCCAATACCACCGGATCCCGGGGTCTTTTTTGAATGATTTCGTGAAGGAGAATGGATGCCTCTCCATAATGGCCGGTTCGGATATCCGCATAGGCCATCAGCCTCTTGAATCCTGTGGGCCAGCTTCGGGAGAAGCGCATTCCGTCAAGGATCTCTTTAGCCTGTGGATATTGATGTCGCTCCAGCAACGTATGGGCGCGGCTGATGAGGATATGTTCTCCTGCCGGGGAGTTTTCCATCTGCCCAAGTTCAAGAATCTTTCCCGCTTCCCTTTCCTTCCCTTCCCTGTGAAGGATGATGGAAAGATTATTCCTGTACTTGAGGTTCAGGGGATCAAGATTCGATGCCTGGCGGTAATCCTTTTCCGCCTCGACCCACCGATGGTCCTGATAGGCCTTGTAGCCATCGCGTTCGAACAAATAGGCGGATTCTGTTTTTGTGGGAGTCTCCGCACAACCGGAAAGAACCGAAAAGAGGATGAGACACCCAAAGAAGGCTCGGTAAAGGATTTTTCTTTCCATTTTTTTGGTATTCATTTTATTCTCCTCTGTATCCGAAGACACCGTTATACCAGACAGTCGCCATTCCGAATGGGGTATACATCTGCGGAATATTCGACTGGTAAAGGGGTAACGCTACCCCGACGCTCCATGTGACCGCCATTTTCCCGGTACTGGGATACTTCACTTCAAAGGACGGTGCGACCCATAAATAGCTCCAGGAAGGCACTGTCGCATTTCCGAAGACAAGGCTTGAGCCTGTTTGTGTCTGCCCCACCACCTCCAGGACATATCCGAGTCCGTAGTTGTCGTTCAGAATCTGTTCAACAGCGAGCGAATAGTCGACAAGATTTCCGTCCACCATGTTGAATCGGCCCGATTGGCATTGACCGGACGCCGTACAGGGAATGGGGGTGAAGGTGACATTGTTGGAGGCATAGTTGGCGCCCACTGTGGCCGGGTTTTGCACAATATCTCCCGCCATGAAATACAGACGGAAGGGTTTCGCACTTTTTTTAGCGATCAGGTAGAGCCCTTCGTTGGTGGTTCCGTTTCCCATCTGGTCGAGTCCGTTGGCTGTCGGGCTGAGTTCCGTGTATTTCCCGGTGGGGAGGACAATCTGTGGTTCGATGGTCAGGGATGGCCGGTGCCACAGGGAATAGACATCGTGTTCCAATAGAAAGTTGTATCGGAAAAAGATCACGGTATCTCCCACGCCCCAGCGGGTTATTCTCTGGTTGTTTGTTCCCGCGCTGTCCTGGGAATTGATTCCGACAGGGACGACCAGATCCATCTCAAGGTTTTTCATAAGTCCCACATCAATGCGCGATTCTCCGCTCATGGATGACAGGTTCAGTCCCTGGCCAAACATCAGATTGTCGGACCAGGCACTGCGGACAAAAAAGGATCCGACCGGAACGGTATTGGCGTTCCCTGTAAAAAATGGGCCGCTTGTCAATGGTCCCCATGGGAGGTAGTCCGGTTTCATCAATTTGTCGAACTCCGGGAGAAGATCATCCTCGGAGGGAGGCTGGATATTGGAAGGCGCCCCATTTTGACTGTCCGTTCCGGTCGGGGCAGGAGAGCTTGACCAGGCCGCATTCGGAACGGGCAGTAAAAGCAGAAGAACGGGAATGGCGATGCGTATGCCGGAGAGTATGTCCATCTTCGGGTCCTCCTGTATTTTAAAGAGAAGCATGTTCTGGAGGCTGGTGGATCTTTTCTCCAACCTCCAGAACGTTCACGATAACAACGGAAATCTATCTGGCTACGACATCTCCTCCGCCTGGTCCCCAATACCAGTAAATCGAAAAATTGGGGTTGATCGACTGGTATTGATTGGTTCCGGCGATCGGCAAAAGCACGCCGATGGAACAGATGATGTTTCTGGACAGATTGGTTTCGAAGGTGGGTTGAAGTCCCCAGATGTTGAACGCACCGACATGGGCGCCTCCTCCATTGATCGGGAGGCCGTCGACAGAGAAGGGGAGACCGGACTCCCCGGCAAACTCCAAGATGAATCCGGTGCCTGTTTTGTCATTGATCATGGTTTCGGCTCCCAGCCGGTACTGGGCGATATCTCCGAACTGGACGAGTGGTTTTCCGGGGGATCCCGCTATTGCCGCATTGTTTGGAAAGTCATATGTGTAGAAAAAATCTGCGTAGAGTCGAAATGGTTTGGCAATATAACGGGTCAGAAGAGCCGGGGTGATGGCCGGAGCTCCATAGTGGGTGGATGGAATCCTGGCAAGAGGGGGTAATCCTCCCGGAGGAACAGGAGCATTCGTCCAGCTTGATGTTGGAAGGGTCACATGCATGGCGAATGCCATCGAGGGGATTTTCCGGTCCGGGTGCTGGACAAAGAAACGGTACTTGATCTCCATGGTCAGATCCGAGAATCCGCTTCCGTTGTTGATCCGTCCGTCGGCTCCGGACCAAAGCGAGACCATCGATGGGAAAATGGTGAATTGGGTGTTGTCCGTCAGTCCGACTCCGATTTCCGCAAGGGAAAGAAGCTGTGTCTGGTAAAAGCCGGCAGGAAGGGAATGAATGCCTCCGCTGTCGGTATACTGGGCTTGGGTAAACTGGCCATAGAAGAATGGCCGGATATAGAACTCTCCCGGAGGGGCGGTGTCGGCCATGGGAATGAGCTCCGGTCCTGCAGAAAGAGGGTTCCACATCTTCCGGTAGGCTTTAAGGGCATCTATCCCGTTCCAGGACAATCCGTCACCATCCGGTGATGGGGTGTTACCGGCCTTGTCCGATTTTTTGATTTTGTCGGCTGTGGCGGGAGATGTCTGGCTTTGGGTATCGGCAAAAGCCTGTTTGAATCCGGGTATTGATACAAGGAGAATCAACAGCAAATATTTCACCGGAAAAAGCGGTTTTCCGTGTCTTCTTGTGATATGAAACGGTCTCATGGCGATCCCTTTCGATTCTTGTGTTTTTCGACGGAAGTGAATGTTCCAAAGACAGGACTGTGTCTTTGGAAGTGGTCGCAAGAAATCGGAGGTGATCTATGGAGCGCGGATTCGGGTGGGTCCCGAGAAGAGTCTTTTCTGGGCAAGTGGAATGTTTTTGGATTTTTTGGGAAAGGATTGGGGGCAGGGCAGGACAAAGAAGAAAAAGAGGAACAAAAGGAGAATGGATCCAGGGATGATATCGATCGCTTCTCTTGGGCGACGATAGAGCGATCTCATGGTGCTGATCTGTTCCGGATCTCCCCTTACCGGAGACGAAGATGAAATCTGGGGATCGGAAATCAGGGCGTTCCCGTCGGCAAATACCGGGAAATCGATTCCCTGATTGAACCGGTTGGTCCTTGTGGAGGGCTTGTTTTCAGACAAGGATGGAGTGATTGTTCCTTCCACGAAACGCTTATTGGTAAAGATCCGGTTCTTCTTCATGACCGGTCTGAAATCGCTCTTTGCTTCCCAGATTTTTCCCGGGATCAAAATGTTTTCTGTAATGGTCAGGACGGCTCCTTGTCCAGGGGCTCTTTCCAGACGATGGTTTGTTTTTGAAATGGTCAGGACCGTATTCATTCCCAGAAGAAAAACCATTACCGCCGGAATTCCCCCAAGAGCGAGGAGACCAGAGATCATTCCCCCTGAGAGAATCCAGATCTCAAGAGGGTTTCTCTGTTGATCGGCCTTTGAGACCTTCTCGTAGACTCCGGATTTCAGGAGACCCCTTCGGGCGATGAGATATTCCGAAAAAAGGAATCCGGCGAGGAAAAGGGCGAAAAATGCCGGTCCGGGCAAGGTGATTTTCTCCCGTATCAAAATCGCTCCGAGAGCGATCAGAACGGCGGATGAAGAAAGAGACGGAAGAATGGTCCGGATATCGTGCCTCCGGTAAGAGCGGAGACCCCCGGAGCCGTGGCAGAAGGGAAGCAAACCCAAAAAACCGGCCAGAAGATTGGCAAGACCCAGCCAGCACGAGGTGATGTTTCCTGTCAGTCTGTCTCTGGACTGTTCGGAAAGAGTATCGGATGTCTGCTTTTCCCGGACCGTTGCCAGAATTCCATTGATAAGAGTGACCGGCAATTGGGGAAGAACCAGTAGAAGAACTTCAAGAAGGCTTCCTGGTGCATGGGGGCCGAACCCTGGGTTCGATCCCGTAAATCGGGAAAGGTTGATCCCCGGAATGTGATGAAGACCCCAAAGAAGGAGAGAAATCCCCCCCACGCTGGTGACATAGATGGAGACCGCCCGTTTCACTCCCCTGATGGCGCGATCGTCCAGAATACGGGACAGTCTGTCGGTGAGTCCGGACTGACCGGACAGGAAGAGCAATATTCCCAATAGAACCGCTGAAATGGATGCGATCATGGGTGTCGGGTGCAGGATCAGAAAGAGAAAGGCCCAGACTTTCAGGGGCTGAAGGGGGAGGGGTGTTCTGAAGATCAGCGCGGACATAAGATAGGCGCATCCGAGGTAGAGGAAATTCAGACCCAGACTTCTGGCATCTCCTCCCGACTCGGAATCGACGAGAATTCCGGTAATGGGCACAAGGAACCAGAGGTCGAAGAACGATCCCCATAATTCCCTGGGCCGGAATGTCCCCAGACCGATTTTTGAAAAAGCGCAAAATAAGCGTAAGCGTTCCATTGGCAGTATTCGCCCGCAATTGATGGCGACAGCTCCTTCGCTTTGAATCGTGATTTGTTTTGACAGTGGGATAAAACAGAATTTGAACGACAGGCTTTCGTCAGCCCGGGTGGTTTTTTTGACTAAGCAATATTGATGCCGATGGTTAGAAGAGCTGGAATTCCCTCTCTTCATTCAGAATCTGGTGTGGAAAAGAGACGGCTTTATGAATTCAAAAATGTTTTTTTGTTTACAATTGTTGTAGGTTGCCCTTACCTCAATATCTGGGGTCATCCAGACCCGGAAAAGGGGTAGGCGTTTTGGATTTTCCAATTAGGATTGACTCGATTGTCCAGATCTGATAACTTTCCCCGGTTAAGGATTAAAGGAGGAGCCATGAGCAAAGTTTCTGTCATTTTAAAGCAAGATGTTGAAAAATTGGGAAAAGCTGGGGATCTCGTTCAGGTGTCAAAGGGCTTTGCCAGAAACTTCCTGATGCCCAAGCAGTTGGTCATTGAAGCGGACAGGCATAATCTTGAGCTTGTTGAACTTCATCGGAAGCAGGCCAAGGAGCGTGCCGAGAAACACCATCAGTCACTTCTCGTTCTCGCAGGACGCCTTTCAGAGATGGAGCTTACCCTTTCCGTCAAGGTTGGGGATGCTGACCGTTTGTTCGGTTCGGTTACGGCTCAGGATATTGTCGACGGTTTGCAAAAACACGAGATTCATCTTGATCGCAAACAAATCCATCTCGAGCGTCCCATAAAGGAACTCGGACATTGTGTTGTTCCCGTCAGGCTGGGAGAGAAAGTCCAGGCCAACCTCAAGGTTGAGCTGGTTCCTTCTGCCTGAACCTGTCCGGACAGAAACAATCGTAATCAGGGGGGCTTTCGCCCCCCAATTCATAAGGGAGAAATTGCACCATGTCCATTACATTCAAGCCGAGCAATCTTCGGCGCAAGAGAACACATGGTTTTATGAAGAGAATGTCCACGCCACAGGGACGCAATGTGATCAAAAGACGCAGGGCAAAGGGTCGTCATCGCCTGACCGTTTGACTCAGGTTTTCGTATCTTGAAGTGGGTCCCTCTGCGAAAATCCCAGATTCAGGAGATGATCCGGAGTCCTTCCCGCAAGATCTCCCTCCAGGAATGTGTCGTATTTTATCAGCCAGGTGATGCTTTACAGGTTTCAGTCATCTCCGGCCGCAAGCTTGGCAAAGCTCATGAGAGAAATCGTATCCGCCGCCGGATACGCGAAGCGATCCGGCCTCTTGGACTCATTTCGGAGGGGCAATGGATTTTCATGGGAAGACGTCCGGCCATCAAGGTCGAGTTTCTCCTGATGCAGGCTCACCTGCAGAAAGCCCTGAAGGAGATCCTGCGGGAACGGCCAGACGGGTCTCCATCGGTCTGATTGTCGCTTACAAGCGCTTCATGTCCCCATGGTTGGCTCCATCGTGCCGTTTTGAACCCTCATGCTCATCCTATTCTGCCGAGGCTTTTCGGAAATACCCTTTTTTGAAGGCTTTTCGGAAATCCCTCTGGAGAATCCTCCGGTGCAATCCGTTCCATCCCGGTGGCAGGGACGATCCCTAGGTTCCCCTTCTGAGCTTTCTCCCCCTATTCATTGGATATGAAGGAAAGGTCCTTACCTCAATGTTAAAAAAACTCCTTCCGGTTGTCTTGATCGTTCTGGCTTTCAATTTTCTGATCTATACCATCTGGGAAAAACCAAAAACCAAGGATCTTCCTCCTACCGCACAAAAAACATTGGAAGCCCTTTCGATCCCGATGGTTGATGATCCATTGACGGCACTAGCCCCGATCAATGGCTCCGATGTCCACTGGACCGTTTCCCTGAAATCCGGACAGGTTGTCGGTTGGCAACTGGCCCATTATTCTCACATTTCCAATGGTAAACCGCTGGAACTTCTTCCCCGGAAACCCGGTTTCTCTTCCATGGGGCTTTACACCAAATCTTCCGGAACACTGATTCCTCTTTATCCGGCCACGATCACCCTCAACGGAAATCCTCTTTCCATGACCGCCCAGTCGATTTCGACCGGATCGGCGCTTCTTGAAGAAAAGTTCATGGTGAACGGGAACCCCGTCACATTGTCATTGACGCTTCCTTCATCCGGATATGAAGTCGCTGTCGCAATCAAAAACCCCGGCAAGGCGGCCGTTGTATTCGGGTCGGGCGAGAATTTCGGCCTTTCGCAAATTACCCAGAGCTACGGAACGGAGTTTCAGGGCCCAATTCACTCGACCGAAGGGAAGATGGAAGAGGTCAAGAAGGACGGAGCTTTTTCTTTTGATCATCCCCTTGCATGGCTTGGAAACGAGGACAAGTACTTTATCGGGCTTTTCGCAAATCCAAAGGGAGTTTCCCTTTCCGATATCCATCGCTCGGGAGCAAACTCCTGGATTCAGATGGAAACACTGGGAGACGCTACCTTTTCCGTTATCGGTGAACCCAAAAGATACTCGCTTCTAAAAGCCCAAAACCCTTCGCTGATTGATACGATCGATTTCGGATGGTTCATGTTTGGCCGGATCATGTTCATCAGTCTCATTGCCAAACCGCTTTTTCTCCTGATGACCTATCTTCACCATGTTTTTCATAATTATGGTCTGGCGATCATTCTGGTGACGATCATCATCAAGCTGATCTTTTCTCCACTGGCGTTCATGAGTTATCGAAGCATTCACCAGATGCAGACACTTCAGCCAGAAATCAAGAAACTCCAGAATCAGTATAAAGACGACAAGGCAGCCCTCAATCAGGCTTTAATGGCGCTTTATAAGGAACGGCGGGTCAATCCCCTTGGCGGATGTTTGCCAATGTTGGTCCAGATCCCTGTTTTCGTCGCCCTTTATAATATTCTGAACAATACGGTGGAGCTTCGTCAGGCCCCCTTTATGCTCTGGATCCATGATCTTTCCCTGAAGGATCCTTACTATATCCTTCCTGTACTGATGGGTTTGACAATGATTCTCCAATACCGTCTGAATCCGGCCTCTCCGGATCCTGTACAGCAGAAAGTCATGATGGTCGTTCCTGTCATCATGACTTTTTTCTTCTTGAATTTTCCGTCTGGACTTGTTCTTTATTGGCTGGTCAACAATATGCTGACGATCCTTCAGCAATATCTGACGACGAGTTACCTGAAAAAACAGTCCGCCTGACATCAGGAGAAAGTCATGGACCAGATCGTTGCCCTGGCGACACCCTTGGTTCCCGGTCCCTTGGGGATCGTGCGTCTGTCGGGGCCCGATCTGCTCTCCACCTTTGGGAAGGTTCTTTCTCCCTTTCCGGAATCCCCTACCCCCCGACACGCTTATCTGACTTCTGTTATCAATTTGGACGGGATTCCTGTTGATGAAGGGATTGTTTTGTATTTTCGAGCGCCCGACAGCTTTACAGGGGAAGATATCCTAGAGTTCCAGATGCATGGAAATCCCCATTCTCTCCGCAAAATCCAGAATCTGCTCATTTCCCTTGGTGCCCGTACGGCAAAGCCTGGAGAGTTTTCCTACAGGGCTTTTTTGCACAAGAAGATGACCCTTTTAAAGGCTGAATCCCTGAACAGGATGATTCAGGCTCCTTCCTATCAAACTTATCTGCAGGGTTTAAAAAACTTTATATCTCCTTCGGATGATCCTTTGGCTCGCCTCAGGGAGGATCTGGTCGCCCTTCTGGCTCATTTTTATGTCGTAGTGGATCACCTGGATCTTCCCGATGAGGAAGCTCCTGAGCTTTCAGATCTCCTTGGCCGCATGGACCAGATCCTGCTAAAACTTTCGTCCATGGTACGGGATCAAAAACGGGGGCTGAAAAAGCGATCCGGATTCACCGTCGCTCTTGTCGGCCATCCCAATACCGGGAAATCGAGCCTTTTTAACCGTATTCTCGGAGAGTCGAGAGCAATAGTCTCGACCGTTCCGGGAACAACAAGGGATGTTATCGAAGGTCGCTATCAAACCGCTTTTGGGGATGTGATCCTTCTGGACACAGCGGGCATTCGGGTTACAGATGATCCTCTTGAAAAAGAGGGAATCCGGATGACAAAATCTCTCCTGAAAGAGATTTCTCTTGGGATATTCCTGCGGACTCCCGAAGATCCTTCTCCTGTCTTACTGAACCACACGGGAGAGTTTCTGACAGTCCTGAACAAGTCGGACCTTCTTCCAAAGGGCTCCCTCAACCGTTTTCTAAAGGAGCTTTCTCCTGCTCCTTCCGTCCTTTACCCCGTTTCTTCCAGAACGGGAAGGGGGCTTCCCGAGCTCTTAATGGCAATAGGCGAACGGGCGAGGATCTATTATGAGGGTGGATCCGTAAACTCTGGAGGGGATTCTTCTCCAATCCGACTGGATTTGCTACAGCGTTTTCAACGGTCAATGAGGCAGGCGCGGATTCCGCTTTCTGCAGGCCAGTTTCTCGAGTCACTCCACAGACTTGAGCAAATGCGCAGAGAGTGGGAGGATCTGTTTGGTGTCGTCTCTCATGAAGAAGTTTATGACCGGATCTTTTCAACCTTTTGTATCGGGAAGTAGTTTGGAGGAATCGTGAATTCATGGGATGTGGTCGTTGTAGGAGGAGGTCATTCTGGTATTGAGGCTGCTTTGGCTTCCTGCCGGATGGGGCTCCGCACTCTTCTGATCACGCTGAATCTTGATATGATCGGGCAAATGTCCTGCAATCCTTCCGTGGGAGGGATCGGTAAAGGGCATATTGTTGCAGAAATTGAGGCTATGGGCGGGGGCATGGGACGGCTTGCAGATCAGTCCGGGCTCCAGTTTCGTATGCTGAATACCCGGAAAGGTTATGCTGTTCAGGCTCTGCGGGTCCAGACCGACCGGTATCGTTATC
Source organism: Leptospirillum ferrooxidans C2-3 (assembly GCF_000284315.1). Classification (NCBI taxonomy): domain Bacteria; kingdom Pseudomonadati; phylum Nitrospirota; class Nitrospiria; order Nitrospirales; family Nitrospiraceae; genus Leptospirillum; species Leptospirillum ferrooxidans. The sequence continues at coordinate 2,474,330 of NC_017094.1, read as the reverse complement.
GTGATTTGGCGAGAAGACTTCTGGAGTCCTATCCTGGTCTCTCGTTGAGGCAAGGAGAGGTTGTCGGCGTTGAGGTGATAGGGGGGAAGGTCCAATCTCTTCTTCTTCACGACGAGACCAGAATTTCCGGGAAGTCCTTTGTTTTGACGACGGGGACCTTTCTCTCGGGTATCCTTCATCAGGGCTTTTCCACTCTTGAAGGAGGACGATCCGGAGACCGGGCTTCAAAACGACTTTCCAGACCTCTATCGGAAGATCTGGGGCTTCAGCTCGGCCGCCTTAAAACCGGGACACCACCAAGATTATCAGGCAAAACCATAGACTGGGCAAAATTAACGATTCAGCCTGGGGATGATCCTCCTTCTTTTTTCTCTGGAAAAACAACCGGGATTTTTTATGAAGGTGCTCAAATTCCTTGTCATCTGACCAGGACAACGGCCCAAACATCAGAGATCATCCGAAACAACCTTGACCGCTCACCCCTCTACAGCGGAAAAATCCGCGGGATTGGTCCCCGATATTGCCCTTCTATTGAAGATAAAATCGTCAAGTTTCCTGACCGGGACTCCCACCACATTTTTATTGAGCCGGAGGGTCTTGGAATCGATGAGGTCTATCCAAACGGAATCTCCACGAGTCTACCGGTCGATGTTCAGGAACAGATCGTCGCATCGATCCCCGGTCTTGAAAGAGCCGCCATCATGCGCCCCGGTTATGCGGTGGAATACGACTTCGTTTTTCCGGACCAGCTTGATCATGGTTTAAAGGTTCAACATCTGGAAAATCTTTTTCTTGCAGGGCAGATTAATGGGACGACTGGTTATGAAGAGGCCGCGGGGCAGGGACTTGTAGCCGGAATCAACGCGGCAGCTTATGCCCGCGGCTCTTCCTTCTGGTATCCGGACCGGTCGTTATCGTATCTCGGTGTCATGGTTGATGATCTTGTAACCCAGGGAATTGACGAGCCTTATCGGATGTTCACCTCAAGAGCGGAAAATCGTCTCTCCCTTCGCTATCACAATGCGGATATGCGTCTCTCTCCGGTCGCCATTGAACTTGGATTGTTGGGGGAAGACCAGAAAGAGGGATTCCTTCAAAAGATGGAGGAATTTTCTGCGGGGAGGGGAGAGATCTCCCGTAAGGTCATTGACGGGAAAAAGGCGATTGATCAATTGAAAAGGCCTGAAATGTCTTTTGATGATCTCTTTTCCGAAGATTCCTCCGCTTTGTGTTCATGGCCAATATCCTGGAAGATTGCTTTTGAGTCTGAGGTCAAATATGAGGGGTATATTCAGATCCATGATTCGCGGAGTCCATTGGCAGCCGAGACGATCATTCCTCCTTCAATCCTGCAAGAAGATGTCCCTGGGATTTCGACTGAAATGATGGTTCGTCTGAGAAAGGCAAACCCCCGGACTTTTTCTGATGCAAGTCAGGTAAAAGGCGTCAGCCCTGGAGCGCTTGAGGCTCTCAGGATGAGGCTGAAGCGTCAAAAGTCGGTTCATGGTGGCTGAACAGGAACGTCTTCTGGATCAATATTGCGACTTGTTACTCCATTGGAACTCCAGGGTTCGCTTGACAGGATTCCACACCAAAAGCGAAATCCAAAAAAATCTCATTTTTGAGCCAGCGAGTGCCTCCAGGTATTTCTCCTTGCAGAATGATCCTTTTCCTCTTGTAGATCTGGGATCCGGGAATGGATCTCCAGGAATCATTTTTGCCATTTTAAATCCTGCCAGGCCCATATTCTTAATTGAGCGTCGCCAAAAAAAAATGACCTTTCTACTGTATGCCGCCGGAAACCTCAAACTGTCCAATGTTCATGTTCTGGAAGATATTACGATGATTAAGCCGTATCTTTCAGGGAGCCAAGTCGATATCTGGTCGAAGGCAGTTTCCTGGGAAGATCTTTTGAAGGCGTGTTTACCGCTATTGCCTCTGTACTCTCCGATCCGGATTCGAAAATTTGGTGAGGATCTTCCTTTATTGACTTGCTCTTCCATGGCTGTTCATGGGATAACATTCAAAGATTTTAAGGAATCCGGACAGTCTGGAAAAGTGGCAGACTTTTATGTCTCAGAAGCTCTTTTGTCTGGCCAAACCGGCCTTTGATGAGGATTGTTCCACGTGGAACAATCGGCTAAAAAGACTATGTATATCGCTCGGGCGGAGGATTGAATGCCAAGAATCATGGCGGTTGCAAATCAGAAGGGTGGAGTCGGGAAGACGACTACAACGATCAATCTTGCAGCGTCCCTGGCTGTTGAAGAAAAAAAAGTTCTGATCATTGATCTGGACCCTCAAGGAAACACGACAAGTGGTTTGGGTATCTCCCTTTCTCCTTCGGCACCGTCATCCTATCAGTTTATTGCCGGAACCCGATCGATGGGTGAGTGCATGCTGGAAACAAGTCTGAAGTACTTATCGCTGTTGCCGGGAACGATGCAGATGGCAGGATTTGAAGCTGAAGGGGCCAAAATGTCAAATCCACATCTGACACTTCGGAAAAAAATGGCAGAGTGTTCCCTTTCGGATTATGATTTTATTTTTCTGGATTGCCCTCCATCTCTTGGCTATATCACGATTAATGCCCTGGTCGCGGCCGATTCTGTTTTAATACCTGTTCAATGTGAGTTTTTTGCTTTGGAAGGATTGTCCCATCTTTTGAAAACGCTTGAACGGGTCAGGAAGTCATGGAATCCCTCCCTTGAAATCGAGGGAATACTCCCAACAATGTTTGACAAGAGAAACAGACTCTCGAATCAGGTATTGGATGAGTTGAAAAATCATTTTCCCGAGATGGTTTTTAAAAGCATCATCCCCAGAAATGTGACTCTTGGTGAGGCACCAAGCCACGGTAAGCCAGTTCTTCTCTATGACGCGATGAGCCGCGGGGCCCAATCGTATCTGCATTTGGCACGGGAGATCCTTGCATATGGCTAAAAACAGTTTGGGACGAGGGCTTGATTCTCTTTTTGAACCAGAAGGACCGAGCCATGAGGGGGATATCCTCATGATTCCGGTAACGGATATTCAGGGAAATCCCTATCAGCCGAGGAAGACCTTCAGGGAAGAAGAGCTCCTTGAGATGATGGACTCTCTGGCCAATCATGGAATTCTCCAGCCGATTATTTTGACCAAAATTCCCAGTCGGGGAGAGGGATACTTCCTGGTGGCCGGAGAAAGACGGTACCGGGCAGCGTGCCGTTTGGGCTGGGAAACGATTCCGGGAATCGTCAAGGATATTCCGGAGACCAGTTTGCTCGAGATCGCTCTGGTCGAAAATCTGCAGCGTTCGGATCTGAACCCTGTTGAAATCGCCGTGGGACTGAACCAGTTGATTGAAGAATGTACCTGGACACAGGAACAATTGGCCAAACATTTGGGCATGAAACGCTCTACCATTGCAAACTATCTCCGCATTCTTGCATTGCCTATTGAAACGCTGGGCCTTCTGGAAACCGGAGAGTTGAATATGGGCCATGCAAAAATCCTGCTTGGCATCAAAGACCCCCAGATGCAGAAGAAGTGGGAAAACAGCATTATAGAAGAGGGTCTCTCTGTCAGAAGTCTTGAAAAGAATATTGGGAAAAAAACGTTTCCCAAAAAAGCCGTTCCCGAATGGGCAGTGTCAAGTCAGGAAACCTTGACGTCAAGTTTTGGAAGGGCTGTCCGGATCAAACCAGTGAAAAAAGCGTTTCAGATTACGGTCGACATTCAGGATGAGAAGGATCTGAATGACTTTCTTGGGCGATTGGGTCTTACTCCCGATTATGAAAGCGAAAGGTCTGAATAATGTCATCTGAAAGCAATTCGTTCAAGAACCAGTCCGGTTTGTCCGGAAAAAACATAACGGCTTTCCTGGGGAAGGAAACCTACTTTAAAGGTGTGATCCAGTTTGAAGGGACCATGCGAATTGATGGAAAGGTCGATGGGGAGATTATCTCAAACCACACTCTGATCATTGGGGAAACGGCCGAAATCGATGGAGCTGTCCGGGTCAGGACTGTGGTTTGCGGTGGCCAGATCACCGGGGAAATCGAATCGGGGGATTCTCTCCATCTTGTCAAACCGTCAAAAGTCAGGGCAAAAATACAGACGAGATCATTGCTGGTTGAGGAAGGGGTGATCTTTAATGGTCAATGTGAAATGCCGGAAGCCGGGAGCGGAGAATCCGACAAGACAAGAAAATGAATAATAAAGTCCTGGTTGGAATGAGCGGAGGAGTGGATTCCGCTGTGGCCGCCCTGAAGATGCAACAGGCAGGATATGACGTTACCGGGGCTATCATCGAAATATGGGACCCACAAGATCAGTCTGAATGCGGGACATCTCCCGAAACCTCCCGTCCCTGGTCCGAACGGGGATGCTGTCATGTGCCCATGGTCAAATACCTCTGCGAAGAAATTCTTTCGATCCCATTTATCATGGTTGACCGGCGTGATGCGTTCCGGAAAAAGGTCATGGATCCCTTTCGTGAGGAGTATCTGAAGGCTCAAACCCCGAATCCCTGCGTGACATGCAATGCTCAGGTGAAGATCCATGAGTTGATGGCGCTTGCCGATTCCCTGAATATTCAGAAAGTCGCAACAGGTCATTATGCCAGAAAGACCCATTCCCCTCTTACGGGAGCTTTCCATGTTGCGAAAGGGAAAGATTCCAAAAAAGACCAGTCCTATTTTTTGGCAAAGCTTCAGTCGTCTGAAATTGAGCGACTTGAATGGCCCTTGGCAGAATTGACGAAGGAAGAAGTCCGGGAGATTGCCAGAAATTCCGGTTTTCCGGTTTCAGAGATGGTTGAAAACATGGAAGCTTGTTTTGTGTCGGATAAAAATCTGAAGTCTTACCTTGATCGCTGGATTCCCTTGGAAATGAAGGGACAATGGGAAGCCGTCGGGCAATCGGGGGAAAAGATCGGATCGATGGAAGGTGGTCTGGGACTTACGCGAGGTCAACGAAGAGGGATGGGAACAGGGTTTGGAGAACGAGTGTATGTCCTCGATATTATTCCCGAAAGGAAGCAAGTCGTTCTTGGTTCGAAAGAGAGCCTTTCTGTTGAGGAATGTATCCTTGAAGATTGGAGTGGTCCAGATCCCGATTCCATTAAAACCCCCTTGTCGGTCGTTTTCAGGTCCTCAATGAAACCGGTGGCTTGCCAGATATCCTGGTATTCTCCTGGCCAGAAAAAGGTTGGACTGACTCTTATGGAACCTTCTCCTTGGGTTTCTCCAGGACAGGTTGGTGCAATATTGTTTGATAGGGAGATCATTCTTGGAGCCGGAACGATCTCCTTATCCGGGAATGAAGAATCTTGAAGGGGGACCGGTTGAACATTGCGTATCTCGACGTGGAGACATCGGGTCTGTTACGGGACCCGGAGGCGAGAGTCGTGGAGTGGGGATTATCCGTCTGGCAGGGTGATGTCGAGGTGTTCCGGGGGGAAAGCATGGTCGGTGGTCAGGGGGCCATTCCGGAGGAAGTCAGCCGGATCAATGGGATTACAACAGAAATGACCATAGGCTATCCTCCCTTGAAAGCGTTATACGGGAAATGGAAGAATCATCTGATAAACGCGATCGTTGTGGCCCATAATCTGTCTTTTGATTTGGGAATGATCAACAGGGACCTGATCCGGCAAGGCGAAATCCCTTTAGGGAATCCTGGAATCGACTCTCTTGCTCTTTTCCGCAGGATGAAACCTGAGCTTTCGTCCTATAAGTTGACTGAACTTGTCCGGACTATGGGGGTGGTTCATGATAATCCCCACCGGGCTATGGGTGATGTGGACGCAATGAGGGGAATACTGACAAAATTATTTGAAAAATCCCTTTCTTCCCATGATGAAGGTGTTCTCAGAATGTGGTGCGGATGGGGAGGAACGAGCGCCCACCGATATCAGAAGGATCTTCTGTCGTGGGCCCAGCAACGGGATTTGCCTGTCTTGATAGAGAGAAGTTTTCCTGGAGGGTTCCTGTCCTGGGGCTCGATAGAAGGTAAAGTCATTTCTTTAAATGGTGAAAGCGTATGTATCGAACAGGGGGGTGAGGAATCAAGCCTGTCCATGCAGGACGTCATGGCTGTAAAATTGGTATCGATCTGAAAAATGGAAGAATCTGTTGGATTTGAAAGTCCTTTTTGTGGGAGAATGTCGTCCGTTATATTGTGTTCACAATTTGATTTCGGTAATTCGAAGAGGAGGCAGTATTGTTTGAATATCGGGGGAAGACCCTTCCCCGATCACCCGAATTACTCATTCGTATTCTGGGACTTCCTGTAAAGGAAAACCTTAGGATTGAAGAGGCGTTGACCCATCGGTCCGCATCTCACGAAAGAGGCAGAAAAAATCCTGTTCCAAACTATGAACGCCTGGAGTTTTTAGGAGACCGAGTCATTGGACTGATTGTGAGCGAGTATCTCTTGAACACTTGGCCCACCGCTAATGAAGGGGATATTGGCCAGATTTTCTCGAGCATCGTCAGTACACAGATTTTGGCTTCGATTGCAAGGCGAATGGATCTGGGTTCTTTCATGATTTTGGGGAAGGGAAGCCATTCATCGGGAGACCGGGATAATCCGTCAATTCTGGCTGATACCCTGGAATCCCTGACAGCATGTCTATATCTTGAGTATGGCCTTGAAACGGTTCGACAGATTCTGATCCCTTGGTTTGCCCAGCCTCTTCGGGAAATTGTCATTGGTCTTGAACAGGCCAATGTGATCAAGGAAGCGAAAGACGGTAAGGAAAGAAAAGAGCCCGAAGCGAGCATTGCCTCTGTCCTGGTGCCTCGCCGGCCTCCCTCCTTGAACTACAAGATGCTTGTGCAGAAATGGTGTCAAAGGAGCCATGGAGTTCAACCGGAATATCGTGTTATCGAAGAATTTGGTCCTCCCCACCAGAGACGCTTCAGGGTTGGAGCTTTTGTGAAGGAGGAGCTTTTGGCCTCCGGGGAGACAACGACCAAAAGGGGAGCTTCCATCCTTGCGGCCAAGAATGCCTGGGAAGTGGTCAGTGGCCGGGATGGTGAAACAAAAAAGACAGATGAACCATTGCAGGAAGAACCAGGAATTCATAAAAGTCATATGGCTGAAGAAGTCATCCATGAGCCGGGCGAGAGAACCGGGGAAATGACGGAAACAGCTCCTGAAAATCTGGATCACGAAGCCCCTACCAAGATGACTGAGACTTTACAGGCTCGTGAGGCATTTCCTTCTGACCAGGAAGAACCATTGATTGAGGACTCGGGTTTGATGATGAGTAAAGAGGTTGTTGCGCCTGGGGAAAAGAGTTCGGCTGGCGAACAAAGTGAGTCTTTCCAAGGATTTTAGGGAATAATCTATGATGGTAAATGGTTTTCCAAAAAAAGGGCAACCCGGAATGGGTCGCCCTTTTTTTAGAGAGATTCTCGTAGGGATGGATTTGAGGAGGAGGTCGTTTTACAATCCACCGATGGGTGTGTGGTTGGCAACTGCATAAAAATGTCCAAAAACGATCACCAGTGCTACCAGTGTGCCGATTACAGAAACATAAGTGAAGGCTACACCGCCGGAATCAGAAATTCTTTTCATGATGAGCTCCTTCTGAATGAACATGCTCCATGCTCTCTTGGGAACCGGATCATATCCCCTAGTGGTTCATTGGGTTTGAATGTTAGAAAAGCCATGAAACATGATTTCAAAAGTGATCAGTCATGTTTCATAAATGAAACGTAACATGAACAATGGGGATTGTCAACGCATTTATTTGTTATTTTTTGTAATAAGTTAAGAGAATTATTGGATAGCGTGAAGGAGAATTGAGTGGATTATATCGAGTCGGTAAAACTGGACTGTTCCGGAATGATGTGTCCCATGCCGGTACTAAAAACCAGGAAACAAATCAACGAAATGAATGTGGGTGAAATTGTTCTGATGATTTCAACGGACCCAGGCAGTCGTCCGGATATGGAGGCATGGACCAAAAAAACAGGACACACTCTGCTGAAAAGTGAAGAAAAGGACAAGTCTTTTTTGTTTTGGATCAGGAAAGAGAAAGAAGGGATCTGACCGATACACTAGACCCGGTTTGGGGAATAGGGAAAAGCCCTGGAGAGGTATTTAAGGGCTCCAGGGCTTTTATTTATTTGGGAAATGGCATTGAAAAGGGGGTCTGAGGGCGACCAAGTGCCGGTACGGAGACTGTCAGGTCTCCAGAGCCCATTTCTGTCTGGCAAGCGAGCCTGTTGTCATCGGCCAGCATCATGGCTTTTGCGAGGAAACCTTCTTTGGCATTTCTGGGCTTGAGGGTCTCTGCCCCTTCCTTGATGATGAGGTTACAGGTACCGCATGCGGCATTTCCGCCGCAAACAAATCCAAATGAAATTCCCTGAACCATCAGGGAGATCAAAATGGGAACGCCAGTTTCGATCTCTACCGATTTGTTCAGTTCTGTAATTGTAAGTTTGGGCATGAAAGAATTCTCCAGAATAGCTCATTGTTGACAGGAATATCTTCTCAAAAATTCAGATGCTCAATTCAAGGAAAGACCTTTTCGGGAACGATAGTCGGTTCCAACCGGTGTAATCAGAAAAACACCTGTTATTCTATTTGTTAAGGAACCGTGTGGTCAACTGAAAGATTTAAGAGAGCCATTTTGAGCAGGATCAAAAAGTTGAAGTTCCTCTCCGCGGGAGATACCATTGGTTAACTGGAAAGGAGATCCACCATGCTGGAATTCGAGGTAAGAGAGATTATATTTGACGGGATGACAAAGTCTTACATCCTGATTTTGCAGGACTTGGAGAAAGAACATACTTTACCAATATGGATTGGTCCGTTTGAAGCCCAGTCCATATCAATGGGGAGAGCGAATCAACCCCCGGAGCGGCCGCAGACACATGATCTGTTCAATGCCCTTCTGGAACATTTGGATGTGAAAGTGTTGTCCGTCGTGATCTCCCGGGTGGAAGAAGGGACTTTTTATGCCGCCCTTCACCTGTTATCGAAAGATTCGGAATTTTCCATCGATGCCCGTCCTAGTGACGCGATTGCCGTTGCGCTAAGGGCCAAAGCGCCTATTTTTGTAAAGGAGGAAGTTCTTGATCAAATGCCGGATGCCCCGGATTTTCGCCAGCTTCTTGACCATCCGGAAGAATCGGACAGCCCGGAAAGCTAACAATCCAAACACATTTTTCCCGTTGTTCTTGATTTTGATCAGTTTATCGTCTTGCCATAAAACGATCAACAATCTCTCAGTGATCGAGTGGAAAACAGAAAAATTTACTCCGTCCCTGATTACGAATGGCCGATTGGCTGTTCTTCCTGTTGGTCAGTCAGAAGGGATTTCATCCGAAACGAAGTGGTTGGGGACGGAACTTGCAAAAGATCTTGCTTCAGACTTCGGAAAGTCGCAAATCGTTGGTCCGGATGTTGTCAGCGGGTATTTGAAAGATCCATCCGTTGCGGAGATTTTAAAAAATCTCAAGAAAAAATCCGCTCCCGATACTGTAAGGGGGATTGTGGGTCTATCTCCGCTTGGACAGAAGCTGCATGTCCGGTATCTTTTGCAAACAGATCTCAGATTGTCGGAAGTTTCTGGGGGAGCGGAACATGTGAGGTTATTCGGACGAATCTGGGATACGGAGGATGATGAGATCATCTGGACAGGCTATGGTGAAGCAAGGGGTTATGTCTATATGTTCTTTCCTGCAGTACCGGCTTCCTTTGAAAAAGATGCGGCGGTAGCGGTAAAGGGGCTGGTAAAGGAGATCGAAAGAAGGTAGGTCCCATCGGGATGAAAGTAAAAAAGGGTACCAGGAAAACCTGGTACCCTTTTTTTATGTCTTTATTATGTCGTAATCAGGCCCAATGGAGCGCAAGTTCCATGGAAGAATCTTGATAGACCGGTACGTGATCAATCTCTTCCAGAAGATTTTCCGAAAGGAGATGAGAGAGAAACTTGGTGTGGAAAGCATGTCCGCCGCGTTTGACAGTGAATTTGCCGATGATGGGCGCTCCGGCGAGTCTCATGTCTCCGAGAAAATCCAGGATTTTATGGCGTACGAACTCGTTTTCAAAAGTTTGTGCTTCCGGATTCAAGAGTCCCTGATCCCCATAGACAAGTGCGTTTTGAAAGGAACCGCCCTTGGCCATTCCCGCAGCCTGCATTTTCTCGACATCGGAGGCGAAACAGAAGGTTTTTGATGGAGCGATTTCCTGCTGGAAGCGATGTTTTGTCAGTCGGAAAGAAAAATCCTGAACAAGCTTTCCAAAAAAATCAATTTCATAATGGACTTCGAATTGGGAAGATGGCTCTGCATGAATTTCCTTGTTTCCGTGGACAAAAGAGACAGGTCTTGTGATTGCGAGAAGTCTTGCCGGGGAGGTTTGCTCCACAATTCCTGCCTTGCGAAAAGCCTGGATAAAGTTGAGAGCGCTTCCGTCGAGGATAGGCATCTCCGGACCGGAGAGGGAGACAATCATATTGTCTAGGTAAAGGCCGGTTGCCGCGGACAGAAGGTGTTCCACTGTCTGAATTTCAGCATTGTTCTCGGCAAGGACGGTTGAAAGGACAGATTTGCTTGAAGAAACATTTTCCACATGAGCGCGAACGGTCTTGCCACCAAGATCCTCACGTACAAAAACAATTCCTGTATTGACCGGGGCGGGGTGGATTGTGGCTTTGGCGGGGAGCCCCTGATGTAAGCCTATCCCTTCGAGAACAACTGTTTGTTTTAATGTTCTTTGATTCCGGACTGTTCCGCTCATGAGTCACTCCTTCCATAGGTTTTCTGGCCTTATCAGAAGCACTTTTTATGCCAGAATGAAACGGGAGGGGAGGGATGGTCCTTGGATTCAGCATCCACGGGACTTGTCCGTTCCCCTTATGGGTCTTATCGGACAGGATTGTTAGAGGAATAGAGTGACGGAGTTGTCACTAATGTGGTAACTCCGCCACAGTGACTTTAAGGGATATCGGCCGGTGGATGGGTAAACATGGTGATGATGGGAATCGCTCCGACAAAAGAAAAGAAAGAAATGAAGATGAAAATCAGTGTGATGAAGAGCCAGGTGGGAATCTTGAAGTCCTGCCTGTTTTGGTACTGCTTTCTGAGGACAAAAATAAAAAAGGTGAGAAAGAAAAGAAGGGCGACAGAAGCGGCCCCTTTCATGAGTGGATCCTTGACTGTGTAAAGGATCCACGAGATCAGGACAGTGATGAGTGTTGGGATCACCACACGGAGAAAAAGTCGATTCTCGAGAGGTTTCATGCTATCTCCGGATTAGCCAAGCGATTTTCTGAGAATGGCCGCATCTTGCAGGTACGGGGTGATGTTCTTGTTTTCCTGCAAGAGAAAGTAAATGCTCGAAACAATGTTGCGATGGAGATAATGTTCAATCGTCACCGGTCCCAGCTCTATCTTGAAGAATGACTCCGCTATGGAAATGTCCTGGGCAATCATTTCCCATGCCGTGTTTTCGGAAGACAGGAATCTGAGATTTTCCCTGTTCAGATAAAAACCTGCCTGACGCACATCTTCCTTGAGGGAGCGACAGAATGTGGCGAGGGATTCTTCAAGCCCTTCGGACAAGGCCTGCTGGATTCCCCTGCCGAGAGAAATGAGTTCCGGAGGGATCCCCAGGGAGTAGAGCGATGCCGTAAATCCGATGGCTCGGGGGAGACGTTTTTGTCCAATTCCCCTGGAATACCCGAACAGGCCGATATGCAGGCGTCGTTCCCTTCTGGAAGGGATATGTTCCGATACGAGGTTGATGGTATCGGCGATTTCTTCCACCGTTTTCTGATAGATCTCGGAAAAGATCGTCGCGAGTCGTTCCCCCTCCCGGATTTCCTTTTCGGAATAGGAAAGAGGAGTTGTGAAAGGAAGGGTCCTGTTCAGAAGGTGTACTGCCTCCCGAACCTTTTCGAGGGGATAGTCGTAGCGGAAGGCCGACTGGAGTGTGACTGTCCGGACGCCGGCATATTCCTCCGCAAATTGGGGGACGGTATTGGGCGAAAGGCCTCCGCGAAATGGGAGTGAACCGACACCCATGATGGGATAAATGCCGATGCCGGATTCTTTTCCGAATTTATAGTACTCGGAGAGGGCGACCTTGGCGGCGATCGTGGCAGGAATGAATCCGGAGTTCAGTGCTGGATCGGATCGGGCGATAAACGGCCGAATGTAGGGAGGCTTTTCCCCATAGGCCTGTTCATGGATCTGGGCATACTCGTTCAGTATGTTGTGGGATGCCGTCAGCTGTGGTACGCCTTCTATGAGGGGGATCACCTGGAGATAGGAAGAATCCGTCTCCTGTTCAAGCGGAACCTCGTCAAAGACCTGGCTTTTGAGTCGGGCGATCTTCTGGAACGTGGTCTTGAGGTGAAGCATTTTCTGGGCTTCGTCCGTCATTGGCAAAATCACTTCAAAAACAGGAGGAGAGTTCAGTCCGAGATCGCGAGCCAGATCCGCGAAGGTCAGAATGCCAATGTAAGCCCTGGCGATCCGGTATCCTTTTTCATACCAGATGTTGGGAAGCCTGAAGGTGAGAAAGACATCCTTTCCCAGCTGATATTTTTGAAAATACTCGTGATATGAGGAAAAGAGTTTGTCTACCACCCCTTCGTCAACATACTTTCCTTCCCAGTCCCACATATATTCCTGGCAGCCGATATCGGTATAACTGCGAAAGCACTCCTCAAGCTCGTCGAGTGTGCTGATAAAGGCTTCTCCGTTGGATTTCCAGTATGGAGCGCTTGCATTGTCCGGGTGCTGCGTCGCCATGGTTGTGGGGATCTTTCGATCCAGAAAGGACTGGTGATAGACCGGACGAAGAAAGTTTTCGGGCAAAAGGATTCTCCTTATAGGAAAAGGTTGGTCAGCGAAGGATGAGAAGACCAAAAATATTTTGGAGGACTGCAGCCCAGAGAAGGACAAAAATGCCCAGCATGACATTGATATTTCTTAAAAGGCTCACCCGTCGTCTGAGAGCCGATTTCTGGACTTCGAGCTCATCAATCATCCGTGAGTCGGCGGTTGTCTCGAGCTGTTTCAGCGAAAGTCCTCGAATTTCTCCGGACATTTTGGCGGTCAGGATGCCCAGGATGCCGATGGCGCCGACAAAACTCAGTTTCAGAAGCCAGAATGTCTCATAGGAATTCTTGTAGGGGAACACCATGTTCTCCAGTGAGACAAGGCGATCAAAAATGACAAAGGCCCCTGTGATGATCAAAAGAGCCATGCTGACCCAAAAGACGGGAAGATAGAACTCTGAAGCTTTTTTGGCCAGCTTCCCTCTGACAGAAGGGTCAATTCCCGAAAGCAGGGGTGACAGGACGAAGAGCTGGAGGACCATTCCGCCGACAAGAGCCGCGGCCCCCACGAGATGCAACCACCGTATGAATGTGATCGTTACGAACATCGTTGGCTCCCAGGTAGGTATTTTAAGCTGGATCCGGGTGGCTGAATCCAGACGGTCATAGGTGAAGCCAGTTGCTCCCATTTTAAGTTCCTAACGAGCGAGTCTATCATAAGATGGTGTCTGTAGGATATCCTTGATCGTGTTTCTAATGGGATCGCTTGGCCTTTTTGGGAAACGGTGAACGCATGTGCCGGAAAGGAAGTCAATGAGGGATTTGGCAAAGGTCCGGTCAGTGGGCAGGGCTGCCATTGAGCAGGTTCGTCCACTGATCATGGCCGGTTTTGATCGTCGTCTGACGATCTCTTATAAAAATGAAATGGATCTTGTAACGGAAATCGATCTGGCTTCGGAAAAAGGGATTGTTGCCATTATCGAGGAAAGTTTTCCCGGGGACGGAATTCTGGGGGAGGAAGGAGGGGAGGTCCGATCAGAAGCCGAGTACCGGTGGGTGATTGATCCTCTCGACGGAACGACCAATTTCGCCCATCACTTTCCCTTTTTTTGCATTTCCATTGGCTTTGAGCAAAAGGGTGTCCTCCAGTACGGAATCATTCACGATCCGATCCGTCGCCAGACATTTGAGGCGGAAAAAGGAAAAGGTGCAACCCTGAATGGTGAGCCGCTCCAGGTTTCCAAGACGCCGAAGCTGTCGGCCGCTCTTTTGTGCACAGGATTTGCCGCTGCGAGAAGAGACGATCCTGAAAGGAACAACATGCCATTTTTTGACCGCTTCTGGAAAAAATGTCATGGAATCCGGAGAACAGGGTCGGCGGCTCTCGATCTATGCTATGTCGCCACAGGGGCGCTCGACGGATTTTGGGAATTGGGGCTTTCACCATGGGATACCGCAGCGGGAAGCCTGATTGTACGGGAGGCCGGAGGGACCGTTACCGATCGGGACGGATCCCCTCATACATTGAAGAGTGGATGTATTGTCGCCTCAAATGGCCTTATCCATCCAGAAATGATTTCGACTCTGGCAATCTGAAGGGGAGGCGCTAGCTTCCCTTCAGGGGAGAGGGAACGAAGATCAGGCATTCGACGATAAAAAGAAGAACTCCGAGAATTTTCCTGCGTTTTGAGAGTCCCATGTCATGAGCGATGCCGGGCGGATGTCCGGCTCCCATGACGAACAGAAGTACCGCCCATACGATCCATCCATGCCATGTTTCCCACCCGAGAATCAATAGAATGGACAAAATGACAGGTCTTGCTGCCCGGTGGAGCCGTTTTCCGAAAAACGCGTAAAAAACGTGACCTCCGTCGAGCTGACCTGCCGGAATGAGATTCAGGGACGTAATGAGAAGACCCATCCATCCGGCAAAAGCAATTGGAGACAGAAGAAGCTCTCCATGGATGTTTTGAGGTCCGAAAAGAGCTCCCACGGCTTTAAAAAGCAGGGATTCTCCCAGCTCGAGTTGACCACCTCCCGCTGGGGGAATGGTGCTGACAACGGTAGATGAATGGACTCCCGCGATGAGTGCAATGATCGCCGGAATGAGTCCGGCCACTGGGCCAGCAGCGGCGATGTCAAAAAGGACATTGGAGGACGTTGGTGCCGGGGGTGTCCGGATAATGGCTCCAAAGGTTCCGATCAGGGTGGGTGCGGGGATGAAGTAGGGCCAGCTTGTCGGCACATTGTACCAGCGGGCCACGAGGTAATGCCCCGCCTCATGGAGTGTCAGGATGGCCATGAGCGTGAAGGAAAAAGGCAACCCTTTTAAAAATCCCCCAGGAAAGTCCAGGGGATTCTGTCCGGAAAGCATCGCTCCTGCGCCGGTGGTGGTGATCCAGGTCAGGCCATACAAAACGGCCGGAAGCAAATTGCGACGGGGAGGCGGGGGGGAGAGAACGGTCTCCGGGAAAAGATCCTCTTCCAAGGAGCTCATTCCTCGGGAAACTGGCTATTGTGATTTTTTCTCTTCTTGGGACGGATCATCATCATGTAATAAATGACATAAAACCCAACACCAAGGTAGGCCGCTCCAGCAACTGTCCCGTAGTCGACCCAAGCTCTGGTATGGGTTTTGTTCAGGAAAGTTGGGGGTCTGTTGGTGGGCGTGTGGCGGTTTCCAAATAGGGGAAGGGACAGTATCAAAGCCACACTGTAGACAATAGCGGTCAGGACCATCATCCAGTAGGGAATGGGACCCTGGGATTTCTGAAGGTCTTTTCCGACCTGAGTCTGCTGAAATGTTCTTGGGTCCTCGCTCATGGGATACCTCCTCCTCCAATCATATCAGCAGCAGGGTGGTACGGAAAGCCTTCTTGGAAAGTCGAATGCCGATTGAGAATCGGGTCCAAGCGCCCTGATCCGTTTCCGGGGATGTTTTAAGATTCAGCTCCGCTATCGTTCGATCCAGCCATGGCTCATAATGCGTGTCGCCCTGAACCCGATCAAGAGGTTATAGATCAACTCCGTCCCGGAAGAACACAGCGTTGTCTGGATCGGATCCTGATTTGGCCACACATTCGCTCAACAGTGCTGTTTCTTCTCAACCATTGAATGAAATCCCGACCTGATAAAACTATGTATCGTTATTCTCTTTCAAAAATCGTTGTGAGTGAGAAAAGGGAGAACCGTATCAGTTTTGGTGGCGGTTCGAGGGCAAAAAAGAGTCAAAAAAACCATTAAAGACCACTTCTTGTTTTAGATTAAATCATTTTTGAATATGATAAGATAACAGAAGAACCTGAAGCATGAAAAACATCCGCTTCATTCTTCGAATCTGCAGCCCTGATTTTTTGATTGACAAGTTCTCTGGAAAAGCCTTAATTTATAACGCATGAATCCCCTTGCGATGGAAAGCCTGAGAAATGTTTGGACGGATTACGCCACGGACCTGAAGGCTGTAGAGAGCTCCCTTCACGGCCTGACGCTCGACGCCAATAGCACAATACGCGATGTGACGGCTCATCTGTTCGGAAGCGGTGGCAAGCGTCTGAGGCCGATGCTCCTGATTATATCCTCCAGACTGTCGGGTTATGACGGGTCAAATATGGTTCTCCTGTCCGCAGCTGTAGAGTTTATCCATACGGCAACGCTTCTCCACGATGATGTTGTGGACCATGCCGAGATTCGCCGCGGCAAACCGGCGGCCAATCAGGTTTGGGGCAATCAGGCGGCCATTCTGGTGGGGGACTATCTTTATGCGACAGCCCTGTACATCGCCACAGGCATCCATGACCATGAGATCAACGATATCCTGACCCTGGCGTGCCGGCAGATGTCAGAAGGAGAAATCCTGGAGTTGATGCTGGATAACAACCCCCAGGCAACGGAAGAAGAGTATCTGGAAGTTGTCGCGAGAAAGACCGCCGCCCTCACAGCCGGAACATGCCGGATGGGAGGCATTCTGGGCGGGCTTGATGCCGCAGGCCGAAAAGCTCTTGAGGATTATGGCTACTTTGCCGGAATGGCTTTTCAGGTTGCGGACGATGCGCTTGATTATATGGCCAAGGAGGAGAGGCTTGGGAAAACTCTTGGAAAAGATCTTTCCGAGGGAAAAATGACCCTGCCTCTGCTCCATTGCCTGTCTGCTGTCTCTCCTTCGGACCGGGAGAAGATCATTTCCTGCATGGGCAAGGGGGATCTTTCTCCGGGTGACCTGAAAATGGTCCTCTCGTTCATGAAAGAGACATCGTCGCTCGAATATGCCCTGTCGCGCGCGACAGGGTTCATGAATCAGGCCCGTGCTGCCCTGGACTACTTCCCCGACTCTTCTCATCGGCAAAATCTTCTGGCATTGTCTGATTTTATCATCGACCGGGATCTCTGAAGATCCGGGCCGTCCAATGATGTTTCACCCTGTATTC
Organism: Leptospirillum ferrooxidans C2-3; assembly: GCF_000284315.1. Taxonomy (NCBI): domain Bacteria; kingdom Pseudomonadati; phylum Nitrospirota; class Nitrospiria; order Nitrospirales; family Nitrospiraceae; genus Leptospirillum; species Leptospirillum ferrooxidans. Next base: position 2,457,116 of record NC_017094.1, on the reverse strand, counting down.
CACCCATCCATCTGAAAGGATTTTACCTTGGCAGAAGTGCAACCATTCAAAGGTCTTGTTTACCCGGATTCCCTCAAGGGAAAAATGGAATCATTAACCACCCCTCCCTACGACATTATCTCGAAGGAAGCCCAGGAGGAGTTTTACAAAAAAGATCCGAACAACGTCATTCGGCTCGAGCTCCCCAAAGGTTTTGAGGGAGAGGTCCCCGGAAAAAACCGCTATTCCCAGGCGGCTTCCGATCTGGCCCGGATGATCTCCGAGGGCGTTTTGGTCGAAGATTCCGTTCCTGCCTTCTACACCTATAAAATGAGCTATCGTTTCGGACCGGAAAACGAGCTTCGGACGGTAGAGGGATTTATCGGACGCGTCCGTCTTGAAGAGTGGGAAAAAAAGGTCGTTTATCCCCACGAAAGAACCCTTGCCGGCCCTAAAGAAGACCGTATGGCTCTTTTCCGTGCCACAAAAGCCTCTTTTAGCCAGATCTACTGTGTCTATTCAGATCCTTCGGCCAAAATCATGGGAAGTCTTTCTTCCGCGTCCGTCCCGAGGTTTCGTTGTGTCGATGGAGATGGAGTCATTCACGAGGTTGCGTCCGTCACAGATCCCAAAGTGGTTTCGGCTGTATCCGCATTCTTTCCATCGACTCCGCTTTTTATTGCCGACGGGCATCATCGGTATGAAACCTATCTCGCCTACAGGAACGAACGCAGGAAAGAAGATCCTAACGCCGGTCCGAACGCTCCATTTGAATTCGTGACAGTGTTTCTCGTTGCGATGGAAAACCCCGGGTTGACCGTTCTTCCGACACACCGGATGGTGCATAACGTGGGTGAAAACCCATGGGCTGCCCTGACTGGTTCCAAAAGCCCGCTCAAGACGGTGGCTACGTTTCCCGTTGGCCAGGAGACTGCCTTCCAGAAAGCCCTTCTCGAATCCCCTCCCGGAGAAATTCTCTTCGGTATGGTCGGGGGATCCCCTGTGGAATACCGGATTGTTTCGCTTCCCCGTGCCAAAGGGCCAGGGGTTCAGGCACTTGACAGCTATTGGCTCCAGGAAGGGGTGCTCGCCGAAGTCCTTTCCGTGACCCGAGAGCGTGTGGCGAAGGAAGATCTTCTTCGATACAGCAAATCCGCAGATGAAGTCATCAAGAAGATTCGTGCGGGTGAATATCCTGTGGCCTTTATCCTGAGACCGACCGGTGCCCGGGTGGTAGAGGATGTTTCTCTCCGGGGCGAGCTGATGCCGCAGAAGTCGACTTACTTTTATCCAAAACCGTTGACGGGTATGGTGATGAGGCTCTTGTAAAAAATTTGTCCCGTTTTTGAGATCGGGCAAACTTCAGTAGGGGGTCGGGACTTGGGTCCTGACCCCCTTTTTTATTGAGGGGTTCCAGAATGCTCCAAGGGCGTCAGCCGTGCGAGCGCCCGGGAGAAGTCATCCGGAAGTGGTGCTTCAAAGGCGAGCTCGACCCCAGTCTCGGGATGGAGAAAGGTCAGTTTGGCGGCATGGAGCATTTGACGGGGATAACGTTCTGGAGAGCCGGCATTTTTTCCGGCATAGACCTTGTCACCCAAAAGGGGATGTCCGATATGCTTGAAGTGGACCCGGATCTGGTGGGTTCTTCCGGTGAGAAGCGTAATGTCCACCAAGGCGCAATTCTCCCGATAGGAGGTGATGACCCGATAGCGTGTGGTCGACTGTTTTCCGTCTTCTCGCACGGCAAACATTTTCCGGTCATGGGAAGACCTTCCAAGAGGGGCATCGATCTCTCCCCTGCGTTTTTTTGGGATTCCGGAGACCAGCGCCAAATAACGCTTTGAGACGATCCTGTCCCTGAACTGGACCATCAGATTGTTGACGGCGTGTTCTGTTTTGCCAATGACCATCACTCCAGAGGTATCCTGGTCAAGACGATGGACGAGCCCCGCCCGCGCCAATTTTCCGGGAGCCTCTCCATCATCGCCTTCGGCCGGAGGAGCCTTTTCTTCCAAGTCGGTTTCCTTTGCTTCAAATGCCAATTCCGCAAGGTCACTGACAGGACTTTCATTATTTTGACCGAAATGGGCTAGAAGGCCATTGACGAGCGTTCCGTTGGGGTGACCGGGAGCCGGGTGTACGACAAGACCGGCCGGTTTGTTCAGGACAAGGACGACCTCATCTTCGTAGAGGATCTGAAGATCCATTTTTTGGGGAAGATCCATCTGCTGGCGGGGAGGCGGGATCAAAAGCTGAATGGTATCCCCCATCCTGACCTTGTGGGAAGGGGATACCATCTGGCCGTTAACGAGGACAAGCCCTTCCTCCATGAGTTTATGAACTCTTGAGCGGGAAAAGGGAACGCACTGGGCGACAAGGTAATGGTCAACCCTTCTGGGTGTTTCAATTCTGGGGACCTTGTACTCCCGGAACTCTCCCTGTTCGGGATGAGGCCGGGAAGTCTCAGGCATCCCCTTTTTTTCGGGACCGTTTTCTGGGTGTGGCAGCGTCTGTGGTCCTTGCAGCGGCTTTCTGGGCATTTTCCAGATACAGGCGGATCATGCTGTTTCCGGGATCCTGTGTCTGGGCAATCTTCCATTCGGAGATGGCCCGTTCGATGTTCTTCTGGTCCATCAGGACCGATCCGAGATCAATCCTTGCCTGAAGGTTCATTGGGTTGAGGGAGAGTGCTTCTTCAAGCATGGAAATGGCGGCATCTTTTTCTCCGGCCATGGACAGAGACCAGCCAAGTTCCCGGAGAATCTCGTCACTCGGAGAGATTTCCAGAGCATCTTCCCACTCCAGAATGGCCTCTTCCCACTTTCCCTGCTCTGAATAAAGAAGACCAAGAAGCTGATGGACCCTTGGGTGGGTGGGATCCACTTCGGAAAGCTCAAGAAAGATTCTTTCGGCCTCGTCAAGATGGCCCTGTTCAAAAAAGATTTTCCCAATGGTTTCAAAGGCATCGGTGTTCAGGGGATCTTCTTCGAGAAGAGCGTTTAAAAGCCGAACGGCCTGACGGATTTCGCCTTTTCCGTGCAGGGCAAAAGCCGTATGGAGCATGGCATCGCGCTGTTCGGAGGTGGAAAGGGTTCTTTTCAGGAGCATGCGCCCGACGGTCGTCGCCTCTTCGAATTCCCGGTGATAGACCAGAAGATGGAGAAGATAGAGCGACAGACGATTGTTTTTCGGCATTTCCTGCAGGAATTCACGGACTTTTGTCATGGCAAGGTCAAAGCGTTCGGCCATGATGAGAGAGTCGATCAGACAATATCTGCCCACTTCCGATTTGGGGTCGGAGGCGAGAAGGGCCAGGCAAAGATTATAGGCCTTGAGCCACTCTTTGTTCTCAAGGGCAATTTGTATTCTGGGCGTTAACTGCTTTGCAGCGTTGTCCATGGAGAGACCTCCTTTGCCCGTCGTACTTTTTTTCATTCAAATCTTTCCTAGTGAGTCGTATTGCCGGGGTTTTGAGGTTTTCCGGGTGATGATTCCGGAGACGTTCCGGAAGGTGTCGGGAACAATCCGAGACCCACGAGCAGGGAAACACCGATGACAATGGCCGAATCCGCAATATTAAAAGCCGGCCAGTGATGACCTGCGACCTGGAAATCGAGAAAATCCACGACCCGGCCCCCCAGAACCCTGTCACTCAGGTTTCCGAGGGCACCTCCCAGAACCAGCGCCAGGGGGAGGAACTCAAATCCTCTTTCACGCCGCCTTCTGGAACTATAATAAATGATCCCCGCCGCGGCCGCAACGGTCACCCCCACAAGAATCATCCGATGAAGGTTCTCTCCGTCCCCCTGAAACATCCCGAAGACAATCCCGGTGTTCCTGACAGAGACGATCTGGAAAAAATGGGGAATGACCACGATGGCCTCTCCCGGAAAGAGAGACTGGTGGATCCAGTTTTTCGTGAGCTGGTCGAGGAGAAAAACAGTTGCTGCAATCAGTATGTAGATCCACCAGCTGAATTTCCAGGAGGCAGTTGTTTCCCGGCTAGGCTCCATTGGAGGAGCCTTCTTCATGGCGTTTTGCTTCCTGGACGATCGGGAAGCACCGGTGACATAAAGGGAGGTGCTCCGGGTTGTCTCCAGTGGCGGGTGTCACCATCCAGCACCGTTCGCACTTGGTTCCCGAAGCCCGACGTATCATCCATTTTGCACCCGGAAGAGCCTGACTTTCTGTCATCGCAAGGATGGTTTGTTCCTCTTTTTCCGGCACCTCTTTCAGGAAAGAGAATCCAGAGACGATGAGGAACATGGCCGGATAGTCCGGTGGAAAATGCTTCCATGCCCCGGGAATCGTGTTTTCCCCTGTGATAAAAGATACTTCGACATCAAGGCCCGACCCTGCTTCCTTTTTTTTCCTTAGGTCGTCAATGATCCGGCCAAACTCCTGACGATAAACCAGCAGCTCTTCCATACTTTTTTCGAGGGTTTCATCTCTCCGTCCGGGAATCAGTGGCGGGTAAGCTTCGCCTTGTATCCATGCGGTTGCATCGGTTTCCCCGCTGGGGAGAAGGCCGAGAGGGAGAAGGTTTTCGGCAATCTCGTCCGATGTGAAAACGAGTATTGGCTGGATCAAAAGCAAGAGTTCCTTAAGGATCAGGGCCATCGTTTTTTGCGTTCCGGTCCTGAGGGGTGATCGGGCGGCCTCTGTATAGAGACGGTCCTTGATCATGTCGAAGTACAATGCCGAGAGGGAAACGGAGCAGAATCCTGACAGATGGTGCACTACCGCCGGGAAATCATAGTCCCGGTAGGCGGCTATGATTGTCCCTTTTGTCCCTTCCCAGAGGGAGAGAATCCACCGGTCAAGCGGGTCTGCTGAATCTTCCGTTCCAGAAAAGTCCGGCTGATAGTCGTAGAGATTCCCCATCATGAAGCGGAATGTGTTTCTGATCTTTCGGTAGGATTCGACCAGATGGGACAAGATGACCGGTGAGAGCCGGATGTCCTCCCGGTAGTCGGATGAGGCTGCCCAGAGCCGCAGGATATCCGCTCCATGCTGCTTGATGATTTCCGACGGGCTGATGACGTTTCCGATCGTCTTGGCCATTTTTCGTCCTTGGCCGTCGACTACAAAGCCGTGTGTCAAAACCGATCTGTAAGGAGGGGCATCATGAAGGGCCACACTTGTGAGAAGGGAGGAATGGAACCACCCCCTGTGCTGGTCAGAGCCTTCAAGGTACAGGTCTGCCGGCCAGGAAAGTCCTGGTCTTCTCTTGAGGACCGCTTCATGGCTGACCCCCGAATCGAACCAGACATCGAGGATATCCCGTTCGAGTTCAAGGTTCTGGCCGTGGCAACGCGGACAGGAGACCCCTTTTTTGATTTCTCCGGCCTGTTCTGGATCAAACCAGAAATCGATCCCTTCCTTCCGGGTCCTGGCAACGAGCCGTTCCATGAGATTGTTGTCGAGGAAGCTTTCTCCGCAATCGGAACATCCGAGCGCCGGGATCGGGACACCCCAGGATCTCTGTCTTGAAAGACACCAGTCGGGCCTGTTCTCGATCATGGAGGTGATCCTGTTTTCACCCCTGGCGGGAATCCATGAAACTGTCCGGATCGCAGCCAGGGTTCTCTGTCGGAGATTTTCCGCGGACAGGGAAAGAAACCATTGGGGAGTGGCCCGGAAAATCACCGGTTTTTTGCATCTCCAGCAGTGAGGGTAGGAGTGGCGATAGGCAGAATGGGAAATCAGACGGCCAAGGGAGGATAAAAGCGCCAGAATCTGCTCGTTTGAAGCCATGACGGGTTTTCCGACAAACTCGTCAAGTCCCATTTCGGAAAGGGTCTGCAGATATCGTCCGCGATTGTCCACGGGTGCCTCGACGGGAAGTCCGTGGAGGAGTCCCAGTCGATGGTCGTCCTCTCCATGGCCGGGAGCGATATGGACCATCCCCGTTCCCTGGTCCATTGTGACAAAATCCCCCGGAAGAAGGGGAACCCTGGCTCCTGTGAGGGGAGATGTGACAAAGGGAATCTCCCGGGCGAGATCCTCTCCCTTCAGGGTCCTGACGATGGAAAATCCTCCCGAGAGATTGCCGAGCCCGGCAAAGCTTCCCTCTTCTGTCCAGAGCGCGCTTGAGACAAAGAGCCGGTCATTTTTGGAAAAGGGGCCGGAGTCTTCTCCGCCGGTGTGGCTGAGTTCAAGATAGTCGGCATCAGGATGATAGGCGACCGCCTTGTTGGCCGGCAGTGTCCATGGGGTCGTGGTCCAGATGGCAATGAAGGTGTTTTCAGGAGAGGTTCCGGATTCGGGGGTTGCAAAAAGAACCGTTGCGGCTTGGGAGGTATGGTCTTCGTATTCGACCTCAGCCTCGGCGAGGGCTGTTTCGCACTGGGGGCACCAGAGAACCGGCTTGACGCCCTTGTAGACCAGTCCTTTTTTCACCATTTCCCTGAAAGAATCGAGGATGGTGGCTTCATAGTCAAAAGACATCGTGAGATAGGGGTGATCCCAGTCGGCCATCACTCCCATCCGGCGAAACTCCTCCATCTGGATCTTGACGAATTCATTCGCGGATTCCCGGCATTTCGTCCGGATCTCGACAGGTGTCAGTTCGGATCGATTCTTTTTCAGGTCTTTCAGGACCTTGTGTTCGATCGGGAGCCCATGACAGTCCCAGCCGGGAATGTAGGCAGGGCGTTTGCCCTCCCGGATAGCGACACGGTTGATCATGTCTTTCAGCACCTTGTTCAGGGCATGTCCCATGTGAAGGTGTCCGTTGGCGTAGGGAGGGCCGTCGTGGAGAATGAAAAGGGGCCGGCTACCCATCCTGGACAAAAGGGCCTGTTCGAGGCCAATCGAGTTCCAATGATTCAAAATGGAAGGTTCTTTTTCTGGAAGCCCCGCTTTCATGGGGAAATTTGTCTTGGGAAGGTTTAATGTCTCTTTGATTTCCACGAGGTCTCTTTTTCTCCTGTATCTGATATCCGGCCAATAACGGGGATCCGTCAGAAGTTGACGGGCTCTTGTCTAACTCAGGCCATTTGGTTATGATGGGCGTTCTGAATGGGCGATTAGCTCAGCGGTAGAGCACTGCCTTCACACGGCAGGGGTCACAGGTTCGAAACCTGTATCGCCCACCATTCCCCCCTGTCATTCCTGAAAACGTCCTTCTCCCAAAATGGATTTTTGGATGCAATCCTGGTGCGATCGAATTCCGTTTACCCGTTCACTTTAATCTATTTTGGGTCTTCGGGGAAAGGGGATCTTCATGGCAACGTCTGTGAAACGGGGCGACCTCCAGTGGCGGGTTCAGATCTGAATTGAAGCCTATCGGAAACGATGACCCGGAAGATGTTCTTTATGGGACATTCTCCGGATGTTCCCTTGTGTATTGCGTCAGGAAGACTTCCAGCTCATCGATAGGCAGCGGTCTTGACAGGGCAAATCCCTGAATGACCGGACAGGAGAGGCTTTTCAGAATGGCGACCTCTTCTGGTGTCTGGGCCCCTTCTCCAACCAGATCGAGATTCAGATTCTCAGCCATCTGGATGATCGTTTTCACCAGGGCCATGTCCGTCGGATTTTCCCTCATCCTGAGGACAAACTCCTGCGGGACCTTGATTTCATCTGTCACCAGCTGGGTCAGGTAGGAAAGGGAGGAGTAGCCGATTCCGAAGTCATCGATCGATATCCGGACATTCATGCTTCTTAACTGGTCCAGTCGGCTTTTGGACTCCCGGATGTCTTTCATCAGAAGGCTTTCTGTCAGCTCAATGGAAAGCCAGCCGAGAATCTCCCGATTCTGATCGAGTGTTGTCAGGAGTGTGTCCCAGAAATTGTTATTCCAGAACTGACGTGCTGAAAAATTCAGTGCAACGCGAATGGGCGGAAATCCTTTTCGTTTCAGTCTGCGGATCGTTTCCAGGACCGTTTGAAGTCCCCATTCTCCAATCGGGACAATGAGGCCTGTTTCTTCCGCCAGAGAGATGAAGTGGGAAGGGGAGAGAGGGACTTTTTCTCCAGGCTTGTTCCATCGGATGAGCGCTTCAACGCCAACGATTTTATTGTTTTCGACATTGATCTGTGGCTGATAGCAAAAAACGAATTCCTTTCTCAAGATGGCGTTTCTGAGAGACTGGGTTTTTTCGTAGCGGGTCTGAATCTTTTCTTCGAATTTCGGGTCAAAAAACTGCACGGTGTTCTTTCCAAGGCTTTTTGCATGGTACATGGCGATGTCAGACCTTCGTAGGAGGAGTGTTTCATCCTCCCCGTCATCGGGGAAAAGAGAAACTCCGACGGAAACGGTCGTCACCAGAAGATGTTCATCAATCTGGACGGGAGCGGACATCACCCTGATGAAACGTTTAAGGAATTCATTGAGAAGAGATCGATCCGGATCGACAGGACAAAGGAGAAGAAACTCGTCTCCACCGATTCTGCCAACCAGATCCTCGTGATGGGCCATTTTTAAGAGTCGCTCCGCCATGATGCACAGGAGCTGATCGCCTATGGAATGGCCAAGCGAGTCATTGATCTCCTTGAATCCGTCCAGATCAATAAACAAAAGGGCCATCTCCGAGACGGACTCTCTCTGGATCTGGATCTTTCTCTTGAACTCCGCCATGAAGGCATTGCGATTCAAAAGACCCGTCAGGGAATCGATGTGGGCCAATCTCCAGATCTTTCTTTCCTGCTCTTTGTCCAGGGTAATGTCTTTTTGGTGAACCAGGATCTGGTTGACGGTCCCTTTTTCGTCCATCAGGGGGGAAACGACCGTCTCCGTCAAGAAAGCTGTCCCATCATGTGACACGCCCTGAAATTCACCCTGGTAAAATTCTTTTGACGCACAAACCTCCTCAAGGGACAATTCCCCGCCCACGTTGGAAGGGGGAAAGAGTTCCCGGATGAAAAAGTCGCAGGGTTCCGCATGGGGATAACGGATCATGAAAAAAAAGGCCCTGTTGGCCCACTGAATCCTCCCGTCGGGAGTGGCGATAAAGAAAGGGGTTCGGGAAGAATCCAGAGCGGCTTTCTGAAGCCGCAACTGGTTCTGTTCTTCATAACGGATAAAAGCCAGACGGATTTTCTCCGAGAACTCGATCAGCTGTTCCCGGAATCCCGGAGAAATATCCTGTTCATGTTGTGAGTTGACGGTCAGCGTTCCCCAGGGAAGAAGTGATTTGTCTTTTCTGAGGATGGGAATGACCTGGGAGACGCTGAGTCCGACTTCTTCATACCAGGAAAAGAGCGGAGAGTCCCGAAAGTCTTCCAGGGTCACAAAGAGGGGCTTTCTGGTGTGAAGAGACTTGGAGCTGACCCTGTGGATTCCGGGAGGGGTATCCCAGCGAAAATGTCCGGAAGCTTCCAAAAAAAGCTTCGGGAAGTCCGGGACCGAAGAGGCAATTTCGACATAACGGATGGTTCCGTCAGGGTTTGGCATCGAAAAGTAGGTCATCAGGAAATGAAAGGATTCATCGAGTCTCTTCACGATCATGGAGAGGAGAGAGTCAAGAGGTTCGCCCAAAAGAATCATTCGATCGAGCTCGAGAGAGATCTGTTTGAAGGTTTCTGTTTCCATTTCCCGGGATACGTCCCTGACATGGGCCATGATGGCCCTTGTTTGCCCATAGGTGATGCAGGAGTAACTGACGCTGACATGGATTCTTGTGCCGTCGAGTCGCCTGAAGCGGCGATTGGCCTTTTGTGAATGGAAACCGGATCGATCAAGGCTTCGGATCACCTGGCGCGTTTTGGATTCGGAGGAATTGGTAAATATGGAGACAGGTTTTCCGACGATTTGATCGGGCCCCTGGTAGCCTAGCATGCGGCAGAAGACTCCATTGGCCTGCAGGACAATCAGTGAGTCCGGATCCATGAAGAAAATCCCGTCCGGTGCCTGTTCAAAAAAGCGTCCAGAATCGAACAGTCCCTGACTTTCCAAAAGACTTTCCTCCCGATATGAAATGCGTATTTCTCCGGATCAAAGAACCAGTTACAATATAAGGGCGATGCTCCTGGAAATCTATCCCTGATCAAGGAACCTTTCCGGACTGTCTCATGGATGAGGAGGCTTGTGTCTCCTTCAGGAAGCAAGTTTTGTGCTGGTTATCAAAATAGAACGAGGGTAAATGAAGCAGCACAAAAATTGGTCGGGACTTCCCATGGGGATTGCCATGGCAGGTGTAGTCCTTCTTTTTTCGGGATGGGTTCTGTTGCTGATTTTCTGGCATTTGACCCGCGAGAAGAGCCATGTCGACAACCGGATCCGTACAGGAGCCCAGATTCTCTCAACGCTCGACTCGACCGATATTGCCCTTCAGATTTTGGCATCGAATGGATCTGTCCATTTTTTTTCCCCGGAGATCCTTTCAGGATGGGCCGTCCAGGTTCACAGCGAAATCGAAAGTGTTATGGATTTGCCGTTTTCGTGGACACCATCCGACCGGATTCTGATCAACAGGCTCGACCGGGCATGGGCAAGACTGTTCAGGGCAATCCAGGCCCCCGGCACATCCCGTCAGGGACACCTGTTCGGGACCATCCACGAGATTATCCTGACCAGGCAATCGATCTCGAGAAGGGCCTCGCATTCGATCAAGCGACTCGAGAAAGTCTCTCGGGGACTTTCCAGGACACTTGTCTTGATCGAGGCGGGAATCGTGAGTGTGGGGATGAGCGCATTTGCGCTGTTTTCCCTCTCGCTGTACTTTTTTCGAAGAACCGTTACCTCCCTTGACCGGGTCTCCGTGGCGAAGTCCTACCTTTCGGCCATTCTGGAAGCGGTTCCGACCTCCCTCCTCCTGAAGGATTCGAAGGGAGGCTGGCTTCTGGCCAACAAGGCCGCACTCGATGTTTTTGGTCTTGACGAGAGCTCTTGGAAAAACCGGACCGACCGGGAAATGGCCCGTGAGAATCCTGTTTATCAGGAGTTTTTTTCAGCTTGCCAAAATCTCGAGCGGCAGGTCATGGAAAAAAATGAAAAAACGGTTTCGATCGAAACCGTAACGGGCAAAGACGGTCTATCCATCAAGATGGAAGTGACCCGGATCCCGCTCATGAATCCGGACGGGACCCCCCTGGGAATCGTGGTCAGCGGTTATGACATGACGGACAGGATCCGGGAAGAACAGGAAATTCTTCATCTGAAGGCCATCAATGAAGTTCTGTCCGCTGTGGATGAGATGATTCTTGGGGTTCCCGAGTCTTCCCCGCTTTTTGAGTTTGTCTGCAATGCGATGACCTCTCGTTTTCCTCGCTCCCTGAGCTGTTGGATCGCTGAACTGGACCCTGAGGGAATTCTCCGCCAGAAAGCCTTTTGCGGCATCTTTGGGGAAAATTCGGAAGAAGACGGCAGAAAGTCTCTTCAGGATCTGGAAAGGGGGCTTTCCCTGGAAGCGCTTGAAACCGGAAAGAGCCGGTTATGGAGAGATCCTTCTCCGGAAGATCATCTGATCCGTTCGGGCGCCTCTGTTCCTTTTTTTCGAGGGGGCCGGGTTGCGGGACTCATGAAGTTAGGCACTTTGGAGGAGGGGCTCTTTTCTCCTGAAATGCTCCGGTTGCTGGAAAGCATAGCCCGAAGCCTGTCTTTTGCCCTGGACAATCTGGACCGGGAAAACAGCCGTAAACAGAGCGAAGAGGGCCGGAAGCAGCTTGCTTCTCTCTATGAGGCGCTCTCCCGGATCAATCGCCTGACGGCGGAGGTACCCTCTCCGGAAGTCCTCTACCGGGAGACGGTCCGGATCGCGGTTGAAACAGCCGGTCTTGCCCTTGGGTGGATTGGCCTCCTCAGGGAGGATAAAAGGCTCGATTTTATCGTGGTGGAAGGTCGTTCCAAGGGGTATGCCGAAGGGTTGGTGATCTCTTCCGATCCGGATATTCCTGAAGGACAGGGACCGGGAGGGCAGGCCTTGCGGACAGGGGATCCGGTAATCTACCCGAACTTTTCCTCGAACCCGTCTTTTGCTCCATGGCTTCAGAAGGCCGAACGCTTCGATCTGTCGTCGAGTGCCAATTTTTCCTTTTCAAGGGAAGGCAAGGTTATCGGGGTGATGGGGCTTTATTACGATCGCCTGCACTCCTTTTTTCCGGAACAGATCGACCTGTTCCGACAATTCGCATCAACCCTTTCTTTTGCCCTTGATAACTGGGACAGGGAAAGTCTCCGCAAGACAAACGAGGCCAATATGGAACTTGCAGCCTCTGTGGCACTGAATACGCATGAAGGGGTGGTGATCGCCAACTCCGAAATGCGCGTTCTTGCAATGAACCGGGCCTTTACCGGCATGACGGGGATCGCTGAACCGGAATTCATCGGGAAACCCCTGGAACAGCTCCCTCTCCTGGAAAACGGAAAGGACTTTTGGCAGGACATTCAGGAGAAGGCAACCGTGGATGGGTCCTGGAAAGGGGAAGTTTCTATCGCTTCTGAGAGCGGAACCTTCCTTCGGGGGCTTTTGACCATCAACGCCGTCAGGAATTCCGACGGGGTGCCGACCCATTATGTCGCCGTTTTTACCGACATCACCCGGATCAAGGATGAACAGGCCAGACTCGAGTATCTTTCTTTCCATGATCCCCTCACGGGACTCCCGAACAGGAGGGCTTTCTCCGACCGGGTGGAGAAAGCGCTAAGAATGGCCAAAAGGAGTGGAAACCGGGTATTGGTGGCCATTCTGGATCTGGACGGTTTCAAGGAGGTCAACGACCGGTTCGGCCATGAAACCGGAGACAGGTTTCTTGTCGAGGTATCGGATCACATAAAAGCCGTTTTGAGGGAAAATGATATTCTTGCCCGTCTGGGCGGGGACGAATTTGGACTTTTGATCGAATCCATCGGGATCTCCGATGGAATTGATGAAATCATGGACCGCTTTGTTCAGGCGATGAACTTCCCCTTTCAAGTGGAAGACTATGCCATCACCCTTTCCGGCAGTATCGGTATTGCGGTTTTCCCGGAAGACGGAGAGGATGCCGAAAGGCTATTGTCACACGCCGATCTTGCCTTGTATCAGGCCAAGGAACGCGGAAAGAACCAATGGGTGGCCTATGAGCCATCGCTGCAGGAGGATCTCGACCGATCTTCCCGCGTTCGGGGAGATCTGCGAATGGCTCTGGAAACTCCAGGGGCGCTGTTTCTCCAGTACCAGCCGCAAGTGAATATCCGGACAGGGAAAGTGGTCAGCTTCGAGGCTCTTCTGAGGTGGAACCATCCCGAGAGGGGAGTTCTTTGCGCGGAGGAGTTCATCGATATCGTTGAAGCCGATGCTCCGCTGATTTCGGCTCTTGGGAGAATGGTCATCCGGAATGTTCTGTGCCAACTGGAAAAATGGAAAGGGCTTGGGTGGGATGATCCCGTTTCCGTCAATGTCGGAGCGCTTCATTTCCTGGATTCAGGGTTCCTGGACGAGTGGAGTGGCTTGTGGAAAGATTTTCCGGGAATTCCCCGAAGCGCTGTCAATATCGAAATTTCCGAATCTGCGGTGCTTCGCGATCTTTCAGCATCGCGTGTCTTGATCGAAGCGTTGAGGGATAGCGGCACCGGGGTCATTCTGGGCGGTTTTGGAAGCGGAAGCTCCTCCCTGACGGGACTTTCCGGCCTGAGCGTTTCCAAAATCGCAATGGATCGATCGGTGACCCGGACACTTCTTTCCGATCCTTATTCCATCGCGATTGTCTCGGGGGTATTGTCCATGGCGGGTATGATGAAGGTCCCCCTTCTCCTGGGAGAGGTGGAATATTTTGAGCAGGGGATCCTGTTTTTGGCCTCCGGAGGGAGCCTTGTTCAGGGCCATGCGGTGGGTCTTCCCCAGAATCCGGAGACTCTTCCGGCATGGATGGATTCCTTTTCCCTTCCGGAGGACTGGTTCTTCTGGGCCGACCTCACCTGGCCTTCAGGGGAGATTGACCTTTTACGGGCGGCATTGGAACAAAAAAGGCAATTCCGCATGTGGATGGAAAATCCGAAAGGGACCAGGATGTGTTTTGATGAGATCCGGGAGAGCCGGTGCTTTTGGGAGTCTTTTATCGCCGGGGAAGGCAGGGAAAGATTCGGATCCCGCATGGAGTTTCAGGAGATCAAAAAAATCTCCCGCCATTTTCACGAATCACTCGACGGGTTATCCTTGATGGCTCCGGAGAAGGGGGCATCCTCTACTATGAAGGATCTGCTGTCCGATCAGAGGGAAATGATCCGCCTCCTCGGGAAACTGGTTTCCTGAATGAAGATCCGGGGACCGTCTTTTTAAAAGATTGTCTTCCTGAAATCTTTTGGCTTAAGATCCATTTTTGAGATTCGCTACCGGAATGTTCCGACAATAAAGCCTGCCTGAGATTGTTACCGTTTGAATTCCCGGGGGAGAAGCATTTTTGAAAGACCAAAAAAATCTGACTTCGGAAGAATTCTTTTCCTCTCTTGACCCCCTTGAGCGATATGTTCTCGGAGCGCTCTTCTTGCTGGGAGAGGTGGAATCAAAAATAAAAATCGTCAAGATTCTGGCTACCCCTGGTCTGCCACGGCCATCGGAAGATGAGCCATGGAGCATTGAGGTTCTGGAGAGAATCAGTTCCCGTCTTGATCTTCCCCGCTGGCGAGCAGGGAAGGATGGCTGGATGGATGACAATGGGTTGATCGCATTGTCTCTTCGGGAGATCTTTTCCCGACCCGAAGGGGCCACTCTTGCCAGGGCCATCCGTTCGTCCATCGTATCGGAATACCAGGAAAACAATGCCTATGCCAACGTTTCGAGCGGGACGTTTTTTCAACAGCTTTTTTTGGCTTTTTACTCGAACAATCCGGCATATTTCCAGAAGCTCCTTGCCCAGGCGGAGAGAGCCTTTGATGCTTCCAGATGGATGGCTCCCTTCACGAACCACCTTTTAGAGACCCATCTTCCCGCCGGATGGATCGCCTCTCTGGACGAATCCCTTCAGAGGTATGTCCTTATGCTCAAGATCGATTCTCTTGCCAGGAGGGGATTTGTCACTTCTGGAATCGAGTCTGCCATTGGCCATGCGCGGACGATCGTGGGCTCCATTGAGGGGCGTCCACTCCGCTCCGTCCTTCTCCGTCTTGGCTTGACAGCCGGTCACATGTCCTGGGTTTCCCGGTTTCCCGATATCGAGCCTCCGTCAAGCTTTGTTGTTTCCGGAATCCGGGGCTGGGAGGCTTTTTTCCGTGAGGAGTTCGAGTCCAGCGCACTTCTGTTCCGGGAGATGACTGCCGAATACCGGAAGATTGTTGGCAAAAGGAAAATTCTTCCCGAGGACCCCTACGGTCTTTTCTACGCCCTCTCTCTTTTCCTTCTGGACAGGAAAAGCAAGCTTCGACAGACCGAACTTCCCAGGCTTTTCGATCTTCTGGACAACGGGAGTACATGGAGCTATGAGGGCTACAAGGCGATCATGGCCCTGGATCTCTCCCAGTCCGGTCTCGATGGAGACGCGCAGATTCTGATCGAAGATCTCTGGAAGAGGCCTGTTTTTGAAGAGCCGCTTTCAAGGGCTATTCTGTCTCTTGCCCTCCTGATTCTGCTGCCTGACAAGGCCCGGAAGCACAAGGACACATTTTTTTCCGAATTTCTGAACTT
This sequence comes from Leptospirillum ferrooxidans C2-3, assembly GCF_000284315.1. NCBI lineage: Bacteria > Pseudomonadati > Nitrospirota > Nitrospiria > Nitrospirales > Nitrospiraceae > Leptospirillum > Leptospirillum ferrooxidans. Next base: position 2,441,592 of record NC_017094.1, on the reverse strand, counting down.
TCGGGATGTGATGCCCCTTCCTGCCGGCATCTATGCCGAAATTCTCCTGCGGCTGGGAGAGACGTCCGGGGAGATCGAGGCGTTCAGGAAAGAGGAAAAAATCGACTTTCTTCTCCATCCGTTCCTGAATCTTTTCCCGAAGGACAACGCCTGGGAGAGGAGTCTCACCGGCATTGAATCTCTTCTTGGGGAAAAGGCTGATCTGGAGGAAAAACGGGAGCGGAGGATTGCATGGCTTCTGGATATCAAACGTCTTCAGGCCTTTCCTGTCGAACAGAGCTTCAAGAAGGGGGAGTGGAGAGGGGTCAAGCCGATCGCCCTCAAGAGGATCCAGGCCCAGGATTCATCCCTTCCATTATCGGAAGAGGACAAGGCGGTGGCCAAAACAATCCGGAGCTATTCCTATGGATACTATGGAAAGGTCGATTATGCGACCGATCCATACGACTCGATTCTGGCTCTGGTCGGACACCCGGCACTCTATCTTGCCGACAGTCCAGCCACCAGGATCGAGCTTGTCGGCTCTCTTCCGGAACTTGTGATCACCGAGGTCAAGGATGGATACCGTCTCGATCTTTCCCATCGGAGTGAGACTCCTTCCGTCTGTCTCGAACGGCTCTCCGCAACCCGCTATCGGGCGATCGAACTCTCCAAAGCGTTTGTTTCCATGGGAGCCCGGATTCCGAATACGGGGCTTCTGGTCCCGAAGGAAGCCCGGAACCGTGTCATTTCCATCCTCCAGCAACAGGTCCCCTTCCTCTCTGTGAGGGCCGAGATCACCGAATCCGATCTTCCGGCGGTGGAAGGGAAAACGATTCCGGTCCTTCAGATCGAGCCTCTGGACCTGGGTCTTGCGATCACGGTGGGGGTACGGCCATTCGGAGCCGAAGGGCACTTCTTTCCGGCGGGGGGCGGAGGGAGGCTTGTCAACGGGATACAGGGCGGAAAAACCGTTCACGTACGCCGGAACCTTGAGGAGGAGCTGTCCTTCCTTTCTCGTCTTCTGGATTCTCTGCCGGTCCTTGCGGGCCGCCCGCCCGAAGGTCAGACCTACCTTCTCGACGATCCGGAAGAGGCTCTACAGCTTCTTCTCGAACTTCAGGAGACGCCTCATCCCCGGGAAATCGAATGGCCCAAGGGGGAGACGCTGAAGGTCAGTTCCCCCGTGACCTCCAAAAAACTTCATCTTGAGATTCGTGAAGCCAGGGACTGGTTCGACATTGACGGCAAGGTGGAGGTCGACCAGGATCTGGTCATCGGGATGAAGGACCTCCTGTCGGCCCTCAAGGAGTCCCGCGGTCGATTTGTCCCTCTGGGAGAGGGGAGGTTCCTGACCCTGACCGAGCGGCTCAAATCCCAGCTTGAAAGGTTCCGTGAGGTTTCCGAGGAGGAAAAGGGCGGACAGAGGGTCAGCCATCTTGGGACTCTGGCGATTGATGAGATGCTCTCGGAGGCCGGGTCTGTGACCGGGGACAAGAAATGGAAGGCCTTCAGGGAACGGATCCGGAAAGCGGCCGATTACACTCCCTCCCTCCCTTCGACCCTTCAGGCCGAACTTCGGGATTATCAGCTCGAAGGGTTTCTGTGGATGAGCCGGCTGGCCGAGTGGGGGGCAGGGGCCTGTCTGGCCGACGACATGGGGCTCGGGAAGACGGTCCAGGCGATTGCGGTGATGCTCGACCGGGCCCCCTCCGGCCCGATTATCGTTGTTGCGCCAACCTCGGTCTGCAGCAACTGGAGTGCGGAGATCGCACGCTTTGCCCCCTCCCTCAATGTCCACGTCCTGAGGGAAGCCCAGGACAGGATCTCCCGCGTCGAGGGGCTTGGACCGCTTGATGTCCTGATTGCCAGTTACGGACTCCTTGCCATGGAGGAGGAACTCTTGTCGAAGACGTCCTGGACGATGGCTGTTTTCGACGAGGCCCAGGCGTTCAAGAATGCCGAGACAAAACGGGCCCAGGCGGCCAGAAAGATTCAGGCGGATTTTCGGCTGGCCCTTTCCGGAACGCCGATCGAGAATGATCTCGATGAGCTGTGGAGTCTTTTCAGCGCGATCAACCCTCTTCTTCTGGGCTCCAGGGAGCGTTTCCAGTCGAGATTTTCCGGCCCCATCGAACGGGGGAAGGATACCCGTGTCCTGGCCTCCCTTCGTTCACTGGTCCGTCCCTTTATGTTGAGAAGGACCAAGAGCATGGTTCTTTCGGAGCTTCCGCCCAGGACCGAGGTCACGATCAAGGTCGAGCTTCCCTCCGATGAGCGTGTCTTTTACGAGGCCCTCAGGCAGAGCGCTCTTGAGGCCCTTTCCAGTCTCGGAGAGGAGAAGGGGGTCCAACGGATCCATATTCTGGCGGAGATTACCAAGCTCAGGCGGGCCCTCTGTCATCCCTCCCTTGTCGATCCGGGATCCCTTCTGCCGGGAGCCAAGCTTACCGCTTTCCTGGAGCTGTCGGACGAACTTCTGAAGAATCGCCACAAGGCGCTTGTCTTCAGCCAGTTCACCGGTCAGCTTGAGCAGGTGGCCAAGGCTCTGGATGCCAGGGGAATATCCTACCAGTATCTCGATGGGAGCACTTCTCCGAAGGAGCGGGAAAAGCGGGTCAGCGATTTCCAGTCCGGAAAGGGAGATCTTTTTCTGATCAGCCTTCGGGCGGGTGGAACGGGGCTCAACCTCACGGCTGCCGACTATGTGATCCATCTCGACCCCTGGTGGAATCCGGCGGTGGAGGATCAGGCTTCAGACCGGGCCCACCGGATCGGACAGCAGAGGCCGGTGACCATTTACCGGCTGATTGCGACCCAGAGCATCGAGGAAAAGATCCTCGATCTTCATAAGAGGAAGCGCGACCTGGCATCCGATCTCCTGGAGGGATCGGAGATGACCGGCCGGCTGACGAATGAGGATCTGATCGCCCTGATCGGAATCTGAAAAAGAGAAGTCGGGACAAGAGGGGGAGGTGTTCGCCAGTCGGTTGCGGGTGGCTGTTTTCGGAAGGATCATGGCGGATCGTTCGGTATATGTGACAAAAAAGATAGTCTTTTAGAAGCTTGACCTTTATTGTCAAAGAGGTGGATGATTGAAGGTATGGAAACGATCATTCCTCCTTATTCTGAAAACGATTCCGTTTTTGAAATCGGCTTCTTCAAAAAGATAGCGGAAGGGGCCCCTGTAGGCATTCTTCTGGCGGATTCAGTCACTCGTCAGGTCGTTTATGCCAATCCAGCATTTGTCAGGATCACGGGGTACCCCGAGTCCGAAGTTTTGGGAAGGAACTGTTCCTTTCTCCAGGGAAGCGATACGGATCAGGCCGAAATCCGACAAATCAGACAGGCGCTTTCCTCCGGAACCTCTTTTCATGGAGTCCTTCGAAATTATCGGAAAGATGGCTCCCTTTTCTATAATGAACTCAGCATTTCTCCGGTCACCAATTCCGATGGAGCTGTCCAGTATTTTGTCGGCTATCAGCAGGATGTGACCCAGGAGAAGCGCCGGACCCTGTTTCTTGAGATGCTCATCGGAATCGGGGAGTTGCTGAACGAGACACTTTTCGAACAATCCAACGAATCCATCCTGGAAATTGTCAATGAGCAAATCATCCGGACATCGCTTTTTCATATCGCTTCGGTGAGCGAGGTGAAGGGGACGAATGAGATCTGTTATTTGTCTGCCGTGGGTCCGGGTGTTTCTTCCGTTCCGGCTGTTTGCGGAAACCCGGCGGCCGGTCCCTGTCCACTGACCCTTCGCGCCTGGGGTTCAAACGAGATCGCTTTCGACAACCATTATCCGGACAACCCTGAACGTCAGGCGATCAAGGGCGTCATGGTCGAGCAGAAATGGTACAGCGCGGTTATTGTGCCCATTGTAACGGCTGGGAAAATGTCTTATGGCCTTGGTTTTGTCTCTGCCCTGTACGGAGTTTTCGACGCGGAAGCCATTTCGTCGCTTCAGCGCATCAAGACAATGATCGAAGATTTTTTTGCCAGGAAGCTTGAGTTTCTGAGCCGGGTGGAACTCTCCAAGAGAGACCCGATGACCGGTCTGGTCAACCGGATGGCTTTTGGGGAGATCTTTTCCGAAGTGCTTTTCCGGACCCGGCAAAAGGAGACCCTGACGGCGATCGTCTATGTCGATCTCGACGGGTTCAAGGTGATCAATGACAGTTACGGACATGAGGCTGGTGACCGGGTCCTGACAGTGGTCGGTGAACGGCTGCGCCATGTGATACGGGCTGGTGATACGGCCGTTCGGCTTGGCGGAGACGAGTTCCTGCTGTTACTGGAAGGGATGGACAGCCTCCCGGAGATCGATTCCTTTCTTGAGAGAATCGCCGGAGTGATCGGGATGCCGATCGTTTGGAAAGATGTGCAATTTACGATTCAGGCCAGTTTTGGCGTAACGATCTTCCCAACGGATTCCGGGGATGTTGATGCGCTTCTGCACCATGCTGACCAGGCCATGTATATCCATAAGAGATCCGACAGGCAGACACGGGGCCCTTATGTCCTTTACGATCCGCTCGAGAACTCTTTCCATCGAAAGTAATTTTCTCTCTCACTCAATCGTTCTTCCCTGACAAGATCCGATCTTTCCGATCCTTTCCACCCTATTGGCCGACTATCTGGGAGACAGTGAGAGAGGAGTCGTCTGCGGAGATGCCACCCCGACAAAAAGCGTGATGGAGCCCCCTTGGACAGGGTTCTCCCTGGAGTGGTTCCGGATCCAGAGATTGCCGGATCCGTCTGTTTGGATGTCGAACGGGCGGAAAATCCCCTCCCCCCTGAACCCCCCTTCGGGAGAGAGAGGGGTTTGATCCTGGGAGTAGGCGGACAGGCTGTTCCCGTGGGAATTGACGACCCACAAGGTATTTTCCCCGTCGATGGAGATGGCTGCCGGGTCGTCGAGTCCTCCTCCGGAGAGTGGAGATCCTGTGACCGGATTGCCATCGTCTGAGAGCCCGGTTATGGAGTCCGGATCGTGGTTTCCGATCCATACGGTGCCATTCGAGTCGATGGCCATGGCTGCCGGGTGGCTGATCCCGGCGGTTCGTTTGAAGCGCCCTTTGATGTTCCAGTCGGGATCGAACTCCACTACAAGGCTTTGATTCCGGCGGCTGGCCCAGATATTGCCCCCATCGTCTGCGGCAAGGGCATTGATTCCCGCTTCAGCAATCCGGTGAAGACGTTTTCCCTGATCGTCGAAGATAACGAGCGCGTTCCCTTCAGAGACCCAGATGGTGTGCGTTGCGGGATTCTGGACCATTGCCATCGGGGAATGGCTGATTCCGGGAAAGCTCTTCCACGGGAGGGACCCGTCGGGAGTCCTTTCCATCAGTCTGCCCTTTTCGGCAATCCAGAGATTTCCCCGGGGATCGATCGTGAGGAGTGCGGCTCCTTTTCCGGGGAAGGTCTCAGAGGAAATCCTTAGAAAGGGTTTCCCCGGTCGGGGATCCGGAGAGAGGTGAATGAGCTTTCGTGGGCCGGAGCAGATCTCCCAGAGGGATCCCCTGCTGTCGATGGCCATCGACCCCTGTGGGATCCGACAGGATTGTCCGGAAGGAATTCCCGGGAAATCGAGCTTCAGAAGAAAGTCGGAAAGTTCAGGAGTGGTTCCCGGAAGAAGGGCAAGGATTTCCTGTTGGTGGCTTGTGGGGTGGCCCGAAAGGGAGAGGCTGGCTTCAAGGGTGTCCTTGACCCGATGGTTTTGGGTGGAGAGAAGGGAGAAGAGTTTCCGGCAGGAAGAAGCCGGTTGTTTGTCGCACAGTCCAATAAGGGCCGATTCGACCGACAATGTATCTGAAGAGAGGGAGGGGGAAAGCTTTCCGCTTCCGGTCTGTACGATTTTTGTGGCGAGTGTCCAAGCGTTCTGGAAGCCGGTGGATGACAGCGGGGCCGGGTCGATCCTGTCGCCCGTGATGGCTTGTCTCAAGCTGTTGACGGCGGCCAGGGTGGTCAGTTCATTGATGACGACGGAAACGGATCTTTTGTCAGGGGGAAGGGAGTGGGCCTTTCCCGGCTGACGAGACGGGAGAAGGGCCATAAGACGGATGGCAGGATTGGAGAGTCCCTTCCGGATGGCTCCCCATGCGGTGAGATAGAGTCGTCGATGCGGCTCGGGGCGGTAGTGCAGGGTCACTTTCCCCTTGTGATCGGTCATTCCGGTGGCGATCGTCTTTTGGGTGTTTTCCAGAAGATCGATGGCGGTCAGTGTGATTCGGGATCGGGGAAGGGGCTCTCCGGAGAGGGAGACCCGGACGGAGAGACTCCTGGTCGGGGTGTTCGGGGAGTTCTTTCCAGAATGGTGTCCGAATCTCTCAAGAATCCTGTCCTGATTCCTGTCGGGGAATCCACCGGCCCCTTCCAGAAGATCCAGGGTGTTTTGGGGGAGGACCTCGTTTGTTCCGGAGACGGCCTCCTGAAACAGTCCCTGACAGGTCTCCGGGTGGCTTGCGCACAGGGATGCGGCATGGGCCCATCCGGAGAGTGTCGTCTGGCTGGCCAGGGAGAGGGAGCTTTCAAAACCGCCAGTTTCAAATTGTCCGCTCTGAAGATCGATTTCTCCCCGGTACTGGGCAAACAGAGAGGAGAGTCTTTTCGGGTCTCCGAAGATCCTGTCGAGCTCCAGGGTAGGGAGAAAGGTGGCGACGGCCGTTGAGACAATCCGGCTGTTCACGGTCCTGATCACGGGGGTTCGGGGAATGGCTCCGTTGGCCATCCAGACGGGTGCAATCATGGAAAGAGACCGGTTTTGCCCACCACCGCCATCTCCTCCCCTGACGACGATATAGACAAGGCCGGGATCGGCAGGGGGGAGAAAGTGGAAGGAAAATCTTCCATGGGAATCGGTGGTTTGGGGCTTGGAAAGGGTGATTGGTGTCCGGTCGGCTTTTCTTCGGGACTTGGTCAGAAAGACTTTGGCTCCCTTGATCGGGTGTGATCCGGAAAGAACCTGTCCCTCGATGGAAACCTCAAGGGGGTGGGGAGTTTTGACCGGGGATGGATGAATTCTGACGGGAGGTGGTGATGCGCTGCTTTTTGGGTTGGGTGCCAATACAAAGAGGACCGTCTGGAGAATCATGAGGAAAAGGAATGGTCTATGGGGTCTTTTCTGCAGAAGGTCCGGTGTCGTCATGGAGATCTCTCCAAAAGACAGGTGATGGACAAGGCGTTTCAAAGAGGGAAGATGGTTGTATTCTAGCCGATTGAAAAAAAATCTTCTTGAAAGGGATTTTGGGGAATGTGAGGATGAGAATGGAAAAGGGGGCCAAAAGGCCCCCTTCTGAAAGCACTGTGACAGGAAAAACTTAGAATACGAATGTGGCGCCGAATTCTACGGGCATGTAGAACATGGCGCTTCCGGCGGTACCATTGTTCGGAACCCCTAAAGCATCAGTTGCTGTACCTGCCAACCCTCCCATATTGCTTAGGTAAGCCATCCGAATGTTCGCAAAAATGTCAATTCCGGCCAATGTATCTGAGATCTTGGCAAGGGGGGTGACCACACCTACTCCCAAGTCAGCATAGAGTGGCATGGATTCACCATCTAGGGTAATGGCAGGACCAGCATCGCCGAAGATCTGGGGATTGACCCAAGATCTTCCGGCAGTGAAGTCGTAGACTCCGCCAAGTGTGATTGGGATTACTGGGGTTCCTGCCTGATTGTATGCACCCTTCCCTGCATTAGCCATATAATTATTTATTGGGTTTAATCCGAAAGACTCAATTTCGATGGAAGCGGTCAGGCCAAAATGCGGTGTAATCCAGTGGGTTGCCGTGACTCCGCCACCGTAGCCCCCGTTGAATTGGCTGTTGTCAAAGGTATCCATCCATCCGAAGTTTGCCGACAGGCTTGTGGATTTGGGAACGTTTCCGTCAAAGGACGAATCCATCGGTGTGTTCTGTGCGGCGTTCTGCATGGCAGCCATCTGCATGTTCATCATCTGGCCCTGTGCCGTGGCATTGATGGGTGTCGGGTTCGATGCCGGTGCGGCAGGGGTAGCCGAACCGTCCACAGCCCAGGCGGATGCCACCGGAGACAGAGCGGTCGCGGACAAAAGGGCAAGAGAAAGAACTGCGAGTCTGGCCTTGGACTGTTTTCGTACTGAGAACATGAGGAACCTCCTTCAAGAAGTCATGACGAATGGTTCTTCGCCGGAGTGAAAGACCACAATGTTTAAGAGAAACACCCGTCATCTCCCGCCAAAAATCCTCTCCTGCTTTATAAGTCAGGGTATTTATTGGGAATGGACGATGAACGCCATCACATAAGCAAAGCAAATGCCAGATTTTTAATCTTTATAAAATAATGTTTTTATTTTTTTGGGCGATTTTTTTCTCTTCCCTTTGAAACGCATGTTTCATAGATGTATTTAAAATATTTTTATTGAGGCAAGGTACAGGAAACGAAAAAACCTGAAAACGGAGAAGGGCCGTATCGAAGATCAAAGAAAACACCGGATCAATAAAAGACAGGGGCCGATGAACTGGCCCCCGGAAGAAGGGATATATTGGCGGGTACGATCAGTTCAGGGAAGAGGCAATGGGGGAGGGGCTCTCCATCCCGGCACGCATCCGGGCGGAGGCTCGGTGGAGAGGCACGGAAAGCTGAGGGTGACGTTCCGCTGAGTGCTCGAGATGCTCAGCAAGAACGCCTACCGGGAATTTCCGGTGGTATCCCGGAGCTTCCCGGGACATGAGAATCGCCCGTCTTCTATAGTCTTTAAGCGTATTGTGAAGAGGCATCCGGTAAGACAGAGAAACCTCAAGGATCAGATCGATCGCCCGTTCTCCATGGGCATCGAGATAGGCATCGAGAATCTTTGAGAAAAACGCAAAATGACGGGATTCATCTTTCGCCAGCTGCCGAAGGAGATGGGCCAGCACCGGTTCAGAGACCGCTTTTGAAAGGCACTGGTAATAAAGCTGTGTCGCCTTTTCCTGGAGAAACGTATAGGTAAAGACCTGTACTGGTTCGGAAAATCCGATCGAGAAAGGTTTTATCGACTCTTCGATCATGTCGTTCAAGAGCTTGTCGGTGCTTGGAGCGATGTCTGCCGCCAACTGGTAAAGGGCAAGGGCTTCGGCATGACGGTCCTCTTCAAGCCCCCATCGGATAATAAAATGAAAAAGCTCCCGGTTGTGGATCGAATGTTTCAGTTCCCGGCCGCCGTCGATGGGAAAGCGGGAGAGATAGTCCGAAATATAGGTGGGTGTGTGGTTTTCGATATGGGTGACGAAGATGACCGCCTCTTTCTGCCCCTGGGTCAAAAGGGACGAGTCGATCTCCTGTTTCTCCAGGAGTCCGAAGCGATTCCAGTCGGAATCGTCCGCCAGGCGGTTATAGTCGCTGATCAAAGGTCGCAGTGTGTGGACATCAAGGGTCAGATTCACAGGTTACTCCAATGGAAGAAGGTTTCGGGGCCCGCATGGTCAAACAGATTGGTACGAAATGGCCAACCGCCCATGAGATTCCCCTTAAAAAGGCACAAAAAACGAACCACAAAAGATATAGCAATTTTCATGCTATCTAATAAAATTTATATTTTTAAATGAGTTATGGATTTATGATTGGAGTGAGGAATGAAACATCTTTCAGGTTTTCGAAACGGATGTTTCATCTGTCATGGTGATTATCTTTTGTGATGGGTGTTTTGGAGATAGATCGATTGGAATGTTCTTTTCAGCAGGTCTGAGTGTGTACTGAATTAACTCATTATCAATTTTATATAAAATGAAATTATTCTTGAAAAATGAATGAAAAAAGTGTATTTTCCCCGGGCTCTTCTTTATAGGGGAGAGTGGAACAACAAGAAGCTTTTCAACAAAAAATAGAAACGGATGGTTCTTTTGCCAAAAGTCACACTGATTTTTGATCGTTCTCTTGAGCGACTGCTTCCTCCCAATCGGCCTTTTTCAGAGTCGTGGGTGTTTGTCAAAAACTGGAATGAAATCATGCCATATCTCGAAGTTCTGAAACCGGCCAGAATGATCCTGAACTCACGATTTCCCGATCCTCCCGATGTGATATGGCGTGACCTGATGATTCCACCCGTCATTCTGGTCGGGGAGGAATCCAAAAAACTGTCCATCCGGAAGTGGCTTGCTTTTCTGCCTGTACTGGATCAGGTGGTATCGAAAGAAGAATTTGTCTCCCGATACGAATTCATACTGGATTCACCTCCTTTTTCCGGAAGCTCTTCTCCGGAGTCCTGGCTGCCCCTTCCCGGAGGATTCCAGGATTTTCTGGGGTATTACCAGCATTTCAAGAGAGCGCGCTACATGCTTACGGACCACCAGTGGAAGATCCTTCAGATGATTGGAAGGTTGGGAGATGTCGGCCTGGTGGCAAAAGAGATGGATCGCCATCCGAGAACCATTCGGGACCAGATTGAAAAGATCGGGAAAAAAATGGAGCCCCTCGATGTGGAAAGCTTTTTCCGGAAGCCGGTGGCGGCCATGATCGATCAGGTTCCCGGGTGGTCGGTCAAATTTTCCGAACGAAGAGATCCCCGCCACACCCCCTCCGATCAAACCCCCTGATCCTATGTTTCTTCGAATCACTTGTCCCCCGTCAGGTCAGGACCTGGCGGGGGATGTTCTTTTTTTGGGCTGGCAACGCAGGCAAAAATAACTGGATCGGCCTCCCTCCTCTTTTTTGAGAATCGGACTCTTGCAGAGTGGACAAGGTGATCCATCGAGTCCATACACCTGCAGCTGGCTCTGGTTCCCCCCTTCTTCTCCGAAGGCGTCCTTAAAGCTGTGGATAGAGCTTCCTCCACGATCGATGGCTTTCTGGAGGACAACTGCGGAAGATTCGAGGATGCGGCGCGCCTCGGCCCCTGTTATCCGGAAGCCTTTCCGGTCCGGGTGGATCCCGGATTCAAAAAGAATTTCCGAGACATAGATATTCCCGATCCCACTCGCGATCTTCTGGTCGAGGAGAATCGTCCGGATCGAACGCCGGGAAGCCCGGATACTGTGTTCAAACTGTTCGGCCCGGATTTTGAGAATATCGGGGCCGGTCGTTTGAAGGATCCCGGAAAGAGCTATGTCGGTTTGCCACTCGACTCGTCCGAAACGTCGGGGATCCCGGTAAGACAGGAGCCTCTCGCCTTCGGGGGTCTCAAGAGTGATGGCCAGATGGGTATGAATGGTTGTTTGGGAGGGTTGGAGGGGGAGTTGGGAATCCTGCCTGTTACCGGATATGTTCCATTGCCCCGACATGCCGAGTCTGGTCAGGAGCGTCCCGGACTCACCGGCAGGAGATTTCATGGAGAAAAGAAGAACTTTCCCGATGCGGCCCAAGTCGGAAAATTGCCATCCCGAAAGATCCGGTATGTCGGACAGGAAGATTTTTGGATAAGGGCCGCTCCGGAGAGAGCGCACACGGGATCCCAAAAGAACGGGAAGAAGTTGTTTGCGGATTGTTTCGGCTTCTGGAAGTTCTGGCATGAGGATATTCTAGCATGGTCACTTGCCGATAAATCTTCCCCTGTTTATTTTAAGAGGCGTGCTTCGCAGATGGAATTCGCGAGGTCAATGATGTCTGCGCATTATGATGAAAAATCTTTTCCTGATTGTATTTTTGTCGGGGACCGGGTCAAGATGATGTCGGAGTGCCCATCCTTGATATCCATTTGAGAATGGATTCTTCGTTTGCCGCAGCTGGTTTCTGTCGTCAGAACCGAAAACCGGGAAATCAGAGAATACATTTTCTCCCTGGGGGGATCGGTTTTTTTCAATCGTGTATTAGACTGTAGGCTCTTTTATTTTTTGAAACTGATGAGATGATGGTATATTTTCTATACCATGTTCAACTTCGCCCAAGTCTATTGGAACTACCGGTAAAAACAGAAGATGGGTCCAGATATTTGGAGATAGGGCTGACCAATCGGGAACACTGGTCGGCCATCATTACCTGCAGAGAGAGAGAGTGATTCGCCTGATTTCCGTCCGTAGTTCGATGAGGGTGATGGTATGACTGTTGTTCTGGAGTTACTCAAATCGAAGCGAAGATTGCGAGCCAAAAAGCGCGTTTGGATCGGGAAGCAGGGAAGACTGTATGACCCGGCAATCCATTATCAAGGTATGGTTTGCCGAACGACTTGAACAGTTGCCCGTGCATTCCCATTCTTGACTTTTCATCACAAGGCTTAAGCCGCCAACTTTAGTTGGTCAGCTCTAGAGCCAATTCTATAGAGCTGACCATGATGACTATGGCAGGGAATCACGGACCCGCCCCCAAGCGGACGCTGTCGTGGACGTTTCCGGTCTTTCAAGCGGATATTTCTCTCTCTTCTGGATGTCATTTCCAGAAGCCGACGGATCCCCCGTTGGGCAATGACCCGGCTGGCGTTTTGAGCGGTGTTCTTTTTGAGTCCACAGCGCTGTCAGACGAACCCGGTCTGGAAAGGCCGGTTGTTTGGATGAATGGAGAAGGATTCCTGATGATAACAATGCAGTCACCACTTTCCAATGATGTGAACGATTGGCTCCATTTCCGAATGAAAAAGGCTTTCCCTGTTCTTTCCGGCGATGGGCCAGACAGTCTTGAGGTCATCCCGCTGACAGGAGACGCCTCCAACAGACGATATTACAGGGTGGTTTCAAAGACTGCTCCCCTGTCGGCGATCCTGATGGTCAAGGGAAAGCCCGAGGGTTTCAAGGCATCGGAGGAAAAAACAGGCCGGGGAGAAAATTTGCCCCCGGGAGATCCTTTTCTCCTGATTGGAAAATTGCTTTCCGCATCATCACTTCCGGTGCCAGAAATTCTGGGAGAAAACGACGACGGTTCCCTTCTGTTGCAAGAGGATCTGGGGGATTGGAGCCTGTACTCTTATCTTCAGGAACATCCGGAGGAAGAGAGTCTTCTGTCCTGGCGGATTCTGGATCTTTTGCTCTCCTTCGGAAGACAAACCATTCCGGGGGAGTTCTCGTGGCTTAAATCACGGGTCTATTCTGAGGAGCTCCTTTTCTGGGAGTTCGAGCATTTTCTCGAATATGGAGTCTCCCTTTCCGACAAAAGCGCGCTTTCAACAATACGCTCCCTCTTTCAGGAAGAGGCATCGGTCCTTTCCGGACGATTGCCACTCGTTCCGGTCCATCGGGACTTTCATTCCAGAAACATCATGATCGCTGGACGAGGGGCTGTCTTGATTGATTTTCAGGATATGCTGATGGGCTCTCCCCTGTATGATCTGGCCTCCTGGGTGTTTGATGCTTACAGGGTTCTTCCCGACGATTTGCTCAATGAGCTGGTTTCGGGACATTACCATCGCGGGATCAGCCTCGGGATTCTTCCGGAGAGTCTTTCCGAAGGAGAGCACAGAAACCTTCTCGCTAGAATGGCTCTCCAGCGAAATCTGAAGGCTTGTGGCCGGTTTTTCTATATTCGGGATGTCAAGGGAAATCCCGGGTATATGCAAGCGGTTTCCGGAACACATCGGAATATGAAGCGACTGGCTCTCTGGGAGCCATCCGTTGCACCTCTTGTGCAATCCTTTCTTCCTTTTCTCAGAAACCCGGAAAAGTAAGGGTGGAGAAAGGTTCTGATGTCACAGGATTTGTCCTGATGGCGGGAGCGGGATCCCGTCTCAGGGGGATTTTCCCGAACATCCCGAAGCCTCTTGTTCCAGTCGACGGGGTTCCCATGGGAATCCGGGTCATCCGTCAAATGAGGGATGCCGGGATATCCCGGATCATCGTCAACCTTCACCATGATGCCGGGACAATCCGGGAGGGGATCAGCCGGGCTCTTCCATCAGGTATCGAGATTCTCTGGTCTTATGAGGATATTGTCATGGGGACAGGAGGAGGGATTCTTCATGCAAAACCATTTTTTCAGGAATCGGATATCCTTGTGGTTGCCACATGCGATATCCTGACAGGGTACGATCTGGGCAAGGGGATCTTGGCTCACCGGACATCCGGTGAAAGGATTTCTCTGGTTCTGTCTCCATCCGGGCCGGAATCCGAATCCGGAAGGATTGCCACGACTCAAAATGAGGGTGTTGCATTCCCTCCATTCGATTCGGTGGCGGGGGATGTTCCCCATTTTTTTACGGGGATTCATCTGATCAATCCTGATGTGTTTTCAGGTCTTGGAGAAAATCTCGCTCCACCTTTTTCTATCGTGGAGCTTTATCGGGAATATCTCGGAAAAGGTGGTTTTATCCGGGCCCAGGTAACATCCGAGCCCTGGCTCGATCTGGGAACGGAAGATGGATATCGCCACCGCGAATCATTCCTGGAAGAATTGAGGCAAGGGAGCGGGAGGAGGGAAAGGTAACGGTTCCCAAAACCCTGCCGGCTTTTCCACCCGTAAGTTCGGGCAATGTTCCGGGTCTTTGTGTCATGCTGAGAAGGGCCAGATAAGCAAAGGCCATCGATTCCACGGCCTGGGCCGGTATGCCAAGGGTCTCGGACGGGGAGACCTCCTTGTTGCATCGGATCCTGAGCCGGTTCATGAGCGTCAGGTTCCTTGCTCCGCCCCCGCCCACGATAATCTCTTCGGGACAGGGCGTTATCCAGTCCAGGGACTTCGCGACAGACAACGCGGTGATTTCGGTCAGTGTCGCCATCAGGTCCTCCGGAGAGAATCGGAGGGGCATTTGTCCGAGAATTTCCCGGAAACGATCTTCTCCCCAGGATTCTCGCCCGGTGGACTTTGGTGGCGCCCGGTGGAGCCATGGGTCCTGGCAGACTTTTTCGACAAGAGATTCCACTGCTTGCCCATTGCCTGCCATTTCGCCGTTTGGATCGAATCCTCTTTTTCCTTTGGAGATCCATCGGGCTCCCGCGTCGATCAACATGTTCCCGGGACCGGTGTCAAAGGCGATAATGGGATTTCCGGAGCCGCGCCGGGAAGGCAGGCTGGTGATATTGGCGATTCCCCCGAGGTTCAGAAAGGCCCTGTTGATCGTTTTATGGGTCAACACCGCTCTGTGAAAGATTGGTGCGAGGGGGGCGCCTTCCCCTCCAGAGGCGACATCGGTACGGCGAAAGTCCGAGACTACGGGAATGCCGAAAGCCTCCGTCAGCAAATGGGGATTGGTCAGTTGTACCGTGTGACCCGGGATGGGGATGCCCGAAAGGGATAGTCCGGCCGAAGGATGATGGGAGGAAGTGATTCCGTGGCTTCCGATCAGGTCGACCTCTTTTTCCGAGATCGAGGCCGATGCCAGCAGTTTTTTGAAAAGATCCAATTCCACAAGGGAAACGAGATTTTCCGTCATGCCCCAAAATCCGGAAATCGTTTTCCCGGGAGCATTTCCCGCCAGACCATTCCGGATCGTATCAGAAAAACTATTGTCAAAAGGGTGATGGGCAAAAGCCAGAAGCGAGACAGATCTTTTCCGGACCCGGATCAGCGCTCCATCCAAACCATCGAGAGAGGATCCGCACATGAATCCAGCACAAACAAAGCCATCAGTGAAATATCGGGATTTTCCAGCCATTTTTCTCCTGTCGGTGGGGCCATCCATGGAGATTCCTCCCCTTGAAGGGGGAATCATAGCCATGGCAGGTCGGTCGAATGTGGGAAAATCATCCCTTTTGAACCGTCTTGCAAGGAGCCACCATCTGGCCCGGACAGGTCGCATGCCGGGAAAGACGACTCTGGCAAACCTTTATGAAATTGGAACGGGGGGGTATTTTCTTGACCTTCCCGGATATGGATACATGCAACGGGGCCGGGATGAGGCAACCGACTCCCGGGCTATTGCCGGAAGGCTATTGAGGCGCCTCGGCAATATCAGCCGTATGCTTCTTCTGGTCGACTCCAGAAGGGATATCCTGGAGTCCGATCTCCAGGCCCTTTCATGGTTTTTGTCCATGGGGCTTCCGGTATCGGTTGTCATTACAAAATCGGACAAGCTGAACCGTCAGGAGCAGTCCAGAATCAAGATGGACTGGATGGCGGTTCTTTCCAGAAATCCCGGTGTCGATCTGACCCCCATTCTGGTCTCTTCCAAGAATGGAGACGGGATGGATCTTCTTTCCGCCAAGGTTTCAGAGTCGCTCTACGGAAGCCCTTCCTAGGTTTTTTCGTCCGGAGGAGGAGTCATGTAGATGACGACATAGGATTTTCCCCTCAGCTGTTCAAGCCATGTCAGAAGTCTCTTTCGGGTTGTTTTCTTCGAAAGGTCATCCTGGATGCGGGCTTTCAGGTCACGGAACCTCTTGTAAGGGTGGCTTTCCCGCTTGAGGACCTTGATGATGTAAAAACCCCTGTCCGTCTGGATCAGGCCGCTTGTTCCACCAACCGGAACTGAGAATGCCGGTCCAATGAGCTCCGGAAGGAGCTGATCTTTGGTCAGGTCTCCGAGATTTCCCCCGTTGTCAGAATTTGGTCCTTCCGATTCCGAGCCCGCGAGAATGGCAAAATCATCTTTCCTTGAGATTTGCCGGAGAATATGGTTTCCCTTTTCCCGGACCGCAGCGATCTGGGCGGGTGTCGCATCGGGGGGAAGCTTGAGAAAAATGTCGGCAAGGGTGACATGGGGGGGAAGGCGAAATTGTTCCCGATGGTCGAGGTAGTATTGGCGGACCTCATCCTGGCTGATCACCACCGTTGAGCGAACTTCCGTATTGATGAGTTTCAGGATGGTCATCTGTTTCCTGAGCTGTTCCCGGTATTGATGATAGTTCATTCCCTGCTCGGAAAGCGCCTGTTTCAGCTGCCATCGGGCGGTGAAGTTGTTTTTTTGCATGATCGAATCGATGGTCCGGTCGAGCTCTTCGTCGCTTAATGTCAGCCCGGTCCTGTCAGCCTCTTCCATTTCAAGCTGCTCATTGATTTTTTTCATCATGAGCTTGTACTCAAGGGATGTCACTAGTTCCCTGTAGGCCGAGCCCCGGTATTGTGCATGAAGCTTTTTGAATGTCGGGGCAAGAGAGCGGTCGATCTGGCTTTTTGTGATGACGTGATGGTTGACCACGGCAAGAACCGAATCGAGAAGAATCGGCTTTTCGTCGGCCTGGGCGGGTGTCTGGCAGAAAATGAAGAGAGCTGATGCCAGTATTCCGGAAAGAAAGTATGTCTTGCCAAAAAGGACTTTTGTTGTCCTGGAGAGGTGGAGAGTCATGAAAAGTGGCCTTTATGCTGTTAAGGGTCGTTTAAAAGATGACCCGTCTGTGGAATGGGGGTCTCCTGTCATTCTATTCCAGATCGACTGGAAAAATCTTCCTGTAGTGACGTGTGGGTTTCCAGGGTTTCTGGAGCTCCTGCTCGGAGAGCCAGAATTGAAGGAGCCGGCGGCGATTCCTGGCGATAAGGATGGCCCGGATCTTTTCCCTGACTTGGGACAGGGGCTTGACGTTTTCGGGAATCAGTCTGACCAGTTTGAAAAGATGGTACCCATAGGTGGATGGAAGGAGATCCGTCACTTCTCCCGGTGAGAGATCAAAGACCTTGTCAAAAGGCTGAGGCATCTCTCCCTTGCCATAAGGGGCCATCAGGCCACCGGCCGATGCCTCCATTCCCAGGGATTTTGCCTTGGCGAGAGCGGAGAAGGATGCTCCAGCGTCGAGTGCCTTTTGAATTGCGATCCCCTCATTGCGGTCGGATGTGACGATATGACGGACAAGAGCTTGCTCAGGGAAAGAGAAGCTATTGATATGATTGTGATAATAAAGCCTGATTTCCTGATCGGAGATGATCTGTCGGGGAGCGATGCGCTTTATGGCCTCCCGGATCAGGAGCCTTTTTTTTTCGAGTTCACGCATGGTCTTGTCTTCGGGGAGCTGTTCAAGATCGTCGGGAGGCAAGGAAATACGCCGGTCCCGGATGAAATCGAGAAAGAGCTGGTCCCGGATGGTTTCCCCGAGAACCGTTTTACGAACAGATTCTGACCATAGGGCAGGATCCCCTTTGGTCAGGTCTGAAATGCCGATAAATGCAGCCTCATGCTGAAGATCTGAAACAGTGACAATTTCTTTTCCGATGGAGCCCACGATTTCGTCCGTGGGCCCCTTGAAATGGCAGGAGGTCAGGATCAGAAATCCTGCCAGAATCCCGGATAGCCGTATTCGGGTGATCAATGGCCCTTTGGTGCTTGTCCGGGAGTCGCCGTGTTACCCGGAAGGTTCTGGCTCTGGGCGACAAGCGCGGCAAGTTCCGGCTGGTTGATATTGATCTTCGTCTTGGCCCTGAGCTTGTTTGTCAACGCCTGGGTCAGATCGGTGCGCTTTTCACGTTTGAGAAGTCTTCTGATCCCTTCCTTGGATTCGGCCAGAGACAATTGGTGTCCGGCGACAAAGTGGTCGATCCGGAAATAGTGGACGCCATCTTTGAGAACAATCGGCCCGGTAACGGCTCCCTCCTTCACGCCAAAGAAGAAAGGCATGAACTTGGGGGGAAGGGTGCCTTCGAAAATTCGGCCAAGAGGACCGCCCTTGAAGGTTTTGATGGCTTTTTTAAAGCCTCCTTTTCGGTCGAGGCTGTTCTTGAAGTGATCGGCATCTTTTTGAGTCGGAAAGACGACCTGTCTGGCTTCAACATAGCCTGGCTGGCGAATTTCCTTTTCATGTTTCTGATAGTAGTCTGAAATGTCGGCATCTGTGACGGTGAGCTTGTCTTCGACTTCCTTTTTCAGAAGGGCTTTTTTCAGGATCCGGTCTTCAGCTCTGGCGATCTCGGACTTGATCGTGGGGTCAGATGCAAGACCTTCATCCTTGGCTTCCTGCGTCAAGAGCTTTTGGTCGACCATATGGTTCAGGACATCGGAGACCGTATTCGGGTTGACGGGAGGCTGAACGCCCAGTGAAAAAAGCTTTGCGGAAAGCTGGGCCGATGTAATCGATGCATTTCCCACGGTTGCGACGACACCCTTTTGAGGAGCCCTGTTGCATCCGGCGCTGATGGCGATTCCCGCGACAAGAGTGGCAACGAGAACGTTTTTCAGGGTGATCCCTGTCAAAGATGGGCGTTTTTTATGAAGAAAGGTCAATGGATCATCTCCTTTGGTATTTTGAATTGAGCGTGGGGGTCCGGATCTGTCTGGAGAGAACCCGTTGTTACGAAAGAAGTTCTTCAAGTCTGGCCAGATCATCCGGAAATCCGGAAGCCGGTCCCGAAAGTGTAAAGGATCCGTCCCGGTGAAAGGTGATCCGGTCGGGGAACGCCTGGGCGATCTTTCCCGCATTACGGGGGGAGAGAGCTTTTTCTGCTGAAGGCTTGAGAAAGATTTCCCTGTCTTTGAGACGAACTTCCGAGATTCCCATTCGGGTGGTCATGACCCGGATTTTTGCCCCAAGGATCAATGCCCTGGCCGATCTTGGCAAGGGCCCAAAGCGGTCCCTGAGCTCCGATTCGATCTGATCGATCTCCAAATCCTTGAAAGAATGTGCCAGACGCCTGTAAAAGTCAATTCGCAATCCGGGGTGAACGACATAATCTTCCGGGAGACGGGCTTCTCTTCCAAGATCGATTCTGGGTGTTTCCCGGACAACGGGAATCGCGACAGGCTCAACCCGGGTTTGAATGGCTTCCTCGACCATCTCCATGTAGAGGTCAAGTCCCACCATGGAGATATGTCCGGTTTGCTGATGGCCGAGAAGGCTTCCTGCTCCGCGAATTTCCAGATCTCTCATGGCGATCTGGTAACCGGATCCCAGCTCTGTGTTGTCCTGAAGCGTTTTCAGCCGTTTTTTTGCAAGCTCGGTCAGACCGCCTTCTCCGGCGACAAGGAAGTAACAATAGGCCTGCGTTCCGGATCGTCCGACCCTTCCCCGGAGCTGATAGAGTTCCGCGATTCCAAAAAGGTCCGAGCGGTTGATGATGATGGTGTTGGCCTGGGGAATGTCGAGACCGGACTCCACGATCGCCGTTGAGACGAGGATACGATAATGACCCGAGATAAATCGGTCCATGATGGTCTCCATGAGCTGGCTATCCATCTGCCCATGGGCGACTCCGACCGGAACCCCCGGAAAGAGGCTTGAAATATAGTGAGCCATGCGGGAGATCGAGCTGACGCGGTTGTGGATAAAAAAGACTTGACCATCCCGTGCAAGTTCCCGGTCGATGGCTTCCCTGATACGATGGCGGTCGAATGGCAGAATGGCGGTCTTGATCGGCTTTCGACCGGGAGGAGGGGTCATGATGAAGCTGATTCCTCGAAGACCCGAAAGGGACATCTGCAGTGTTCGGGGAATCGGTGTCGCCGACAGAGTCAGGACATCGACAGTCGGGTATTTGTTTTTGAGTTTTTCCTTGTGTCCGACACCGAATCTTTGCTCTTCGTCAATGATCAGGAGTCCCAGGTCCCGGAAGATGTTCTGGGCGCCCAGGAGGGCGGATGTTCCGATCATAATGTCGATCTTCCCCTCCGAAAGATCCTGCCGGAGGAGTCTTTGTTCCTTGGCAGTCAGGATCCTGGAAATCTGTTCGACCCTCACTGGAAATCCGGAAAAGCGTTCCTTGAATGTTTCAAAATGCTGAAGGCAAAGAAGGGTCGTCGGAACCAGCACCGCAACCTGTTTCCCATCGGCGACGGCCTTGAAGGCCGCTCTCATGGCGACTTCGGTTTTTCCAAACCCCACCTCTCCAAGAACCAGCCGGTCCATAGGAGTGGGGGATTCCATGTCTTCGCGGATATCCCGGGTGGCTTCTTCCTGGTCTGGGGTCAGGTCATGGGGAAAAGCATTTTCAAATTCTGAGATCATGACCGAATCCTGGGAGAAGGGAAATCCCGGAAGTGCTTTCCTTTTGGCATAGAGATCGACCAGTTCCTGGGAGATTTTCTCGATTTCCTTCCGTACCCTCGATCGGGTTTTTTGCCAGGAATGGCCACCAAGACGGTCGAGTTTGGGGGGAGATCCTTCTGGTCCCCTCCAGGGTTTCAGAAGATCGACCTGGTCGACCGGAACATAGAGCTTGTCTCCGTCACGGTATTCGACAATCAGGAATTCGCCGGGAATGTTCCCCACTTCGATTTCTCTAAGCCCCCGATAGATACCAATCCCCTGCTGTAGATGGACAACCGGTTCCCCTTCGGCAAGTCTGATCTGGTCCCTCCGGAAGGCCGCCGCAGCTGTCCGGAAGCGAGTTTCTCTGGTGCGGTCATATTTTTTTCGGAACAGGAAGGTGTCGGAAACCAGAAGAGTGTTATCTGGCGCGATGTAGATTCCTTCTCCGATATCTCCGAGGATCGTTTGGATCGATCCTTCCGGAGGAGGATTCTCTTCCTGGAGCTCTGAAAGGGGCGTAAAAGGAATGGCCTGGTTTTCAAGGATTTCCTGGAAGCGATCCCGTTGCCCACGGCTGCCAAAAAAGGTGATGACCCTCATCCGGGAGGAGAGTTCCCGGAGCCTCAAGATCCATGATTCATTCCTGTCGATCAGTTTTTCCGGAGGAGAAAAGAGATCGGGCGCATCGGGGTCATCGCGGAAGACAGACAAGAGGATCCTTGGATGGTCGGAGCCAAAGGAAAAAGGGGTTTTTTCTCTGGCTCCGAATGGAATGAAGGCCTTTTCAGGCGGAGGGAGCAATGCCCGCTCTTCCGCCGGAATGGATTCGTATGCATCGCGAATCCTCTCCTGCCAGTCATTGATCCGGATTTCGAGGGCATGGGGATCTTCGATGAAGAGTACAGGATCGGGGGTGTAGTCCAGCGGGCTGGTGATATCGTCGTAGAACTGTCCGATGTACCGCTCGATTCCGGGGGCCAGCGGGGTGGCCTGGTGGACTGAAAGGAAGTCCTTCAGTTCTTCAGAAAAATGGCTTCGGTTTATGGGCGGCAGCCATTCATGGCTAGGAGCAAGATCCAGTTTTTCGATGGACCCCATGGATCGTTGGGTATTGGGATCAAATCCTCTCATGGAGGTCAGCTCATCGTCCGTAAATTCGAGTCTGACCGGTTCAGGCCTTGAAGGTGTATAAAGATCAAGGATGGCACCTCTCACCGAAAACTCTCCCGGGGCAGTGACCTGTGGAACCCTGAAAAATCCGAGGGCGACCAGGGATTGGATGAGTTCCTGCCGGTCAACAAGTGTTCCCAGGGTGATTTCGGAAAGTCCCCCTGACAGAAGTCTTTTGGGTAACGTTTTTCTGGCGATGGCAGGAAAGGTTGAAACGACGAAGGAGACCGGTCGTCTTGAGAGCTCGGATAATACCGAGATTCTTTCGGCTCTCAGAAGGTCGGGAGGGCTCTCTTCCTCATAAGGAAGAATCTCTTCTTCGGGGAGAAGAAGCCCATCCGGGGCTTCCGGAAAAAGGGCATTGAAGCTGTTGATGTCATTGTAGAGGGATCGCGCCCGTTCCATGTTGGCCGTCAGAATCCAGAGCGTTCTGTCGGGGATCTGATCGAGAATAAGACCCGGGAGCAGAAAGGAGGCCTCGGGGGGAATTCCGGCAAGGGAGATTTCATCTCCCCGGGTCAAAGCGGGAGGAAGAAGCTGTTTGATGCGGTGACTCAGGCTTGGAAAAAATCTTTTCAAGGAAAGGCCATTTCTATGGGCATTGTCCATATTTTTTGATGATCATCTCCACAAGACCTGTGGTTGAGGAGTCCGGAACGAGTGGAATGGAGAGAACCTCTCCTCCGCGCTCCAGCACAAAAGGGGCTCCGACAATGCTTGAGATCTCCCAGTCTCCTCCTTTGACAAGAACATCAGGTTTTATTGCCATGATGAGCTCCAATGGTGTTGGCTCATCGAAGAGGATAACGGCATCAACGGCTCCAATGGCCGCCATGACGCGAGTTCTCCTGTTTTCCGGGACAATGGGGCGAAGGGGTCCCTTGATACGGGAAACAGAAGCGTCGGTGTTCATTGCAACAACAAGGAAATCCCCAAGGCTTCGGGCTTCTTCAAGAACCTCTACATGTCCGGCATGAAGAAGGTCGAAGCATCCGTTGGTAAAGACGATGTCATGTCCGGCCTGGCGCTGTTTTTCAAGCGCCGGAAGGAGTGTCTGGAGAGTGTGGATCTTCCCTGCTGAAGAATATGAAGAAGGGATGGTCCTGTTGGGATCAGGCAAAGAGCTCTTCCTCCACCAGTTCGCAGACGGCATGTCCGAGTGTAATGTGAGTTTCCTGAATGCGCGGCGTCATTTTTGAAGGGACGACGATGGAAAGGTCGGCATTGTCTTTAAGCTTTCCTCCGGTGCCACCGGTGAGTGCGATGGTCTTCAAGCCCATTTGGCGCGCTTTTTCCATGGCTTTCAGGACATTTTTCGAATTTCCGCTTGTACTGATACCGATGGCGATATCCCCTTTTTGACCATGGGCTTCGACCTCTCTGGAAAAGATGTCTTCATACGAGTAGTCATTGGAGATGCTGGTGAGTGTGGCCATGTTTGTTCCGAGGGCAATGGCAGGTAGACCTTTCCTGTCCTTGTAGAAGCGGCTGACAAGCTCTCCTGCGATATGGCAGGCATCCGATGAGCTCCCACCGTTTCCGAAAAGGAGTACCTTTCCTCCCTGACGATAGCAGGAAACGATCATGTCAACGACCTTAGCAAGCTGTGGAAGGGAATCCTTCATGAATGCCTCCTTGACGGAAAGACTTTCCTGAAAGATGAGTCTCATTTTGGAGATGCGGGTTTCGTCGAGTGGCTGGCTCAAGAGTGTTTCTCCTATGGGTTGTATTCGGGCCGTCCCTGATCGATCCAGTTGCGGCAGGCGATGAGGGCTCTGGACATTTTTTCGATCGAGATCCGGATGACTTCATCGTCATGTCGGGTGGACAGGAAAAACGCTTCAAACTGTGAAGGGGGAAGATAAACTCCCTGCTTCAGGGATTCATGAAAAAAGACCCGGAACAGGGCTGTATCCGAACGTGCAGCGGATGTCCAGTCGGTAACGGGGTCCGGAGTGAAAAAAACGGTCATCATTGATCCCATGCGATTGACCGTTGCGGGGAGGGAGAGGCGAGAGATGATTTCCTTCAGCCCCTGGGAGAGTTTCCTTCCCTGTTCTTCAAGTTGGGAATAAAGGGCCGGTGTCTTGAGTTTCTGGATGGTTGCGAGACCGGCGGCCATCGATGCCGAGTTTCCAGAGAGGGTGCCGGCCTGATAGACAGGGCCTTCAGGGGAAATCTGGGACATGATTTTGGCAGAGGCGCCGTATGCGCCTACGGGAAGTCCGCCTCCGATGATTTTTCCAAGAGTTGTGATATCGGGCTCCATGGAAAAAAGAATTTGCGCGCCCCCATAGGTCTGACGAAAACCGGTCATGATTTCATCGGCGATCAGAAGTGCCCCGTATTTTTCGGTCAGACGCCGGAGTTCCCTGAGGAATTCATCGTCGGGAAGGACAACACCCATATTGCCGCTGACGGGCTCAATAATGGCGCAGGCAATCTTGTCCCCTTCGGAGGAGAAAAGGGTTTTGAGGGCTTCGGTATCGTTATAGGGAAGTGTCAGTGTTTCTCGGGCAATTTCAGGAGGAACTCCGGCAGATGAGGGAACCCCGAATGTGGCGCCTCCCGATCCGGCCTTGACCAGGAGGGAGTCGGCATGGCCATGATAGGCTCCTTCGAATTTGAGGATCTTCGATCTTCCTGTCACACCCCTGGCCAACCGGATTGCACTCATTGTGGCTTCCGTTCCGGAATTGACAAATCTCAATCGATCCACCGATGGA
This sequence comes from Leptospirillum ferrooxidans C2-3, assembly GCF_000284315.1. NCBI lineage: Bacteria > Pseudomonadati > Nitrospirota > Nitrospiria > Nitrospirales > Nitrospiraceae > Leptospirillum > Leptospirillum ferrooxidans. Next base: position 2,417,014 of record NC_017094.1, on the reverse strand, counting down.
AGGGCCGAAACGATGATTTCTCCGAGTTGGAGTTCCTCTTCGGATGGTGCTCCAAAACTGATCCCCCGGTCGATGGCCGCATGCAAGCGGTCCAGAACGTCCGGATCGCCGTGTCCCAAAATATGTGGACCATAAGAAAGGACGTAATCTATATATTCATTTCCGTCAACATCTGTCAGAAGACATCCTTTTGCACTCCTGATAAAGGGAGGTACCCCCCCGACCGCTCCAAAAGCCCGGACAGGGCTGCTGACCCCTCCGGGAAAAATCGTTTTTGCCCGGTTGTAAAACTCCTCTGAATGCGTCAATGAACCTCCTGATAATCAATGTTTTTCGGAGTGATCCGATGAGATTGTCCGCCATTATAGTCGAACCCCGGAAGATTGGAAAGAATTTGTGGTGATTTTGTGACGTCGAAGCCGATCCCATTTTTTCCGGATTGTGCGTTATAATGGGAAGACAGATGTTTGGTTTTAAGTTCCAGATCCTATTTACTACGGTCGCTGCGGAGGATATATTGCAATGACTTCTTTGTGATCAACCCGGGGCTCCCGGGGAATTGGACAATCAGATGGAGGTAAGGAATGAAAAGTCATCAGGCGATCAGCGAAACCATTAATCAGCTAAGAACTGCATTTGAAAACGGAACCAGCGTGGACAGCGGGTTGTGGGAAAAGGTGGTCGAGGCTCTTGATGAGGGTGTGAATGTCGGATGGCTTTCGCAGGCTCAGGGTGACGATTTGCGAGAGAGGTTGTCCGAACTTGAAGACGAGATGAAGTCTCTGGAAAACTTCTAGATTAACCGGAGAGACGGGTGAAGGATTATTACCGGGAACGTGCCGCTCTCAGGCGGCGGCTTGAAGAAATGGTATCGGAAAGCCGGAAGGGGATGGAGTTCGCCCTTGAGCGCATGTTTCTGATCCAGCCCGAGTCATACATATTGTTCGATGAGCGCTATTCTGAACTCCTGCGTCTTTTTGGTTGTCTTTTAAGAGAGCTTGATGAGGTGAACTCATGGGGGGCTCTTCTTCAGATTCAAAGGAGAGCGGGATTTCTGGAAGAGCGTTTTGAAGATGTGGACTGTGTCTTGTGGAACCGGCCCAGAAAATCCAGATCAAGGATTTCCTGGAGCCGGTTCTTTGGTCATGCGACTGGGTCCGGAGGGGGAGATTCGGGAAATTCCTCCGGCTCTGATCCGGGGCTCAGCCACTCTGAGGCATGCTTGGTGCTTGGCGTTGAAGTCACGGCGACATTGACTGAGGTGAGAAATCGTTTCCGAAATCTGGTGAAGAGGCTTCATCCGGATGTGAGACAAGGAGACAGAAGTTCTGAGGCCGAGATGAGAAAAGTCATTGAAGCTTATAATGTTTTGAAAAGCATTCTTGGAGAAGAATCGCGTGGTGGCGCCTGAGGATCGAATTGACTTGGAATCCCGGACCATGATAGGGTCAAACTCCATATGATTCGCTGGTGATTAAAGGAATGCTTCTTTTCGCCCTGAAATAAGGGTTGATGCGTTATCGGTCCCTTTTTGATGGGCTGGACGCTAATTTTGTCTCTTGGATCTTTATTTGATCAGGATCTCAGCTCCGGATCGTCTGTAGGCCTTTCCATGGGAACGTGGTTGGTTTATTTTTCGCCCGGGTTTTTGGGGTGTTCTCTGGTTGTCCATCGGGCATTTCTAGCGTTTTCCGTGATCCGGTAGGACCTGGTCAAGTCGACCAGGTTAAAAAAGTCGTGTCGCATTGACCGGCTCAATTTATTATTGATCTCGTCCGGATCTGAAGATCCAGGCGTTGATGAAGGAGATGTCTCATGTCAGAAGGTGCTGGGGTAGAGGTTAAACCGACGTCTGCCGGTGCTGGGGTAGTCAAGGAATCTGAAACATCCGAGGCTGCCAAGCAAAAAGTCGTTACCCCCGAATATATGTTTTTTGAAGCTCCCCGGGAACGTGCTTTTATCACCGGTTCGGAAGCTGCAAAGGAAGCAATCCGTCGTGCAAATGTGGATGTGGCCATTTCTTATCCGATCACTCCCCAGAGCGAGACCATGCAGCAGGTCGGTGCTCTTTGGGCAGAAGGTTATGTAAAGGAATACTACCGTGGAGAAGAGGAAATCGGCGTTATGTCAGCGATTGCCGGTTCTTCCCGGGCGGGTGCGAGATCTTTGACGGCAACGGCAGGACCTGGCCTCATGCGTGGCATGGAAGTTGTTGCTTCCTGGCCCGGAGGCAGGATGCCCATTGTCCTCCTGATCATGTGCAGGGTTATCAATGCTCCCCTTTCCATCCAGCCGGACAATGCTGAATTGGCCTATCTCATCAATACCGGAAATATCGTTTTTCATGCAGAAAATCAGCAAGATTTCTTTGATTATACGTTGAAGGCCTTTATCATATCCGAACGGCCTGAAGTTACACTCCCTGTAGCAGTGGCGGTTGATGGTTTTTTTGTGACCCATGCCCGCGGATATGTAATGATGCCATCAAAGGATATCAAACTTCCCCCAAGGGATCCCTACCATGAAGCCGTTCCGGTGATGGACAATGAGAATCCCCCTGCCCGTCTTTCCAGGGATGCGCCGATCCAGAAATCCAACTTCATCAGCTATCATGTGCATGCCTCCTGGCAACAGGAAGTCTGGGCAGCTGTTGAGCGATCAAGAAAGTACATCGACTTGTACATGGGTGGTCTGGTCGAGATCGTCAATCCTGATGCGGACACGATCGTCATTGCATCGGGGAGCGCTGTTTCCCAGTCGAGGGAAGCGGTCCGTCAGGCGGAGGAAGACTTGGGAGAACGTATCGGCTTGATCAAGATCCGTTCCTTGAGGCCATTTCCGACAAAAGAGCTCAGGGATGCCTGCAAGAACGCAAAAAGAATTATTGTTCCGGAATTCAATTGTGTCGGTTGGCTTTACCGGGATGTTGCCGCAGCCCTTTACGGATATTCAAAGGCAGAGATCATTCCTGGTCCCCGGGTTTTCGGAGGAATCTCCCTTCCGACAGAGATGATTCTCCAGTACATCTTCCCGGACAAGAAGTTCGTGTTTTAATGATGTCCTCCGGGTGATTGGCCCGGAACAGTCTCCTTGCCGGTGTTTGCCCATTTTTGGAAAGACTGGCAAGGAGTGTATCAAGATGGATTGAACGATTGAATTTTCTTTTATGATATGGATCAATTTTATAACAGGTCACTCTGGAGGAACACCTAATGAGCATGGATAATCTGAAAATCTCGCCAGCCCTCGAAAAATATATGACAAAGGAATATCGGGATCTGGTTGAGCGCGGACCCTACGGAAAACAGAAAAAAGTATCCGAGATGGGGACATTCAAGGAAATCATCGAAGAGCACCCGATGTGTGCAGGATGTGCAATGACCCTTTTCATCCGTTTGACGATGATTGGTCTTCCAAACCCGGAACATACCATCCTTGTTGGAACAGCCGGATGCGGACGTCTTGCCCTTTCCCAAACCTCTATTCCCTTTATCTATGGTAACTATGGAGATACAAACGCAGTGGCTTCCGGTCTGAAGCGCGGTTTGGAAATGAGATTCCCAGACCAGTCCAAGGATGTGGTTGTCATGGCAGGTGACGGTGGATTGGCCGATATCGGTTTTTCGACTGTATTGCATTCCTGGTTCCGTAAGGAAAAATTCACCACGATCATGCTGGACAATGAGGTATACGGAAACACGGGTGGTCAGGAGTCTGGTATGACCGAGCGTGGCGCAATCCTCAAAATGGCCCCAAAGGGTAAAAAGTATGAAAAAATGGACATGCTCGGACTGGCAAAGACTGCCAATGTTCCTTACATTGTCAGAATGACCGTCACCAATCCGACAAGAGTTGCGTCTGTTGTCAGAAAAGCTGTTCTCATTGCCAGGGAAATCGGTCCGACCTTCATCCAGGCCTACACTTCCTGCAATATTGAATACGCGATTCCGACACCCAAAGTGATTGATGATGCCAAGTCCCTTGAAGCCGAGCGTTATGGGTTCCAGGAATTCATTTCCGATGAAGCCAAGGCGTTTCTTGAATCCATCGAGCCAAAGAAAACCAAGGCAACCAAATCAGCTGAATAATCATTGGTCTTTTTAGTCAGGTAAAGGAGATTACATGAACAAGGAACGCTATAACATCAGAATGGCCGGTATCGGTGGTCAGGGAGTTGTTACCGCATCCCACATTCTCAGTAATGGAATGGTGATCATGGGCGGAGAAAGCACGCTCGTCCCATTTTTCGGTTCGGAAAAGAGACTTGCGCCGGTTGAGAGCTATGTCAGGATCGCCAATGGAAAAATCTATGAAATCGGAGAGATCATCTACCCGAATTTGATCATGATCTTCCATCCTCAGGTGATCACCCATGGTAAATCCTATACCATGCCGTTCTATTCCGGCTTGAAGCCCAATGGTGTGGTTTTGATCAACTCGGAGACTCCGATCAATCTCGTTGCCGATGAGGAAAGAGAATTGATGGAGAGAAATGCCAGAGTCTATTACTTACCTGCAACACAGCTCTCAAGAGAAATTGCCGATACGGACCTTGCCACCAATATGGCCATGGTTGGTGCTGTCAGCGCTATTATGGGCATCCCTGATCTTCCATCCCTTGAACAATCGGTCAAGGAGAGATTCCTTGGCAAGGGATTTGTTGTGTCAGGAGGAACTGCAGCCCTGGACAACGTCATTGAGCGCAAGTTCGCGAAAAAAGAGCAGTTGTTGAAGAAGAACATGGAAGTCATTGTTGCCGCTTATAATTTTGCAGTCGAACGTGGCTGGGCAAAGGTGAAAGAGAAAGTTCAGGTTTAATCAAATTCTAGCGGGAGAGGTGACTCAAGATGTATCTTGTTGCCCATGTTGATACTGCAATCTGTTCGGAGACAGCCTGTAAGCTTTGTACGCAGTTCTGCCCGGAAACCAACACAATTCTCTATGACAACGACAAGAAGACAGCGTTTGTCGCTGTTGATCGTTGCAAGGCTTGCGAAATTTGCGTGAGCATCTGTGACACGATGGCAAAGCACCATGCTATCAAGATGATCATGATCAGCGAGCTTGAAAATCCGTTCGAGATGAACAAGGCAGGATTCAATCCGGCAAAGTGGAAAGAGCTCCCGGAAACGGTTGTTCTGGAAAAGGTCGCAAAGTAATCAGTTGCCCAAATCTGGGGGAAGTCTGTTTCCTGTCATTTGAGGGACCAGGCTTCCTGCCTGTGTTTTGATATTGGAGTTCTTGAGTGGAAGCGGTTGAAATCAGTGATCCGGACAAAATCAGGGAGATCCTCAAGGGAATTGTTCTCGAAGGGGATGGCTTTACAACAGATTGTCTATTGGTCGATGTTTATGATGCGGGATTGACTTATCCTGACTACTTCAAAGCAACAGGGGAAGACTCAAAAGCCTTTTTGAACGGGGTGAGTCCAGCTTGGGAATCCTACCATTTGCGTCAAGGGAAAAAAGTCTTCATGGTTTATGGATCAGGTGCCAGGGGTCGAAGATTGCATACAACGGAGACACCTTAAATGAATCTTTTTGATCGAGAAAACCAATGGCGATTTTCCTCTATTGCGCAAAGAAAAAAAGTCGGCCCCCTTGAAGGAGAGGATCAAAGCATCGCTGAATTGATGGATCTCCATCCTGAACTGGAACCTTTCTGGGCGTTAGGTGAAGGTTCTGCGTCTCCACAGGAAGTGGACGGGGGCATCGTCAATCCCTTTGTTCATTTGATGTTCCACCTTCAAGTCCAGAACCAGATCGAGAAAGAGTATCCCCCAGAGGTCAAAATGGCCTTTCTTCGTCTGGTGGAGCAAGGGCTGAGCGATCACGATGCTCTTCATGCCATCATTGGTGTATTTGCTGATATCGCTTTCAGGGCAACGAGAAGAGCTCAAACTTTTGATGAAACCGAGTATGTGTCAAGTCTTTCAAGGTTAACTGTCGGCTAAATAGAGTTCCAGTTTTCTGGAAGTCCAGGAAATCAGTCGAGAAAAACGGATTGAAAATCATTACATTCCCACAAATGCATTAGAGTGGATATGATTCTTATGTCTTAACCGCTTATGTGCTCATGACTTACGATGAGGTGGGCCGTTTTTTTTGCGAGACTTATTTCCCGGGTTTCTGTCATAAATGAGTTACTGAATAAAAGCGAGCGTAATCCTCATTCTTCTTCGCCCGCAAGGCAATAGGGGTTAGTGAACGATCTGATTTTCTGTTATCGTGTCCCTATTATAACAAGATCAGACTGTACACTCAGTGGCTCCTGCGAATCCGAAGACTCCACCGGGAGATTGAAGGCCGGAACGGTCCGAGGATAAATGCCTGAGGAGGGACATGTAAGGAGAAAAAGAGAACGTCTTTTTCTCAGGTCCCGAAGAAACAGGACCTTCCGCTCGTGAGACCGGAAAACCATTCTCTAGCGAGGATCGCTCAGGGGTGGAAAAGTTCGTAGGAGAGTCATCGGATCGCCCGGAGCGACCCGATGGAAAGCAGGATAGTTGCTACTCCGGAGATTTCAGAATAGAAGTTTTTATTTATTATCAGAAAATGGTTCAAGATATCGCTGGTTGAAATGGAGCCATCTTAAAAGAAACGAATATAACAACAGCTTTGACCATAAAAAGAACCAATTCGTTTTCCGATTCTTGCAAGATGTGTGTATAGCGCCTGGCGGCATAGAAGATTTTCTTCCTGTCGCAACATTGATGCCCCACTATGCCAAAATGGCGATGGCATTCTGGACCATATGCAATCCAACATATAAGGAGAACACCATGGGAACCCATGAAAACCCCAATGTCCCCCAAATCGGGACACCCAATAAAAAAGGTCAGATCATCACTGCTCCTGAAGAGATTTTTTTCAACTCTCCCCGTACTCAAGCCTTCCTTACAGGATCTGAAGTCATAAAAGAGGCTGTCAAAAGAAGCAGTGTCGATTTCTCGGTTGCCTATCCCATCACCCCACAAAGTGAAGCGTCGTCCCTTGTTGGCGAATTATATGCGGATGGATATGTCGGCGATTACATGAGAGGCGAATCTGAGTTTGCTGTTATGGGACAATGTGCCGGTGCAGCTTTCGGCGGCGCCCGTGTCTTTACCACTACAGCCGGACCAGGAACCCTTCGTGCATTCGAAAACTTCCCGATGTGGGCCGGAGCAAGGCTTCCCATTCAGGTTGTCTTTACCGTCCGGGGCGTAAACTCTCCGCTGACAATTCAGCCGGATACCCTGGAAATTGCATTTATGCTCGAGACCGGGATGCTCTTGTGGCACGCAGAAGACGCACAGGATCTTTTCGACTTCATGATGAAAGGGTACATCGTTGCCGAGCTTCCCGAGGTCCATCTTCCGATCGGTGTCATTTGTGACGGATTCTTTGTGACTCATACAAAAGATGTCGTGAGCATGACGCCCGAAAATGTGGCTCTTCCCCATTACAATCCCTATGCGAACCCCACCCCTGTAATGGATATGGAAACGGCTCCGATCCGACACATGAGGGATCCATTCATCATGAAATCAAACTATATTTCCTACATGACCCATGCCAGCTGGCAGCTTGAAGTCAAAGCGGCAATGGAGCGCTCACGGAAGATGACCAGAAAACTTCTGAATGGACTGATTGAAGTAGAAAACCCCGATGCTGAAATTCTCCTGGTGTCTTCTGGAACGGCCGTTTCCCAGTCAAGGGAAGCCATCCGCCTGTTCCGTGACAAGGGCGTGAAAGTGGGATTGGTCAAGATCAAGACGATCAGGCCCTTTCCAAAAGAAGAAATTCGGGAAGCGACAAAAAACGCCAAATACATTTTTGTCCCCGAATTCAATGTCGCCGGCTGGATGGCAAGAGAAATCGCCTCAGTTGTCGAAAGAAATGAGAGAGTTATTGCGGGACCTCATGTCGCTGGCGGTATGACCATGCCTCCAGAGGTCATTGTCGAAGAAGTAGAGAGAACGATTGCCAGGATGAACAAAAAATAAGATATCACGGGATTCAACACTTAAAATATAGTCACCTAGGAGGTTTTCAATGAGCAAAGAAAAAATTGTCATCAATCCTGAGTTCTGGGACATTATCCCTCAGGATTACCGGGATCTCGTTGACCATGCCACATATGGAAAAAATGATCGTGGCTGGAAAGATGTCGGTTCTTCCACCGAGCTGATTGCCGAGCATTCCCTTTGCGCAGGGTGTCCCGAGTCAATCGCCTTCAGGCATATCATGGCCTCGATTCCCGCTCCGGAAGATACGGTCATGGTTGGATCGACCGGTTGTACCAGTCTTGTTTTCCCGATGGTTGCGGTCCAGAACATTCATTCCCTGTTCGGAAACCAGAACGCAATCGCCACAGGGCTTAAAAGGGCATTGGCTTACCGTTTTCCAAATCAGGTGAAGGACGTCATCGTTCTTGCCGGTGATGGAGCGACTGTAGACATCGGACTGGATATGACACTCCAATCCTGGTTTCGTCAGGAGAAATTCACCACCATCTGTTTTGACAACGAGCTTTATGCCAATACCGGAGGTCAAGAGTCCGGCCTTATGCAGAAAGGTTTTGTTGCAAAGATGGCCCCCCAGGGGAAAAAGTTTGAAAAAGTCAGACTTCCGGAAATTGCGAGAGAGTCTGGTTGCGCATATGTTGCCGTTTTGACGACCAGCAAGCCCAGCCTTGTCGAAAGGGTTGTAAAGCAGGCTGTGTTGATTGCCCGCGAGATTGGCCCCACATATCTTCAGATCTATACCCCCTGTATTCTGGAAATCGGAAAACAGAGCATGGAAGGTCTGCAGGAAATGAGGGATTCTGAATCGGCTGGTGAGCGTTTCAAGTTCCGCGAATTTATCACCCCGGAAGCACAGGCGTTTATCGATGATATGAATGCAAAGAAAAAAGCGGACAAGTTGGCAGCTTCTGCTAACAACTGATCAAATCCGTTTTCTGAAGGAGAGAACATGAAAACCAGAATCAATGTTCGTATGTCTGGATTGGGTGGGCAGGGTGTTGTGACCTCAGCCCATATCTTGGCAATGGCAGCATCCAAAGAAAATTTGTTTGCCATCAGTAACCCATTTTTTGGAGCTGAAAAAAGAATGGCTCCGGCGGAAGCTTATGCCCGGATCGGTCCCGAAAAAATCTTTGATCGCGGGGAATTAGTCTTTCCGGATGTGGTCATGGTTTTTCATCCCCAGGTGATCACTATGGGCAAGTCCTATACGATGCCCTTTTTCTCTGGATTGAAAAAGAACGGGATCGTCATCATCAATGATGATATCGACCTTCTGAGTGACGCTGAAAAAGAGGGTCTTGAAAAACTCAATGCTCTTGTTTTTTATGTTCCAGCTACCAAGATTGCCCATGAAGTCGCGGGAACAGAGCTGGCAACCAACATGGCAATGATTGGCAGTCTTGTGGGATTGACCAATGTTGTGTCGATGAATGCCCTTGATCTCGCTCTTCAGGATCGTTTTGGTAAAAAGTATGTCGCATCCGGCGGTACGGCTACTCTTGATGAAGCCATCAAGAAGAAATTTGCCAAGAAAGAAATGCTTCTTCAGAAAAATCTTGAAACAATCCGACAGGGATTCGATCGAGCGGTAGAGTTTGCTAAAAATGCTCACTATACGCCCCAGATGATGGCTTAACCAAAGGCGGGAAAAATCAATGTATTACGTTGCAGAAATCAATGAAGAAGCATGTGTGGCCAACAAAGGATGCAGACTATGCATCATGTATTGTCCTGAAGCAAACTGCATCATGATGAATGATGAAAAAAAGGTTGCATTTGTTGTCGAATCCCGATGTAAGGGATGCGAGCTCTGCGTCGTTGTTTGTGACGCAGCAAAGCATAAAGCCATTACGATGCAGGATCGTTAGGCTCCCCGTCGGATTAAGTTACAGCAAAGGGGAAATGTTCCATGAGCGAGATGAAGAATGCACTGGACGAAGTGAGCGATGCAATGGACCGCTTCCTGTTCTTGCTCGATGCCCAGATTCGAAATCTTGAGCAATCCGGAGTATCTCCCGATGATTTAAGGGCTAAAATGGTCTCTTTTGTGGCCATAAGAGATAGCGGGAAAATGTATCTGGATTGGGCAGACTATTACTCGAAGAAAATATTTGGAGATTCGGAAGGAACTGAAAATGAAGCGGATTTGTTACAGGAAGAAGATCTTGCCTGATTCGCTTTAGATTCTCAGTGAAATGGATTTCCGCAAGAGATAGGGCAATGGCTTCGGTCATTGCCCTTTTTTATTGTGAATGTGAGAGCTATCAAATAAATTGAATTGATTATTTCGGATGGGCTCGCTTAGGTCTGTGATGAAAAAATCATAAAAAAAGGGATTCTGACAAAGTCAGAATCCCCCCTGCCATATCACCAAGACGTATTATTTACAGATGGCTGAGGCTTCCATTTTATAAACCTGTACGAGAAGAAAGAAATCTCTCACGTTCAACTGCGTCTGAACGTCGGTCATGGTACCGCTCTGGCATTGGGACATAAGGGCTTCATTGGTCTTTTGTGTCAGATCCTTGGGAGAAGTGATATGAAATAATCCATAATCACTGGTTACAGTCGCATGAATGGGGGTACCAGCTGTAGCTTTATTGCTTTCAGAGATACTTCCGGAATTGATCCAGGTGCAACCGCCAAATACGGAAAGAGAGATAGCTGCTGTTAATGCGAGAAATGTATTTTTTATCATTCAAGCCTCCACAAATGTTTAATGTTATCGGTTCTTGAGAAAGTGACCGTGTTTGTCAGAAATAACAACTTCCACCCGGCGGTTAAGCTGACGTCCATCAGCGGTTTTGTTGGTTGCGACTGGAAAGAGGGGGCCGTACCCTTTGGCCTGCATCCTGTTTTTGTCGATACCGGCTTTTAGGAGAGATTCTTCAACCGATTTCGCTCTGCGAATAGAAAGAACCTGATTGTACTTTTTGGATCCAGTACTGTCGGTGTAGCCCTCTATTCGGATGTTTCTGTTGGGATGATCCTTAAGATACGCCGTTAATTCGTTGACACTATTTCTGGCATTCTCGTTCAAATTGGATTTGTTTGTTGCAAAAAGAACGGAGCCGAGGGTGAACACAAGCCCTCTTTTGGTTTTTTTTGCATGGACAAGCTGGTGGACAACCGGAGCAGGTGCTGGGGCAACGACTGGGGTAGGAGCAGGAGCCGGAGCAGCGACAGGAAGACAGACTCCCTGGGCTCTGACCGTGTAGATCTGGACCAATAACAAAACATCCCTTTTGGAGACCTGGTCGACCACATCCGTCAGTCGACTGTTCGTGCACTGTGAAGCAAGAGCCTTGTTTGCTTTTGAAGTGTCCTTGCGGGTTCCGAAAATCTCGAGAAAACCATCCTGACTGGTTGTAGAGTGAACAACGGTTCCAGTGGATCCGTTGTGACTTTCCGAGATGGTTCCCGATTCAATGGAAACACACCCGCCAAACAATGCCAATGTCACCAAAGATAACCCGGTGATAGCTTGTTTTTTGAATTGGTTCATCATGCCTCCTTGCATTTTGAAGAGCCTTTACCGGTGCGAAAGAATAAAAGTGACTGCATAGAATGGCATTTGTTTCTACCCGTTTAAAAGGGATGTGCAGTTTGGGCATTTTGTGGCCTTGATGGAAATGGTCGAAAAACAATACGGGCATTCCTTGGTGGTCACTTCAACCGAAACGGGAGCTGGTTTGAGTGCGACCGTCTTTAAACGGTTGACGGCCCGGACCATGAAAAATACGACCGTGGAGATGATCAGGAAACTGATGATGGAGTTGATGAAGACTCCATAATTGATGGTGACGGCTCCGGCCTTTTTGGCAAGCATTAAAGATCCGTAAGGACCTGGAGTCGATCCTTCCTTGACGAGGAAATAGAGATTGGAAAAATTGACATTGCCAAGAATGTACCCAATGGGAGGCATGATCACATCATTTACCAAAGACTGGATGATTGCCATGAATGCGCTTCCCATGACAATACCCACGGCCATGTCTAGAACATTGCCTCTCATGATAAAGGTCTTGAATTCCTGGATCATGGTATCTCCCCCTTTTTTAAAGGAAGAAAATGTCAAAAAAACTCATATTTAGAATTTTTATGGGAAGCACGGGAAGACTACCTTTAGTAATGGAAAGAATCAAGAGATATTGGTTTTGGAGGAGAATGAAGCGGGAAGGGTTTTCGAGAATGAGGCAGAATACAAACATCCAAACTCCGGTTTCAGGGAAATGTGTCCACCCTCAAACCGGAATTCGGAGAGGAAATATTAGTTTATTCCTCGTTTTCGTCGAGTCCTGTAGCAAGTTCGTGGAGAAACCCGCCGGAGAGATCATCGGGCGCATGATCCGATTTCCAGTGATAGAGGGCAAGCCTGGCCATCTGGTGTGTGTCGTTGATGTGGGGAATGACCTCGTGATGGCGGGAGAAAATCTCCTGAAGTTCATTTTTGCTCAGGAGAAGGGTTTCATGCTGGGTATCCGAGAGGAATTTAGCGAGAAGATCGATCGCATGGCTATTGGGATGATCTTTTTCAACCAGGATGCGTGACTTTGGCCGATTGCCCAAGATTCGTTCAATATCCCCGGAAGCGGGGTGGGATTTGGTGTGCAAAATGATGGACTCGCCTTCGTTGATGATGGTGACTTCATATGATTCGTCCTGAAAGCGGACGGCGCAATAATACATGTCGGCTCCTCGTTAGTGTATTCAGAAAGGCCATTGATCACCCGGGTATCAATGGTAAATCTCAGATTTTGTGAACTGAGACTATAATCTAACACAGGCTGCGGGGGTTCTTCAAAAAACGAATCCGGAAAGCAGGTATTTAAGGAGGATCATTGGCGAGGTGTCCGGTCAGCCTTGTGCGTTCTTGAGAATAGCCCGGATTAACGGATCCGGCAATGAAACATTTGTTAGAATCCATTTCAAAAAATGTTTTCTTGTAAAAACAAGACCGAATACCTGCCCTCTCATGCGGGGATCGGGGAGATTCAGGCGCAGTTTGACGGTGAACTTATTGAATCCATGGTGCGAGTAACCTGCATAGCGAACAGGAGAGGGTCTTGAAGGGGACTCTGAAGCCGATTTGGGGGAAGGATGGTTCGGACCCAGGATTCTGCGGGGAAGGGAAGGGTTGACATATCGGTCTATGACAGCGGATGTGATTGCTCCGCGAAGGGGATGGAACAGAAATCCGAAGGAAGAGCGGTCGGTTCGGCTTCTCCGTTGTTCATAGGAGGAAAACTGTTGCTTCAGGTTGTGTCTCAGGGCCGGATAGTCGACGAAAGAAGAGATTCTTGAAGGATCGTTGTGAATGAAACCCTCGGCGAAAAGAAAGATGGAGACGAGAGGCGAGATCGTTATGAGGATCAGGATAGAGAAGAAAAATCCCCAAAAGATCGTTTTTTTGGGGATTCTGGAGGGGCCTGTTTTCAAGTTCTTGTCCAAGGTTTTGTTCTGATGGATTAATCCCTGAGTCTTGTTTCTGCCTCGTTCATGACAGATATCCTGACCAGTAAATAGTAGGCAACAACAAGAATGACCACAATCGCGACATAGAGAAGAAGGTCAACTGTTTGCGGGGAGAAGAATGTTGTGCTTTTTTCACTGTTGAAGGATGCCTGGGCTTCGATGAGAAGGATACGCCTGATGGTGGAGATGATTCCGATCAGGATGAACGAGGCGATGGGGAATCGCCTGCGCCCCAGATAGCTCAGCATGATCCAGAGGAGTTCCAGGATAATGATCACGAACAGCATGTCATTGATCAGGTTCAGGACGGAATCAATCGAAAGGGATGTCAGGCTGAACGCCGAGTGCAAAAGAACGACCACCGCTCCGGCCATGAGGAAAAGCGCAACCATGAGATGAACATAGTCGTCCAGCCGAAGGAGAAATCTCCGGAGCTTCTGGACAAAGTTCCGGTGAGGATCATACGGGAGGGGATTCTCCGGAAGATGTCTCTGATCGTCCTGGGTCATGGCGTTTCTCCAAGGTGTTTGATGGCTCTCCTGATCCGTGAGAGAGATTCATTGCGTCCAAGCAGGAGAAGGACCTCGTGGATTCCGGGGCTGACCGTCTGGCCAGTCAGCGCCCCTCGCAAGGGGCTTGCAACCTGGCCAAGCTTCAGGGAGAGGTCGAGTGTGGCGGATTTGAGGACTTCAGCCACGTGATCATGATCCCAGACATCAAGGGATTCGAAGCGAACGGCAAGTTCACTGAGGATGGGGATGCTTTCAGGCGTGAAACCTTTTTTCGAGAGCTCGGGACTGTAGGAGAAGTGGCGGTCAAGAAAGGGCTGAAGACTCTCTCCGAGCTCCACAAGGGTTCTTGTCCGTCCCTTCCATTCATCAATGGCGCGGATGATATGGCTTGCCGTCTCTCCTGTTTCCCTGGATCCGGGATAGAGTGGATCCTTTTCTTCTGGTAGAAAGGGGATCAGATGTGGCAGGAGATCTTTTCCAGGGGCTGTTTTCATGTAATGTGCGTTCAGCCATAACAGTTTCTCCGGATTGAAGATCGATGGAGAGGAGCCGACGTGATCGAGATCAAAAAACTCGATGAGCTCTGCTCGGGAAAAAATCTCCTGATCCTTGTGGGACCATCCGAGACGTACGATATAGTTGACCATGGCATCCGAAAGGTATCCCATCTCCCGATAGGCCGTGACAGAGGTGGCTCCGTGGCGTTTGGATAGTTTTGTACGGTCTGTTCCGTGAATCATCGGGATATGGGCGAAAGCGGGAAGCTCTGCCCCCAGAGCTTCGAACAAAAGGATCTGGCGGGGTGTGTTGTTGATATGGTCGTCTCCCCGGATCACGTGGGAGATGTTCATATCCCAATCGTCGATGACAACGGCAAAGTTGTAGGTCGGAGTGCGGTCTGTCCGGACCAGGACCAGATCGTCCAGAACGGCAGCGTCGAAGAGGACATTCCCCCGAATGAGGTCAGCCACGATGACATCTCCTTTTCTGCTGTTCAGAAAACGGATGACATGGGGCTTGTCGGGAGACACGTTCCTGTTTCTGCAACGGCCATCATATTTTGGTGGAAGTCCGGCCGCCATTGCTTCTTTTCTTCTTGCCTCCAATTCGTCGGGGAGACAGTCGCAACGATAGGCCTGACCGGAAGAGAGAAGAGTTTGTGCTGCTTCAAGATACCGTTCCATTCTCTGGCTCTGGTAAAAAGGGCCGCTGTCCCATTCGAGTCCCAGCCAGTGCATGCCGTCAAATATACCTGATACCGATTCCTCTGTGGAACGCTCCCGATCGGTGTCCTCAACCCTCAGTATGAACTCTCCCCCATGATGTCTGGCGAAGAGGTAGTTGAAAAGGGCCGTTCTTGCACCTCCGAGATGCAGTGCACCGGTAGGGCTTGGCGCAAATCGGACACGTACAGGATTTTTTGAAGGTCTCTTTAGGGATGTCAATGGATACTCCAGTATTGAAAGGGTGAAATGATTGAAAATCATATCCTTTTAACGACTTTATTTCAAATGGGAATTAAGAAATTTTGATCTTTCACCTTCTGCTCCATATAATGATGCGTTGATGTGGAAAATGGATTTCTTTCTGAAAAGAGGATCGCTTGAGGCATTTCAAAGGGACAGACAGACACTGTGACAAGGAAAGTGGCTCGTTCTTATGGTCTTTGCAGACGCTTTTCTTCTCTGTTTTTTTAATCTTGGGGGCGTGTTCCGAGGCCGTTGAGCTGACTCCCGAGCAGAAGGCCCTTTTCGGGGCCTGGAATATTACGAAGGAGATCTCCAAAGATTACGGAAAAGAGGATCAGCAAGCCATTCTGTCCCTGCTTTCTCCATCCATTCGTTCCGATGGCCATGTCGCAGCCGACCTTTCGGCGCTTTTTGTCCGGCTAGACCATGTCAGACTTCATCTGACAGCAGATTCGGGTGTGGAGGATGATCGTCTGGGGACCATGCTCCTGAGGTCCCATTGGGTCCTGTCAGGAATGGTGGTGGGAGCCAAGCCGGGAGAGGGCGGGGGATATCTGAAAGCCGGGGAATGCAGGCTTCTGGTGTCCATTCCCAAGCCGGGAGGTCATGCTGTCCTTTTGTCCATTTCCGGGGATGACTTTCTGAGAGTTCAGATTGCTCCAGCCCAGAAGGCTGGTTAACCCTGTGATGAAAAAAGAGTCGGTTGACTTTCTGGTTGTCGGTGGAGGTATCGCGGGATATCAGGCAGTGCTTTCCCTTTTGCCCCATGGATCGGTTCTTCTTGTTTCGAGGGGCCCCCTTTCAAGCGGGAGTTCCTATTATGCCCAGGGCGGGCTCGCCTTGCCCTGGGGATTCGGTCCAGAGGATTGCGAACGCCATGTTCAGGATACTCTCAGGGCGGGTGCCGGGCTCTGCGACGAGCCATCTGTCCGTACGCTTGTCGGAGATGGAGAAAGGGTCTGGAAAGGACTTTTGTCCCTCGATGTTCCCTTTGACCGGGATTCTGACGGGACATTCCTGACCACCCGGGAAGCGGCCCATTCGGTTCCCCGTATTGTTCATGCGGGGGGGGACAGGACAGGATTCCTGATCCTGTCCTCGCTGGCCAAGAAGGTTTCAGAGGATCCCGCTTTCCGATTCTTGTCGAACCATCAGCTCTACCGGCTCAGAAAGAATCCTGAAGGGAGGGTCACAGGTGCTCTTTTTCTGGGAGAGACGGGCCATGAACTTCTTGAAATTGAAGCTGGAGCCACGATTCTTTCGACAGGAGGAGGGAGTTCCCTCTTCCTCCGTTCCACGAACCCGAGACTCCAACGGGGTGATGGAGTCGCCGTTGCTGCCCGGGCAGGGTGCGAAATCGAACGGATGGCTTATTACCAGTTTCATCCCACTGTTCTGGATATTCCCGGGCAGGCTCCTTTTCTGTTGACGGAAGCCATGCGGGGGGAAGGGGCGAGAGTTGTCAACCGGAAGGGCCGGAGATTCCTGTTTGACTATCATCCGGACGGTGAACTGGCGCCAAGGGATGTTGTCTCCCGAGCCTTGTGGCTTGAGTCGAGAAAATCTCCGGAGGAGGGGATCTTTTTATCCCTGACGCATTTTCCAAAAGGCCGGGTCGCCCAGAGATTTCCTCAAGTCTACCGACATTGCCTTGAGCTTGGGGTTGATCTGGAGACAACGCCGGCCCCCATTCGCCCTGCTGCCCATTTCCAGATGGGGGGAATCAGGAGCGACATGAATGGCCGGACGACCCTTCCGGGACTTTATGCGATTGGTGAGGTGGCGAGCACGAGAGTTCATGGTGCCAACCGTCTGGCTTCCAACTCCCTTCTGGAAGCCCTGGTGATGGGTAGCCGGGTTGCTGATGCGATTGGATCTGTTCGTCATCTCCCCGAGACGGGAGATAACTCAAGTGATGAACCCGATCAGGCTTTATTGCCATCGGTCGACATCGAGGAAGGTTGGTCCCGTCTTCGACAGATCCTCTGGGACAGCGCCGGAATCGTGCGGACACTGCCTCTGGTCCAGAAAGGGTTGCTTGAGATCCTCGAAATGATTGGAACCTCAAGACAGGCTCCCGTTGAAGGGGGAAGGTTTGCTCTGGGAAATGGCCTGCTGGTCGCAAGGCTGATTCTTGAAGATATTCTGACGGCACCAGTGGCCGGCGCAAATTATGTCGTTTCTGAGATGCCCGCTCCAGCGGTAAAGAATAAGGACTGATCCCTATGGACTATTATCAGTTGCTGGGAGTCACAAAAACCTCCTCAGCCGAAGAGATCCGTAAAGCTTACAGGAAACTGGCCCGCAAGTATCATCCGGACCTGAATCCCGGAAACAGTACCGCCGAGCAGAAGTTCAAGGAGATCAACCAGGCGTATGAAATCCTTTCCGACTCTGAAAAGAGGGCGGCCTATGATATGGAACGGTCCGCTCCGCCGCCAGGAGCTGGGAGTAGCCGCAGACAAAAGCGCTCCACTGAAGGGGAGCCTTTTGGTGAATCCGCCTTTTGGGATCTTTTTGGCGGGATGGGTGGACAGCGATCAATGACGACCATTCATCTGACCCTGAGCTTCATGGAAGCGATCAGGGGTGCCCGAAAATCGGTTCAACTGTCCAGTCCGGGGGGGGGCGGGCAGACAGTGAATCTTGATATTCCCGCCGGAGCTGAGGCCGGAATGGGTTTTGAGGTGAATGTGCCATCTGCAGACGGCAAGTCTTCCATCTATGCCCAGGTCATCATCGACCATGTCCTTCCGGACAGCCGCTTCGACCGCAAAGGCGTCGATTTATATTCCGAGGTCAAGGTCACCCCAGGGGAGCTCTATTTCGGGACGACACTGGAAGTCGAGACTCCGGACGGAGCGTCAAGAATCCGCATTCCGCCAGGGACCCAGCCTGGCCAGGTATTCCGTCTGAAGGACAAGGGGGCCAGATCCTCCTTTCACGGAACGGGTGGCCATCTTTATGTCCGGGTCATGGCGGTTCTTCCTGTCCCGGGTGGGGATTCGCGGATTGATCAGTTGATGAGGGAGTTGTCCTCGGCCTCTCCTCCCATCAAGGTTCGTCAGGTTGCGGACTCCCGGAATTAGCAGGGAAAACATTTTTTTTCCATGGGTGTATCCCGAAGGGAAAGGGTGGGGCAATGATGAGCTTTGAAGGACCGGATCAAGACAATTCGGGTGTTTCGTCCGCACAGTGGGTCAGCTATGAATGGATCGAGTCCCGTTTCCATATTTCCCGAACTCAATTGCGGTATCTTGTTCGGGAGGGGTTGATCTCCCCGGTGGTGGATCAACCGGAGCCATGTCTCTCGAGACAGATGGTTGAACGGCTGGAGTTCATTCTTTTCCTTCAAAGGGAGCTTGGTGTCAACAAGGCGGGAGTCGGGATCATTCTGGACCTGAAGTCCCGGTTGGAATGGCACGTCCAGCGGAAAATGTAATCGTTTCCGGCACGACCGCACCCTGTTTTGAAATGAATTGGTCCGTTGTTTTTAGGCTCAATCTGATGATGGATTCGAGCCTTTGCAAGAAATCTGCTTCAAGAAGAAGGTGAACCGATCATGATTGGGGATGAGTCAGGGCTCAGAGGCTTTCTTGAAGAGGCTCCCGATGCGTTCTTCCTGCATGATCTTGAGGGGCGGATCCTCGATGTGAACCGGCGTGCCTGCGAAAGTCTCGGATATTCCCGATCAGAACTCCTCTCCCTCACTGTTTTCGACCTGGATGTCGGTATGGGAATCCCCACCGCCAGGGACCGCTGGAAAGCTCTCCGTCAGGGAAAGACCTTTTTGGTTTCAGGTATCCATCGTCGTAAAGACCGTACGACCTTTCCGGTGGAGGTCCACCTTGGTCTCCACATCAAGGATGGAGCTCCGGTTGTCATGGCCCTTGCCAGGGACGTTTCCCAGCGCGTCAAGACCGAAGAATCCCTCAAGAGACAGATCCGGATCAATCGGGCCCTTTCGGAGGTCAATCAGGCCATTATCCGGATGGAGGATGAGACGAAGCTCTTCCCCATGGTCTGTGAGGTAGCTGTTCGTTTTGGTGGAATGAGCCTTGCCTATATCGCCGAAAACAACCCTGAAACGAATCGACTGGAAATTCGCGCAAATTACGGAACCGGTGCGGATTATCTCGACGGCATTGCCTTGTCTTCCGATCCGGGAATTCCTGAAGGAAATGGACCATCGGGGACAAGTTTCCGGGAGAGCCGGATCATCCTTGTCCAGAACTTCTCGGAGGATCCCCTCACAGCCATCTGGCATGAGCGCGCCCGTTTTTACGGATGGGGTTCGAGCGGAACATTCCCTCTTCTCCGGGGCGGAGTTCCTTATGCCATCATGGGTGTCTACCATCCTGATCCCGAGGCCTTCGATCCGGAAATCGTCTCGCTTCTCGACGAGATGGTGCGTGATATTTCTTTTGCCCTCGATAATTTTGACCGAGAACGGATGAGGCAGGAGGCCGTTTCCGAGGCTTCCAAAAGCCAGGAGCGCTTCCGCGCGTATTTCGACAGTGCATTGATCGGAATGGTGGCTCTTTCTCCCGATGGCCATTTCCTTGAGGCCAATGAAAGCTTTCTACGTATGACCGGATACACAAGAAGTGAGCTTTTTGCCAGGCAATGGGAGGAGATCAAGGATCCCGAAGATCGATACGCTGCCCGGGAAGACTATGATCGGGTCATGAGGGGCGAGATCGATTTTTATCGAAAAGACAAGCGTCTGCTCAGAAGCGATGGGCAGATCATTTATGGCCATACCGCTGTCAGGGCAGTCCGAAAATCAACAGGCGAGGTCGATTATTTTGTCATCAACATAGAAGACGTCACTGAAAAGAAAAAATCCCAGGAGATGATCTGGCGGCAGGCGAACTTCGATCTGTTGACAGGGCTCCCCAATCGTTTCATGTTTCTGGACCGTCTGAAGGAAGAGATCAAGAAATCCCACCGGGGAGATGTTTCGCTCGCCCTCCTGTTCATTGATCTCGATCGTTTCAAAGAGGTCAACGACACGCTTGGCCATCAGACGGGAGACAAGCTTCTGATCGAGGCCGCCTCCCGGATTTCCTCCTGCATTCGTGAGTCGGACACGGTTTCAAGGTTCGGTGGAGATGAGTTTACCGTGATCCTGTCTCATGTTCACGCCGCCGATCACATCGAAGAGGTTGCCCAGAGTATCCTGGACCGTCTGTCGTTTCCCTTTGTTCTCGGAGAGGATGAGGAGAGTGTTTTTATTTCGGCTTCAATTGGAATCACCGTATATCCGGCGGATGGTTCGGATGCTGACAAGCTTCTCCAGAACGCCGACCAGTCGATGTATGTTGCCAAAAATAGCGGTCGCAACCGGTTTGCCTATTTTACCTCCGCGCTTCAGGAAAAAGCCCTCAGGAGGCTTGTTCTTTTAAATGAGCTCCGGAATGCTCTTGCCCTGTCGGAGTTCGGACTGTATTTTCAGCCGATCATGGATCTGAAAACCGGGAAGATCGTCAAGGCCGAAGCCCTGTTGCGGTGGCATCATCCCAAACTGGGGATGATTTGCCCCGGGGAATTCATCGCCATAACCGAAGAAACCGGTCTGATTGTCGAAATCGGTGACTTTGTGTTCCGGGAAGCCGCAAGATGGGTGAAGCATTGGGCGAAAATCTCTCCGGAGGGCTTCCAGGTCAGTGTCAATATGTCAACGGTTCAGTTTCAGAGCAAAAGCCCGTTTATGGCCGAATGGTTTGCCTATATCGACAGCCTTTCCCTACCTGGCAAGTCCCTGACGATCGAGATCACCGAGAGTCTTCTCCTCGATATCGAGAAAAGTGTGACGGAAAAGCTTAAGGCCTTTGCCGGGAAGGGGATCCAGATTTCCATCGACGACTTCGGGACGGGCTACTCTTCCCTGTCCTACCTGCTCAAATTTCATATCGACTATCTGAAGATTGACCAGTCCTTTGTCAAAAGCCTTGACACCCGGAACGGAAATCTGGCCATGGCGGAAGCCATTGTCATCATGGGCCACAAGATGGGGCTCGCTGTCATTGCCGAAGGGGTGGAGACCCCCGGCCAAAGAGACCTTCTGGCCTCGATCGGTTGCGATTTCGGCCAGGGGTTCTTCTTTGCCCACCCTCTTTCTCCTTCTGAGTTCGAGGATTTTCTGGGACGGTTTTCCTAAGTTTATCCTGCGGTCAGTTTCCGTTCGATCAAAAGAAGTGGTAGTTGTTCCGGCCTTTCCGTTTCGAAAAATACAGGGCCTTGTCCGCATTTCTCATGAGAATCTCCGGATCCTCCCCGTCGTCGGGATAAATGGCAATGCCGATACTGGCGCTCTGGACGATTTCATGGCCATCAATCTCGACAACCTGCGACATCAGGGTCTGGACCTTTTCCGCAACTTTTGCCGCATCTTCAGGATTTGTGATGGCATTTACGATCAGGATGAACTCGTCTCCCCCCATCCTCGCAACGATGTCTTCTCCACGGATGCCGAGCGCCAGACGCTTGGCGAGAACCTGCAGCAGCTTGTCTCCCACAATGTGGCCATAATTGTCGTTGACCGGTTTGAACCGGTCGAGGTCGATGGCCAAAATGGCAGCTTTCATGTCCCGCCGTTTGCAGAACGCCAGAATCTGGGGAATGCGTTCGAGAAGGAGGTAGCGGTTGGCAAGTCCGGTCAGTGGATCTTGGTAGGCAAGCCTCGTGAGTTGCTCCTCCCGGATTTTCTTTTCGCTGATGTCATCGAGAATCCCGACAAAGTGATCGATGATCCCTCCGGTCATGAGCGTTGTGATGGAGAGCCAGGAGGTGAAGAGGTCCCCGTTTTTCTTCTTGTTGATGATCTCGCCGTCCCAATGGCCCTTCGACAAAAGCGTCAGCCACATCTCCTTGTAGAATTCGGTGGAGTGAACATTTGACCGGAGAATCCTGGGATCTTCTCCAACGACCTCGGACGGGGCGTATCCTGTAATTTTTGAAAATGCGGGGTTGACCGACTGTATCCTGTTCGAAGAGTCGGTCACAATGATGGCTTCCCGGCTGTATTCAAGGATCCTGGTCGACAGGATGAGCTTGTTTTCGAAGTTGATCTGCTTTGAGATGTTTTCAAGGATCAGGATCGAGAGCTGGAACGCTCCCCGGATTTTCCTCGGGAAGATCCGGGCCCTGTAAATGACCCCGTCCGTTCCCGAAATTCTTTCTTCCTGCTCCAGTCCGGTGATATAGCCTTCCAGAGACGATGCCAGTGGGCCGTCCAGTTTGGGGTAGACGGTCCAGTAGGGCTTCCCCTTGATTTCGTCAAGCGTTTTTTGAACCTTTTCGAGGTAAACCTTGTTGGCGTAAAGGATCTGGAACTTTTCTCCGTGGATGAGAATCAGATCCTTCGAGGAGTTGTTGAACTCGACCCACTCGAGAAAGGACAGGGCGCTCTGAAAGACGGACCCGTCACCATCATCGCTCTGGTGTGCGTGTTTCTTGTTCAGGAGGGCTTTCAGTTCATCGTGCGACAGGATTGGATCGTCCATAGGGTTTTACCCATTCGTTTGACCGGTCCGGTGGTGCGCCACCGATCAGGAGATTAGAGCCGATGTTCTGTAACGGTATCCTTGATTTCAAAAATCATGGGAAAGATTCTCCAGGGCAATCCCTCATTCAGGAGGGATCTCCGATCGTTTGGAGGGATTTTGCCTGTCGATAGCTTATCTGTTTCCTCTTGGTTCTGATAAAATTATCTGTAACTATTTTTGATTTATTATTTTTTATTGATCGTCTCTTTATGTATTTGTTTTTATTATGAAATATGGTCGGATATGGTCTTTGAAATCAGGTGCATTTTAACACTAATTGTTCATGAATTATATACCTTAAAAATAATCCATGACGGGGCTGTATTTAATGATGCTTTCACGTGAAAAATATTGACTTTGCAAGGGTTATGGAAGGATGATTAAGGGATCTGTCCGTCCAGAGAACGGGTTCCGGAATATTTTTCAGCTCCAGTTCCGAACAATCTTCCCGATCCCGTTTGAGACATCCCCACAGCGGCCAATTTCTGAGAAGTGCTCAAAAAAGGAGTGTTCCATGAATAAAAAGCTCGTATCGTTTTTTCTTTTTTCATTTTTGACGGGGATGTTTTCGAGTGGATCCCCGGCCTTGGCAGGAGATCTTTACTCCTGGGGAAAGCATATCGCCGAAGCCGGGAACGGGATGCCGGGAAATACCGCCTGCATGGAATGCCATCGCTTGAAGGGCGGGGGAATGCCCTCCATTGGAGCGCCCCGGATTGCCGGGCAGACCCTCCAGTATATCCAGCGGGAGATTACGGAGGTCCAGAAGGGAGCCCGCTATGGTCCTGTCATGGCCGGAGTAGTCCAGAACCTTTCCCCCAAGGATATCCTGGCGGTGGCGACCTATTATTCAAAGGTGCATTCCCCGAAACTCAGGGACACGGAAACTTTGTCTCCGGAGAGGGTGAGTCTTGGAAAACAGATCGCCCATCAAGGATTATGGAAGAAGAATATTCCGGCCTGTGTGGTTTGCCATGGAGCCGACGGCTATGGAGTCCCTCCTCTGTTTCCCTATATTGCCGGGCAAAACAGGACATATCTGATGCGTCAGCTGATCGCCTACGCGTTTCTTGAAAGGAAAGACGATCCCCAGGGGTTGATGAGGGGAATTGCCAAAAGACTTTCTCCCCAGGAGAGAAAAGCGGTTGCGGAGTATTTCTCAAGCCTGAAGCCTCCCTACTCCGGATCAAGGTAGACTTTTTGTAAGGAATATGTGACCACAAAGGAAGGAGACGGTATGCTCAAAAAAACAGTTTTCATCAAGAGGATATTTTGGCCGATTCTACTCTCTGCCATTGTTTTTGGAGGAATGGCAACCGCCGGGGCAGAAACGGAAGGGGAGAAGATCTTTTCTCCTCCTTCGGAGAGATCCATTCCTGCCGGGTCCTTCGGGGATCTGGTCAGGAAGGGGGAGCACATCTTCACACAGACCGGAAAGTATGCCGGCCACTATTCCGGAAATGACCTGACCTGTGAGAGCTGTCATCTGAACAGGGGAAGGAAAGCCTATTCGGCGCCACTTTGGGGAGCCTATGGTATGTATCCCCGATATCGGGAAAAAAATCACAAGGTCAACTCTCTCGCCGAGCGTATCCAGGGCTGTTTCAGGTTCTCCATGAATGGAACAGCTCCAACGGTCGACAGCGAAACGATCAGGGCTCTGCTTGCCTACAGCTACTGGATGTCGAAGGGCGCTCCTGTCGGAGTGAAGCTTTCTGGAGCTGGCATGGTTCACATGGCTCCTCCATCGCGATCTCCAGATCCTTTTTCTGGGAAGAAGGTCTATGAAGCCAGATGCGCCCTTTGCCATGGTCTCCATGGTCAGGGGAGAAAATCCCGCGGGAAGATGGCGTTTCCTCCTGTCTGGGGTGCAAAGTCTTTTAACAAGGGAGCCGGTCTTTACAATGTTGGAAAATTGGCCGGATTCATCAAGATGAACATGCCCCTTTCAAAGGGATCGACCCTTTCCGACCAGGAATCCTGGGATGTTGCCGCCTATGTTGACAGCCAGCCAAGACCGGAAAAACCGGTGGTGAAATGACGGCTGAAAACCTTCGGATCAATCGTTTCGGGAAGGAGCTTCGACTCCAGCCACCCGTTTCCCCGAATTCAAGGAGACCTGTGCATTGAAAAAACAGACCGGATTGTTCTATTTGATGATACTTGTTCTGTCCGCAGTGGGGTTTGTCCTTTCCCCAGAACCGTCCAATGGAGCCACGTCTCCGGAGTTTTTCTCCCCGCCCCCAAAAGGCCATTACCCGGAGGGTCCCCTTGGGGAACTTGTGAAAAAGGGAGAAAAGATTTTTACGGACACCGGCCACTTTGTTCCCGGGTATAAAGGGAACTCACTGACCTGTGCGAGCTGTCATCTCGATCAGGGGAGAAAGCCCTATGCGGCTCCGATGTGGGGGGCTTATCCCATGTATCCCATGGTTGATCCGAAAACACACCGGACCGTCTGGCTCGATGACAGGATCCGGATGTGTTTTCGAAACGCGCTGAATGCCGCACCTCCTGACAGTGAAACCCTTAAGGCCCTTGATGTCTATCTTTTCTGGCTATCAAGGGGAGCCCCCATAGGACACTTCCTCAAGGGAAAAGGTTATGTAAAGATATCGTCTCCCGACAAGGAGAGCAGTTTTTTCCGTGGACCGGACCATCCCCGCTCTCCGGATACCCTCAAGGGGCTTGAGTTGTATTCCAAAAATTGCGCTTCATGCCATGGTGCTTCCGGTCAGGGGGAAAATGGCATTCACCGGTCGCCGCCACTATGGGGACCCAATTCCTACACGATGAAGTCGGGTATGGCGTCCGTCCATCTGCTTGCGCCGTTTTTGCGCATGAACATGCCTCCTGGCAGAAACCATCTGACCGATCAGGAATCTCTCGATATCGCTGCCTATGTCGACAGTCAGCCAAGGCCAGTGGACAATACTTCGTCCGGAAAGTAGCGCGCTGACCTGATCCGGTCCTTCCGTTTATTCCTTTTCGGGGTGGTGGCTTTTGATCTGGCCGCCACCCTCAAGTGTTCCTGCCCTGTGAACTCCTCCCCCTTGTCATCCCGACTTCGACCTTTTTCCGACTCTCTGGAAACTTCCGCTTCCGAGGGATATGATCATCTCATGCGAAGTGGTGAATAGGGAGATTTTGTTTCTCCTTCCGTGTCCAAACAGCTCCAGTCCCAACAAGAAAGGATGCACTCATGAATCTTGAAAAGCTGACGATCAAGTCCCAGGAAGCGCTTCAGTCCGCGGTCGACGAGGCAAGGAGACGCGGCAACACGTTGGTTGAGCCGATCCATCTTCTGAGGGAACTTCTGGTTCAGGAAGGGGGTTTGGTGATTCCCCTTCTCGAGAAAATGGGAACCGGTCAGGAGGCCCTGAAAGCCAAAACAGATGAGGCCATAAAACTTTTGCCCACAGTGACAGGGTCCGGAGCCGGGTCGGGTCCCTCCCTGTCCCGATCGACCGGGGATCTTCTGGATCGCGCTCAGGAAGAAGCCAAAACCTTCAAGGATGATTTTGTCAGTGTCGAGCACATCCTTCTGGCGATGATCGGGGGCTCCGGAACCGAATCGAAGCTTCTCAAGGGGGCGGGGCTCGACCGTGAAAAAGTAATGAAAGCCCTCACAGAGGTTAGGGGAAACCAGAGAGTCACCGACCAGAATCCGGAGGACAAGTATCAGGCCCTTTCGAAATTTGGCCGTGACCTGACCGCCATGGCCAAACAGAACAAGCTGGATCCGGTGATCGGAAGGGATGCGGAGATCCGCCGGGTTGTCCAGGTGCTTTCCCGGAGAACGAAGAACAACCCTGTCCTGATCGGAGATCCCGGTGTGGGAAAAACTGCTATTGTCGAGGGGCTGGCCCAGAGGATCGTTTCCGGGGATGTTCCCGAAGGGTTGAAGGACCGGACTATTTTCGCTCTCGATCTGGGATCGCTTCTGGCCGGTGCCAAGTATCGCGGGGATTTTGAGGAACGCCTCAAGGCGGTTCTGAAAGAAGTGACCGGTTCGGATGGCCGGATCATCCTGTTCATCGATGAGCTTCACACGATTGTTCGGGCCGGAGCGACAGAGGGCGGCGCCATGGATGCCTCGAACCTTCTGAAACCGGCTCTTGCGAGAGGTGAGCTTCGGGCAATCGGAGCCACTACGCTCGACGAGTTCAGGGAGCATATTGAAAAGGACGCCGCCCTTGAGAGACGGTTCCAGCCGGTTCTGGTAGGAGAGCCGTCCATTGAGGATACGATCGCGATTCTCCGGGGGCTCAAGGAAAAGTATGAGATCCATCATGGGGTCAGGATTCGGGATTCCGCCATCGTTGCCGCAGCGGTCCTCTCCCAGAGGTATATCTCTGGACGTTTTCTGCCGGACAAGGCGATCGACCTGATCGATGAGGCCGCTTCCCAGCTTCGGGTCGCCATCGACAGTATGCCCAGGACGCTAGACGATGTCGACCGGCGCATTCGCCAGCTCGAGATGGAGAAGATGGCCCTTGCTAAAGAGGAGGACACGGAATCCCTTGGCCGACGTCAGGAGGTCGAAAACGAGCTTGAGTCCAAAAAATCCGAGCTTGCCAGGCTGAAGGTTCAGTGGGACGGGGAGAAAAAAGACATCGGTACGGTCAGAACCCTCAAGCAACAGATCGAAGAGGCGAGGCAGGCGATGGAAATGGCCATCCGGGAAGGTTCCTTCGACCGGGCCTCAGAAATCCAGTACAGCCGGATTCCGAAGCTCGAGAAGGAGCTGGCGGATAGCCAGAAACTTCTCGAAAATCAGGGAAACCGGCTTTTGAAGGAAGAGGTCGAGGAGGAAGACGTTGCCGATGTGATCAGCCGGTGGACCGGGATTCCTGTCTCAAGAATGCTTGAAGGGGAGGTCCAGAAGCTCCTCCAGATGGAAGAGAGGCTGGGAAGCCGGGTCGTTGGGCAGCAGGAGGCGTTGGCTGCGGTATCGAATGCCATCAGGAGGGCTCGCGCCGGCATCCAGGATCCCAATCGACCCTTGGGCTCCTTCTTCTTTCTGGGCCCCACAGGTGTCGGAAAGACGGAACTGGCAAAAGCGCTGGCGGAGTTTCTCTTTGACAGTGACCAGGCCATGATCAGGATCGACATGTCGGAGTATATGGAAAAGCATGCCGTCTCCCGTCTGGTCGGGGCACCTCCCGGTTATGTGGGATATGAGGAGGGTGGCCAGCTGACGGAGTCCATCCGGAGGAAACCCTACTCGGTCATTTTGCTCGACGAGGTCGAAAAAGCCCATCCCGATGTTTTCAATATCCTTCTCCAGGTCCTTGATGACGGGAGACTGACGGACGGACAGGGACGGGTGGTCGATTTTCGGAACACGGTCATCATCATGACCTCGAATGTCGGATCGGACATTATCCGGGAACGGGTGGGCCTTGATGCGGATGAGACGAAGCAGGAGGTTCTGGAGATCCTCTCGAAGACATTTCGTCCGGAATTTTTGAACAGGATCGATGAGATCATCGTTTTCCACCCTCTTTTGAGACATGAGATTGGACGAATCGTCCGCATCCAGCTCGACGGGCTCAATGCCCGTCTGAAAGACCAGGGCATACAGCTTGAGATCTCTCCGGCGGCCGAAGAAGAGCTCACCGCTGTGGGATATGACCCCGTTTATGGGGCAAGACCACTGAAAAGGGCGGTCCAGTCCCTGATCCTGAATCCCCTCGCCCAGAAAATCCTTTCCGGGGGGATTTCCCAAGGGTCGGTTGTTTCGGTGGACTTTGACGGAATTGACTTTACTTTCCGGCCGCATGGCACATGAACCAGTCCAATCTTCCCGGGGATGGCCATGCCCTCCCCGGCCCCCATTCGATCAGGATCACCCTTCACTCCCGTTCGGAAAGGGTGATGAATGAGCTTGATTTGGTTCTGGACCGATTTGGACTTCGCGCGGAGAGGTTTCTGGAGGATTATCGTCCAATGGATGACTTTCCCGGGATCGACCTTCTGGTAATGGATCTGGATTCCCTATCGGAACGGGATCGGCGGGGGATCCGCCATCCTCTGATCCTTTCGGGAGACGCGACTGAGCTTCCCCATAAGCTGCACCTTTTCCTGGACCGTCTGAGGTGGGAAGACGGAAGGGGTGAGGCTTTTGATCATCTTATCCGGAGAAAAGTCCGGGATTTCATGGTTCGATCAAGCGGCCGGGGAGCACCGGGAGGGCTGGGGATCTTTGCTTTTTTCCGGTCGATGATGGAAGAGATTCTGGTCTCAGAGGCCCTGGCGATTTCCCGCGGGAATCAGGTCAAGGGTGCCAGACTTCTGGGAATCAGCCGCACGACCCTTCGGGAAAAATTGAAGCAAAATGAAGATCTGGAGGGGGGGGCATGCCAATAGTCTAGCGATCTTTAGTGTCGCTCTTTTCTGTTTCCCGGCTTTCCGAAGACTCTTTATCGCGGATGGCATATTGTCCGATTCTATTTTTTTTGGATTACATAAATTTATTTGTTGGAATGATGCTCCTTTTTCCTATAGACTTTGGTTATTTTTTGCCCGGTCAGATTGATGGCTCTTGTTTTTCGTCCGGAAGAAAATGAATTGTCTTGATGAATTTCCAATGATAAATACTGTTTTCCAAAAGGCCATGCTGCCCTATATCGCGATAAAGGAAAGAGGAATGGAAATGAAAGAGGCGAACCGATACCGGTCTTTTGAGCACTTCCTTGAGTCTGCGAGGGTCATGATCGTCGATGACCAGTTTGTTGGTCGCAAGGTTCTGGAAGAGATCATCAAATCGATCTCACCCAAGATCACGACAGTGAGTTTTTCGGATCCGGAAGAGGCTTTGGCTTCCTATGTGAAAGATCTCCCGGATTTGATCCTCCTGGACTATAAAATGCCCAAAATGAACGGAATCGACCTGATCCGGGGCTTTCGCTCCCAACCATCCGGGGAGGATGTTCCGATCATCATGGTGACGATTCTTGAAGATAAAAATATCCGCTATCAGGCCCTTGATGCCGGGGCCACCGACTTTCTCACCCGTCCGCTTGACCGGATCGAGTGCCAGTGCCGTTGCAAGAACCTGTTATCGCTACGAAAGATGACCATTGAACTGAAAAGTCATTCCCGTTTTTTGGAAGAGGAGGTCGCCGATGCGGTCCTCCTTCAGAAACAGCGCGAGAGAGAAACCCTGCTGAGGCTCGCCAGGGCGGGGGAGTTCCACGACTTTGAAACCGGTAATCATGTCGTCAGGATGGCCAGGTATGCAAAGCTTATTGCCCAGGCCATGGGGCTTCCGGAGGATCATTGCGAAGCGATCGAGCTGTCGGCGCCGATGCATGATATCGGCAAGATCGGGATCCCGGACCATGTTTTAAAAAAGCCGGGAATCCTGACGTCTGATGAATACGAGATCATCAAGATGCATCCGATGATTGGCCACCAGATTTTAAAGGAGAGCAGCTCCCGGTATATCGAGATGGGTGCGGTGATTGCCCTTGCCCATCAGGAGCGCTTTGACGGATCGGGATATCCGTTCGGCCTTTCGGGGAGAGAGATTCCCCTCGAGGCAAGGATTGTGACCGTTGCCGATGTTTTTGACGCGTTGACCTCGGTTCGTCCCTACAAGAACGCCTGGACTTTTGAGGACGCCATGTCCTATCTGCAGGAGCATTCGGGAAAACTGTTCGATCCGGACTGTGTAGAGGCTTTTCTGAGACAGATCGAAGAGGTTCGCCGGATCTCGATCATCATGGGAGATCTGGAAGCCCCGTCATGATCCTTTGGACGATTCCACCACTTTTGAATTGAGAGTTCGATGAATGGAATAGAAGCTCTTCGTTCGAGACTTCGGGAAAACAATAGCCAGGAACATGAGCAGGCTTTCATTCGTCTTGCCATCGGCATCCTGGGATCGTTGTACCTTCTCGCCTTGCCTTCAGGCGGGGATCGGGCGGGACAGCTTCTCCTGTCTGTCCATCGCTATTCCATTTTTTTCTTCCTCTCTCTTTCCGTTCTGATCATTGTTTCGATATTCCATCGTCCCCGTCCCTCTCCTGTCCGGAAAACGCTGGGCATCTTTCTCGATCTGTCCACCGCGTCTTTTGTCATGGCGACCAGCGGTGAGCAGGGACTTCCCATGGGTGTCATCTACCTTTGGGTGATCATGGGAAACGGTTTTCGCTATGGACTTCCGTATCTTGCTTTGTCGACATCTGTTTCTTTTGTTGGCCTTCTCTCGGTGTTTTTTATAAGCTCGTTCTGGAGAAGCCATCCGATCCTCTTCTGGAGCCAGTTTCTTGCGATTGTAGTTCTTCCGCTTTATATGGCCGTTCTTCTTGATAAGCAAAAAAAGCTGATCGATATGGCCAATGAGGCCAATCGGGCCAAATCCCGTTTTTTGGCCAATATGAGCCACGAGCTGAGGACACCCTTGAATGGCATTATCGGCATGGGTGATATTCTGCTTTCCAAAAATCCGACCGAGAAACAGCGCGGACTGATCGAAACGATGCAGGTATCAGCCAACAATCTTGTCGAGATGATCGAAAAGATCCTGGACTTTTCGAAAATCGAGGCCGGAAGGGTTGTTTCCGAGTCCCGCCGGTTCAATCTGGACCAATTTGTTTATCAGACACTGTCTTCGATCGAACCCCTGGCGATTAACAAGTCCTTACCCTTCAAGGTGATATGGGATAGCCGCCTTCCGGTTTTTTTAAACGGAGACGCATCGCACCTTCGCCAGATCCTGATCAATTTATTGGGGAATGCGGTGAAGTTCACCAGCACAGGGGCGGTCTCCCTCTCGATTCGAGTGGCCTTTGACGATCCATCGGGATCCCGTCTCCGATTCGAGGTGTCGGATACGGGAGTCGGGATTCCCGAGTCGATGAAGTCCCGCATCTTCGAACGGTTTATGCAGGGTGATGAAACAGTGACAAAACGTTTTGGCGGGACGGGTCTTGGGTTATCGTATGCACGGCAGCTTGTGGAACTATTGGGGGGGAGTATCGGTTTTCAAAGCAAGGAAGGTGTTGGCTCGACCTTCTGGTTCGAAGTTCCCTTCGGGCGCGAGGATAACCCTGATCCATCGCTCATCAAGACCGCCCCGAGAGTTTTTTTCTGGGGACAACATGAGGACTTTGGGCACTATGAAGAGATTCTTGCGCCATTTGCAGGTGATCTGCGTTTGATCCCTGCCGGTGCGAGAGCTCTTTTTTTCTATGAGCCAAATGACCTTCGAGGGGTGTTTGTGGCAAAAATCGATTCCTCCAACAGGGATCTTTTCTGGAACATCCTGTCAGACAAGGAAGATTCAAGAGTCCTGTCTTCCATGCTCAAGGTGCTGATTCTTGCTGACGATCTTCCCGAGCCTTCTCCCGGAGATTTGCCTGCTGGCGGCTCCTATGTGATAACCAGGGCGTTTCCTGACCGTTTACTGAGGTCGATTGCACTTTGGTCGCTCGAGGATGGACATTCGGGGGTGCAGGAATCCGCCGCCCCGGTGATCTCACCTCCCGGGCGTGCTTTGAGGATTCTGGTTGCAGAAGATAATTCGGTGAACCAGAAGGTGGTCGAGGGAATCCTGGCGGGGGCCGGCCATATGGTCCGGATAGTATCCGATGGGGAGATGGCTCTTGATTGTCTCGAATCCGAGACGTTTGACCTGATGATTCTGGATCTTTGCATGCCCGTCATGGGGGGCCTTGATGTATTGAAAACCCATCATTTTATGGAAGGAAAATCTCCCGTTCCGGCTATTATCCTGTCGGCAAACGCGACAAAAGAAGCGGCCGATTCCTGTTTTGAAGCCCGGGCGCAGGCCTTTTTGACAAAACCGATCCAGATCTCCCTTCTCTTGTCCGAAATTGATCGCATTACCTCGGCAGGGGATCGGCCCGGATCATCCTCGCCCGACACTTCCAGTTTTTCCGGGCTGGATCCATCAATTTTGGACAAGGCCATCCTGGCTGAGCTCGAGAAGGTCAGCCCCGATCCCGGGTTTATCCGGACCCTCCTTCAGGGTTTTTTGTCTGATGGGGAACGGCTTCTCTCACTGATGGAGGATTCACTGCTTCGTTGCGATTTCCCCGAGTTCATGGATGCGGTTCACGGACTCAAGGGAAGCGCTATCCAGATTGGGGCACAAAAGCTGGTCAAGCTTCTTTCGGATACCGAGTCCATGGAGATCTCTCTGATATTGTCCGGCAGGGCAATGTTCGTTATGGACCGGATCCGGGAGGTCTTTTTTCTGACCGCATCGGAGATCCGGCGTTTTGTCGACGAAGAGACCGATCTTTTCGATGATTCCAATAAAAAAAGGGAGTCATTCACAAATTCCTGATAAAAAATGGCTTGATGAATGCTGGAAAAAAGGAATAAATCCTTTTTTCCAGCAAAAACTCTCTGGTTTGGGAGCATATCCTCCGGAATGAGTTGGACTGCAATGCCGGATCAGACCGGACTCACAGGAGAGGCAACCTTGAAGCCAGAGTGATCTGACGGAATCCGTTTTTATCTGCCCACCACACCTTCTCCCATAGCCTTTATCGGGGCTCATTCCAGGAAGATCCAGCGCAATTTCCAGAATATTCAACAGCTTTGAAAATCGGATTTTCAAAGGGCCATCAAGTGATCTGGAGAGCCCTTTTCGGCGATCGGAAATCGATGGATCGCCATATTTTTGGGACGTATTTCCTTTTAAATAAATTATTTTAATTTATCAATAAAAAAATAAATTGACAACAAAAAAATCTGATGCCAATATGCTCTCAAGTTTTTTTATTTCGTTAAAGTGTTCAAGCGTTTGATTTTTTTTGTAGTATTTGCTTGGCTTTTTTTGTTTAACGATCTTTTATTTTTATTATTTTTAAAATTAATGAAATTTAAAGGAGAATGAACATGGAAAATCTTGAGACAAGAGAAGCTTTGACGGCACAAGTTGTTCCCTGCCCTTCCTATTCACAGCTTGCGATCACCCATGATGCCGCATATCGGACAGACTGGTGTTTCATGAAGGGAGATCCCCGTCCATGTTTTACTCCGACGATGCTCAAGGAGCTTCAGCATTATGCGAACCATCTGGCGGTGCAGGCGGACAGGGAGGTTCATTACATGGTCCAGGCCTCTTCGGTTCCGGGGATCTTCAACTACGGGGGCGACCTGAATCTTTTTCGGCAACTGATTGCCGAGAAGGACCGTGAAGCTCTCCTCTCCTACGCCCGCTCCTGCATCAATGCCATCTATGGTGGCGTCATCCACTTTACCCGGGATATCACTGCCATTGCCCTGGTGGAAGGGGATGCCCTGGGTGGAGGTTTTGAATGCGCACTGGCCTGTGATGTCATCATTGCCGAAAAAAACGCCCGGATGGGACTTCCGGAAATTCTTTTCAATCTCTTCCCCGGAATGGGTGCTTACAGTTTCCTTTCCAGAAGGATTGGTCCGTCAAAGGCGCAGAGACTGATCGAGAGTGGAATCATCCATACGGCCCAGGAGCTATACGATATGGGAGTGGTCGATCACCTTGCCGAAGAAGGTCAGGGGAAAAGTGCGGTCTATAACTATATCCGAAAGGAAAACAAGTTCCGGAATGGAATGATGGCGATCAGGGAGGTCAAAAAATATGTCGATCCTGTCTCCTATGAGGAGTTGATCCATATTACCGAGATCTGGGTTGATGCTGCCCTTCGCCTGACCGATCGGGACCTTCGCATGATGGAGAGGCTGGTTGCCAGGCAAACGGCAAAACCCATGGGAAACGGGTAACATTTGTCCATTATAACCCCCGCGAAGGGGTTCGATGAAAACGAACGGTTCCTTCAGGAGACAAGGGCTATCGAGGAGCGTGTCGGAGGGGGGTCATTTTTCCTTTTCCCAAAAAAGGGTGTCGTTGATCACCGGGAGCATCCGTTCGACGCACTCTTCTCCTTCCCTGATGGCTTCTTGCGCCCGATGGAAATCGAGTAGTCCAAGCTCCGAGAGCCTGGGGGAGAGTACGATGTCCGGCGGGTCGCCAGCCATCCGGCTCCTGGTGATCCGGTCTTGCATGATATTGATCGAACTGGCCAGTACTTTTAAAAGTCTGGGAACATCCGCCGGAGTGTCTTTGGGAACGGGTTCGCTTTTCCCGTTTGCGAATCGGCTTTTGAATTGCGAACTGATATTTTCCCAGAAAGAGATCTCCCGGTTCTCCGTTTCCTTTTCTTCAGGGATCGTCTGAGCGGGGGGAATGACGCGTTCCCGGACTCTTTTCACCAGATCGCCGTTCAGGTTGACCGCGATGACGATCTCGGCTCCCATGGCACGGCACAGTGTCACTGGAACCGGATTGACCAGACCTCCATCCACAAGCCAGCGCCTTCCAAAGGCGACCGGCGAGAATAATCCGGGAAGGGCGATTGATGGAGAGACCGCATCGACAAGGGGGCCCCTTTTGATCCAGACCTCCTCCCCTGAATCAAGATCTGTGGCAACGGCCGCGAACTTTTTGGGGAGCTCTTCGATCAGGATTGATCCGACCTCTTCTCCGAAAACCGGAAAAAGCTTGTCGCTTGAAAGAAACGTTCCTCCTCCGATCGAAATGAGGGCATAGCGGGCGATGGTCTTGGGTGTGAGCTCCAGAGCCCATTTTTCAAGATGCTCAAGCTTTCCGCTGGCGTAGGCCGCTCCGACAAGGGCTCCAACAGATGTCCCGCAGATGATGTCCGGTTCGATGCCAAGACGGGAGAGGGCCTTGATGACCCCTATGTGAGCCCATCCCCTGGCAGAACCGGAGCCAAGCGCCAGTCCGATTGTAAAATCCCTTGCCATTGTTTTTCCTTTTCTGGCTTGGAGTGTTTGCATTGATCCCGGCTGTCCGGAGATGGGCGCATTGGCCCTTCGGAAAAGAGGGTGAAGATCCAATGGATCTATCGGGTTATTTTGACAAAGAATTCTATTTTCAGGAAGATATCCCAATCTCAGTCATCGTCATCAAAAAACGGTCTCGTTTCGTCGCCGGACAGTCTTTCTTTTTTAGGGACTGATCTGGCGGATTTTCCTTTGGCAAATCCTGTACGGTGTCGAAAACCGAAAGGGAGGGCTTTTGGAACGGAAACCTCTTCTGGTCTCGGTGGTTCTTCTGGCTCTTGTGATGATGGGGTCGGTGGCCTTTATCTCTTGGGAGAGCGTCTCTTCGTTTGCCCGCCGGGAAGAGCTTGTCTCCCATTCTTACCTGATCATGACCAATATCAACCGGATGCTCTCCTTTCTGGAGGATGAAGAAACCGGAGAGCGGGGCTATTTTATCACAGGATCCTCCTCCTACCTTACCCCTTACAGTGAGGCGATCAAACGCTCCCGAAACGAAATCCTCCTCCTGAAAAACCTCACGAGAGATGATCCCTTCCAGCAAAAAAATCTCGATGAACTTCAGAGTCTTTCCGAAAGGCGGCTGACCTACCTGAAGGCGGGTGTGAGCATAAGGCAAAAATATCGGACACCGGATCCGGAGCAAAGCCTTCTCATCATGGATCTTGCCAAATCGGACATGGACCGGATCCGGTCGGTTATCAAAAGGATGCGCAGTGAAGAGTCTTTGCGGGTGGCCAATTACCGGAAGGAATCGGATCTCCATTCCGACAGGGTCCACCGGGTCATTCTGGCAGGGTATCTTCTGGCGTCCGCGATGATCATGATTTCGCTCGCGTTTTTGTTCCGGGAGCTTTCGGCCCATGAAAGGGCAGAAAGGGAAAATCGCAGATTGACCAGGGAGTATGAAGATCTCTATGACTATGCTCCATGCGGCTACCATTCCATAGATAAAAATGGTCTCATGGTCCGGATCAACAAGACGGAGCTTGGCTGGCTTGGATATGAAGCGCATGAGGTGGTCGGCGTGAAACATTATCATGAATTTATGACACCCGCCTCCCGTGAAGTCTATGAGCGGGAGTTTGACCGGTTCAAGGAATCCGGAATGGTCAGGGATGTCGAGTTCGAGTTTGTCCGAAAGGACGGAAGCCATTTTTGGGCGCTCTCGAATGCGACGGCCATCAGGGACCTGAAAGGGGGGTTCCTGTTGAGCCGTTCGGTGCTGATTGATATTACGGACAGGATCCGGGACCGGAAAGTGATCCTTGACCTCAACGATCTCCTGTCCTCCCATGCGAAGGAGCTTGAAGAGAAGAACAAGGAACTCGAGGGATTTACCTACTCTGTTTCCCACGATCTCCGCTCTCCTCTTCGGGCGATCGACGGTTTTTCCCGGATTCTGATGGAGGATTACGGAAAGGGGCTCGACAGGGAAGCCATGAGGCTTTTGGGGATCGTACGTGAAAATACCGCCAGAATGTCGCAGTTGATCGACGATTTGCTGACTCTTTCCCGAATGGGGAAGGCTCCTCTTGAAAAGCGGTGGGTGGATATGACCTCCCTGGCAAAGAAGGCGGTGGGGGAGGTTGGGGTTGTTTCCTCTTTTTCAGGGAGTATTCTGGTTGGAGATCTCCCCAGGGCGTTTGGCGATTCTTCCCTTTTGTTTCAGGTGTTCCTGAATCTTCTGTCGAACTCCGTGAAATTCACGCAAAAGACAGAATCCCCCCGGATCAGTGTCGAGGGGCAAAAAAGGGACGGAGAGGTGGTTTACTCCATCTCCGACAATGGGGAAGGTTTTGAGATGAAATATTACAAAAAGCTGTTTGGGGTCTTTCAACGGCTTCATTCCCAGGAGGATTTCCCGGGAACAGGTGTTGGTCTTGCCATTGTCCACCGGATTGTCTCCAGACACGGTGGCCGGGTCTGGGCAGTGGGCAAGCCAAAAGAGGGGGCCACATTCTTTTTTTCCATTCCGGTTCCCCTTGTTCCGGAAGATGATCAGGAGACTTTTTCCGGAAGATCGTTAGAAACCGCCACCATGGATACAAGAGAGGATGCATCATGAGCGAGTTGGTGGGGCCTGTCGAGATTCTCCTTGTGGAAGATAACCCCTTTGATGCGGAACTGACGATGAGGGCCCTTAAAAGCCATCATCTGACAAACAGCATCTATTGGGTGACCGATGGTCAGGAGGCGATCGATTTTCTGTTTTGCCAGGGGCGATTTGCCAATAGGCCGCCCCATCCTGTCCTGAAGCTTGTCCTTCTGGATATCAAGCTTCCGAAGCTTGACGGGACTGAGGTGTTAAAAATTCTCAAAAGCCATGAGGAAACCCGGTTCATTCCGGTGGTGATGCTCACCTCGTCGACCGAAGAGGCGGATCTTCTGGAGAGCTACAACCTGGGCGTCAACAGCTATATCGTCAAACCGGTGGAGTTTGAGCAATTCATGAAAACGGTCTCCGATGCGGGGCTTTACTGGACAGTGGTGAACCGTCTTCCCGATGGCGCTCCCGGAAACGAGGGGGAGTGAGTGAAAAAGTTCCTGTGACGGAAGCGGGTTTTTGGATTTTCCGCTTCTTCCGGGATCCTGGCAGCTGGGATGAAGAATGAAAGGATGGGTGGTCGATGTCTTCCGGGAACGAGGAAAAAGTCTTGAAAATTCTGTTTTGCGAGGATGTGGCAACCGATGCTGAGCTTGAAATCCGGGAGCTGACAAGGGCAGGGCTTCATTTTAAGACGATGGTGGTCAAGTCGGAGGAAAACTTCAGGAAGGGGATCCTTGAGTTTTCTCCCGACGTGATCCTGTCGGACTACACCCTTCCCGCTGACTTTAATGGACTCAAGGCTCTGGCCATCACACAGGCGCTCTGTCCCGATGTCCCCTTTATCTTTGTCTCAGGGACCATAGGGGAGGAGCGGGCGATTGAATCCCTCAAGATGGGAGCAACGGATTATGTTTTGAAAGATCATCCGGACAGGCTCCCTCAGGCGGTGTTGAGGGCGGTTTCGGAGTCGGAGGAAAAAAAGCTTCTCCGGGAAACGCAGGAAGCGCTTCGTGTCAGCGAGGAGCGCTTTTCCCAGTTCATGAAGCATCTTCCCGGTGCGGCTTTTATTCTCGATCAGGACGGGAACTATCTTTACGTCAATCAGATCTGGGAGCGGCGGTTTCTGAAAAGACCCTCCAGTTTTCTGGGAAGATCGCTGAAAGAGGTTTGGGGAGAAGAGGTCGCCAATGATCTTGAGGAAAACCTGAGAACCGTTCTGGGGACGGGAAAGCCCATTCAGACGGTGGAGAAGTTTGCCGTTGATGGGGCGATGGTCCGCTGGCTTTCAACGATGTTTCCGATTCTGGAACCTTCGGGTGAAGTCCGCATGGTGGGTGGGATCTGGCTCGATATTTCGGACCGGAAGGAGTCCGGGCTTTGACGGGAACACAGTGCAGTATCCATCATGACCTGAGGGTAACAGATCTGTTGGGGCAACCATTTTTCGACCATGAGAAGGTGAAGATGGATGTTGTTCTGAGTGGTCAGACCAAAAAGGCCGAAGATTGCATGGCCGTCCATCATGTGGTCAGGATCAGGGAGCAAATCCGAAGAAAAAGAGACGCGGCACAGCCGGGCTTCTCTGATGGTCGTCTGGATCCTCTTCCATCAAAGACCCGGATGGGGGTTTTCGATGGTCTTCCGCGTCCGGGTTTTTCTGGACTCTGGGTGGCCCGCCCCTACCCTTCGTAAAGCGATACAGATGGTGCAAGCCCGGGAGGGGGGATGGAGAAAAGGCGATGGGGAACCAGGGAGCGAAATCCTATGGAGGGGAATCCAGAAGCTTGACGACATCTCCGCCATGATGGCGATTTTGATCGACCTTCCGAATCTCCCCATGGAACTGTGTCCTGACGGAATCGGTATGGGTAAACTCAAGAGCAGAGGTGGAAGGTTCAAAAGTGTGCGTGCCGCTCAAAGAGCCATGCTCAACAGATCATCTGCCCCCATATAAGGGGGAGAGACTCATTCAGGGGGGGAAATCCGATGCGTCGAATCGCTCTGTTCAGAAAAATTCGCTGGATTCGTCCCGCGCTTCTCCTTGGTTTGATGGGAGCCTTATTGGGATTGAGTTTCCAGACTTCCCATGCATCGGCCGATACAACTCTTCCTCCTCCTGACGCCGCCACGATCCGCCAAGGAGAGTATCTGGCCCATCTGGGCGATTGTTTTGCCTGCCATACGGCACGCGGCGGGAAGCCTCTGGCCGGGGGAGTTCCCATGAATACCCCTTTCGGCATCCTCTATTCGACAAATATCACGCCCGATCGGGATACTGGGATCGGGGGCTACTCCCTGGCCCAGTTCATTCGGGCCATGAGGGACGGAGTCGACCGGAACGGGAAGAATCTCTTCCCTGCCATGCCTTATCCTTCCTATGCAAAAATCACCGACCAGGATCTGTATGCGCTCTATTCCTACCTGATGTACGGGGTCAGGCCCATATACCAGAGGAACAGAGAAAGCCGGATCCATTGGCCCTTCAATATTCGCCTTGGGCTGTCCGTGTGGAAATGGCTGTTTCTGGAGGACAGACCCTATCGCCCGGATCTTTCCAAATCCGCGGACTGGAACCGCGGGGCCTATATCATTCAGGGACTCGGCCACTGCGGCTCTTGCCACACTCCTCGCGGCCTCGGATTGCAGGAGAAGGCCATGGACGAAAGCGGCCCGAACGGACGGGAGTATCTGAGCGGGGCCACCATCGATTCTTGGTATGCCCCAAGCCTCAGGAATCCCCGATCGATAAAAGGGATCGAAGCCTTTCTGAAGACCGGGCGCAATGGACAGAATGCGGCATTCGGGATCATGGCCGAGGTGGATCATTTTAGCACGCAGAAATATACGGACAGTGACCTTCACGCAATGGATGTCTATCTGAAATCGCTCGTCAGGAATTCCGGATCCTCTCCCGGCGGACCACAAGAAACCATATCACCGAGCCAGAGTCATTCCGCTGCCTCTCTCTTCACGACAGCGGGCGGGCTCGGCTATGTCCAGTTCTGCGCCTCCTGTCACCAGCTCGACGGAAAGGGGGTGGCCAATCTTTTCCCCTCACTGGCGGAAAATCCGTCCATCCTTTCTCGCAACCCTCTCTCGGTCGTCCATGTGATTCTCTCCGGTTCCCGCTCCGCGGTGACCGCGGAGTATCCGAAGTCTTTCGCCATGCCGAACTATGGAGGACTGACAGATGAGGAGCTGGCCCAGATCGTCACATTCATCCGTACAGCGTGGGGAAATCATGCTCCGATGGTTACCCCGGAGCAGATCGGGAGAATCCGTTCTGAAATCACTCCCCGTCCCTCTTCCGCGGGATCCTACGCTGCCCCTCGCCTCGCGGGGATCCTCAAGGATCCCCATCGTGACGAGATCCTTTACGGAATGCGCCTGATGATCGAGACGAAGACTCTTCTTGCAAAAAATGTGGGGGATGAGCTTACCTGCGCGAGTTGCCACCTCGATGCGGGAACCATGGCGTATGCCTCTCCCTTTGTCGGGCTTGCCTCCCAGTTTCCCTCCTATTCATCCCGGGCGGGGAAGGTGATCGATATGGCCGACAGGATCAATGGCTGTTTCCTTCGCTCAATGAATGGGGTTGCTCTCGACAAACACTCAAAAGCCATGTCCGCCATGGTGGCTTATATGAACTGGATGAACGATGGTTTTCATCGACACGATACGATTCCCGGGCGGGGGCTTGGAGGGATCAGCAAGAGACTTGTGCCCGATCTTCCTGATGGAAAGAAGATCTACCGGCAAGACTGTGCATCGTGTCACGGAAAGCAGGGAGAAGGTCTTCTGGATGCTCACGGTTCCTATCTATTTCCTCCGTTATGGGGGCCACATTCCTTTAATATCGGGGCAGGAATCGCCAAAACCTATACCGCCGCGGCCTTCGTCAGGAACAACATGCCCATCTCCCACTCCATGGACACGCCTCTTGGACAGGGTGAGCTGACGGATCAGGAAGCTGTCGACGTATCGGCTTATTTTACCCATATGCCCCGGCCGGATTTCCCGGGGAAGGTCAATGATTGGCCTCACGGGAAAAAACCGTCTGATGCTCGCTATTGATGTGATCTAGGACTATAAGCCCCCCGAATCGAAGGGTTGCGGCGGGGATTGAAGTGAAGAATTCCGGGCTCGGCTTTCCGGGTCCAGAGACTAAGGAGTCTTCTTTGATCAGGACCGTTAGAGGGGACAATTCCCCGAACGGTCGACAGGATTTTTCTGTCAGGATTTGCTTTCTGTCACTCGCTTTGTCTTGGAAAAAAATAAGCCTGTTTTCACAAGATCGGCCTCAGAAACCGGTCATCTTCAAAGACGGGGGACTCTTTTAAACCAGAGAATAGAAAAATCTTCCTCTTGGAGATCATCTGGTTTGTCTTTTGACCGGAATCCTTCTTTGCGGCGTTGTGTCAGCCTTGGTCCAGATTCCAGATCCGGTCAATTCTTCTGATGAGGTCCTGATTGATTTCCCTGATTGCGCTTTTGAGCGCCTCGAATGCTGGATGGTCTTCCCTGTCCCGGGCTGAAATGGCTTGGCGGATATGCTCGTGAAGAGATTCGTGAGCCTCTTTGTACTCTCTGAATTCTTTTGTGTCTCCATAACGGAGAGCTCCGTTTCCGTCGATCCACCTCCCCTGGAGGCAACGGTGGGAGTCGATCCACTCAACTCTTGTTTCACCGGGAATTCCGATTCCAGAGATGAAGTTTTCATAAAAAACACGAGCCGCTTCCTTGGCCATCAGAAGGGGATAGTCTTTCGGTTCCCATGGAACCTTGTTCCATTTGGTCCATGACTCAAAGGGTTGATACTGTCTGTGCCATTCTGGAATGTTTTCCGCGGACATGGGGTGCGCGATCGCGAACCCCTGACCGATCCGGCATCCCCATTTGAGAAGAAGATGGCCTTCTTCTTCGGTTTCGATTCCTTCTCCGATCACATCGATGAGCAAGAGTTGAGCTGAGGTGACAAGACTCGCGACGATGGCCATATCCTGGGGGCTTTTGGGAAGTTTTCGGACAAATTTCTGATCGATCGACACCCGGTCTATTCCAAGTGTCTGGATGTAGGAAAGGGATCCATGATCTGTTCCGATATGGCTGATGGTGATGGCGACTCCGAAGCGCCTGCATTCATCGAAGACCTCTTTGACCTTCCGGATTTCCTGAAAGGATCTGGTTTCAGAAACGTCGAGTTCGAGGGATTGTGGGCGAATGTCGGGGTGGTGTGAAAAGGCCGACCGGAGATCTTCGATAAAGCTTCCCGAGAGGAGATGTCGGCTACTGACATTCATCCGGACCCTGGGGCAGATATTTTGCTTGGCCCAGATCGGAATATGGGAGAGAATCTCCTCCAGAACCCATCGTTCTACGTCGATAATGAGATCACAGCCTTCCAGAACGCCGATAAATTCTTCTGATTTCATCTGTCCCCGGTCGGGGTG
Source organism: Leptospirillum ferrooxidans C2-3 (assembly GCF_000284315.1). Classification (NCBI taxonomy): domain Bacteria; kingdom Pseudomonadati; phylum Nitrospirota; class Nitrospiria; order Nitrospirales; family Nitrospiraceae; genus Leptospirillum; species Leptospirillum ferrooxidans. Next base: position 2,373,669 of record NC_017094.1, on the reverse strand, counting down.
GTTCCATCGGAGCAGTGCTTCCATTCCCTCGATCTTTCCCGAGGTCATTTCAACCTGGGGCTGGTAATCAATGGAAAACCGTTTTTCCTTGAAGGACCTGGCGAGCTCTTCCTTCATCCGATGGGCATTTTCGAGAGATCTGGACATGATCGGCTGAAAGACCTCCCAGCCATTCTTCCCATGTTCCTTGACCACATACATGGCGAGATCCGCATGCTTGATCAGACTTTCGTCACCTCCTTCATCGGGAGGAATGATCGTGATTCCAAGGCTTCCGCCGACCGTTGCGAGCTCTTTTCCCAGCGGGATCGGAAGTGCGAGGGAGGCGATGACCCGATCGAAGATGGCGGCTTCTTTTTCTCCTTCCAGGTCTGAAAAGATGATTCCGAACTCATCTCCTCCGAGCCTTGCGAGGGTGTCTGTTCCCCGAAGCACTCCTCTCAGGCGCTCGGAGACTTTCACGAGAAGTTCGTCTCCTGATTGGTGGCCCAGACGATCGTTCACCAGCTTGAATCCGTCAAGATCCAGAATCCCCACTCCGAACCGTCCTTTGGATCGAAGATGGCGATTGATGGTCTGGTTCAGCCTGTCCTGAAAGAGTCTGCGATTGGGAAGACCGGTGAGGGAGTCGAACAGGGAAAGTCTTGACACCTCCTCTTCCCGGAGCGCTCTTTCGTCATCTTTTCTTCGGTTTTCGATTGCAAAAGTGATATTTTGGGTGAGAACATCGACCAACTTTATGAGTTCCGGATCGAAATAATCTTGTTGGTTCGAATAAACGATCAATGCTCCGAACATGTCCCTGTCCAGTAAAACAGGAGAAGCTGCTATGGACAGGATGCCATTTTCCCGGAGAGTCTGAAGAAGGGAGGGATTCTTGATCTGCTCCTCTAATTGATTCCAGACGATCGTCTGTTTTTTCTCCAAAAGCTCTGTCCAGAGGGGATTCTTCTCCGGATTGGCGGGGTCGCTTGAGTGTTTTCGACGGATGAAATTCTCTGTGGCGTTTCCAAAATGGGTGAGGACGGTTCCTTCTCCGGACAAAGGGTCCATCTTGATGAAGCGAGCCAGGAGGAGACCTCCTTCCTCGACGACGATCTGGCAGGCTTCGGGAAGGAGGTGATCCATGTCGGGCAATGTCAGGATGAGTTGGTCGATTCGGGAAAGGGCTTGATGGAAACGGTTCTGCCGTGTGATTTTCCGATGGAGCCGGCTCTTCTGGTACAGGTAAATGAGTCCGCCCAAGGTTGTGGCAAGGATGATGATGGTCCTTTCAAAGTCCAAAAGCCGGATTTTCTGGAAGAAGGTAGTCCGTTGGTTTGTCGCCCATCCGGAAAGTTCGGTAGATAAAACCATCAATCGGTGATCTGTATTGACGAGATCGGAAACGGGGCCGGAAGAGATGATCTCTTTCCGGAAATGGTCGAAAAGGGAGGAGGTCTCTAGGAGGACGGCCCGTTTTTTTCCGGAAAGAAAATCATCATTGTTTGTCATGGTGGACAGGACCGTTTCTCCTTGCGATAACAGGCCGTCGCGATAGCGGGTCCACAAAACCCCAGGAAGAGTGGTTCTTGAGATGGAGTCGAGTGTCAGGGTGTCGTTGATCTTTTCAAGGAAGACGACCGCATCGGTGAAGCGGGCGATTTCGAGAGTTTTTTGAGTGATGGCGGCGCGCTCGATCGACAGAAAGCCATAGAGGCCTGCCATCAGGGCCAGGGCCCAGATGAGCCATAGCCCTGAAAGGCGAAGCTCTTTGAATACCTGGTGACTTTCAGCCGATGCGGATGGAGGCAATGCCAATCCTTTCATCAGGATGTGCGCTTTTCACCAAGCGGGATGGAGTGGATAATCTCCTGGGGGACCGCTGGCGATTCAGGAATCTTGAGGATTTTCTATAAGTATCACTGATACGATTTTTCTGCAACGTGAGATGTTTTCATGTGAGATGGTTGCTGTTTCCCGAGAAGAATCCATAACCTTTATGTCGGGAAAACGGCAAAACGTGTATGAGTCGAATCTGCCAGAAAGAAAGCCCTCTGCTTGTTCTGGTCGGTGGCTTTGGCCTGATCTTTTTTGATAGGGAAGAGGGGTTTGACCGGTGTCAATCGACGACAAATCCTGCCGGTCTTCATCTCGCGAGGCAATGTCCACCAAAGTCTCTTCCTGAATGCTTTGCTCTGCCTGATTCTGCTGGACCGGAAAGAAAGAATTCCTATCAGGGGCTCGGACGATTCTTGACCCGTACTTTAGTCTTGCTGAAGTGCTGTTAGCCATCGTATGGTCATAGTGGAATGATCCTCGCTGCCTGGGGTAAGACCGGCTTTTCGACGGAGTCTTCTTTTCGGGGCAAAAAATAAGGGAGAGGGCCTGAAACCAACTCTCTCTCAAAATAAAAACGAACCGTAAATCCTTGTAAATCGATTTGCCCCATTCTGCGAGTTCACGAAAACGAGCAGAATCACATGATCCGGCATGTCAGGATTTTAAGACAACAGAATTCCGGTGGACGCGGTTACAGGATGCGTCCACCGGCTGGTGAGCAATGATATAAGGAAAAATGGCTTTATCGGTTCTGGTTTACCTTGCGGTGAAGAAGGGCAAGGTCATCAAGCATGTTGAGCGCCACGGCGTGGGAGAGTGTTTCGTCGGTGACGCCAAGCTCTTCTCTCATCTTTTTGGCCAGGTCCGGAGCATGGATATATCCCCGAATGGCCTCGTTGTGGATCGTGATGGTCTGGGCATCGGTTTTTCCGTGCTTTTTGACATACTCCTCAAACTGGACATAGGTGGGTTTCTTCTCCTTGACAAAAGCCAAAAGGGAATCCTTGTCGAGCCCCAGATTGGAGATGGTCAACTGGTCGAACCCCTGTCCGCAATAATGATAGTCTTCAGGAAGAAGTCCAGCGTTTCCCAGTGTCAGTTTGGTCCAGAGTCTTGGAAGGTGAAGAATTCCCAAAGGACCGGCTGTTCCGGACGGAATGATGGGAACGATCGTTTCCGGGGTGTGCTTTTCTGCCATTGATCTTCCTTTCTTTGCTGGAGGTTTGGGTTTTCAGGGACGGTTCTCTGCCCTGTCGGGAGTTCTTTCCCGAAATGTCAGCTCTGAAATGCCGGACTTGTCAAGCTCTCCGAGTCCCATGCGAACCATACGATCATACTGCATGGCGGTGGCTTCGGCCAATGGGAGGGAGAGATTCGCCTCATGGGCGAGCTCGATTGCGATATGGGCATCCTTTGCCGCATGGGAGGCGGAAAAATAGACCTCATGGTCCCTGTTTTGCATGTCGGCTCCGTCAGTTTCCAGAACGCGCGACATGGCGCCGGTTTTGGAGAAGACCTCCCTGACGAGCGTCAGGTCGAGGCCAAGGGCATCGGCGAGCCCCAGACCTTCGGCCAGCCCAGCGGTGTTGATGTTCATGACCATGTTGACCAGAGCCTTCATCCTGGCGGCCTGACCGACGGGTCCCATGAGAACGATTGAAGAGGAGAGGTCTTCGAGAAGAGGAAGGATGCGATCAATGGTCTCTTTCTCTCCGCCTACGATCAGGAACAGCGATCCGCTCCGTGCCTGTGGAATGGAGCCGGCCATGGAGACCTCGAGCGATTTTGCTCCGGCTTTCCGGCATCTGCGTTCGGTTTCGATGTGGGTTTTGGGAAGAACGGTGGCACAGTTCAAAAAGATTTTTCCGGAAGATCCCGAAAGAAGGGAATCCCCCGTTTCGGAGAAGATCCGGTCCATGTCGGAGTCATTTCCCACGACGGTGATGACGACGTCAGCGCCGTCTGTCACCTCCCCGAGTGTCTTGGCTGCTGTGGAGCCCAGCTCCGATGCGGCTTTTTCGGCATGAAGCCTGTTGACGTCATGGACTTGTGTGATCGGGTAGCCCCGGTCGAACAGATTCCGGGCCATATTGAGTCCCATGCGTCCGAGTCCCACAAAACCGATTCTCAACTGTTTTTGCATGCAAAGGACTCCTGGAAAAATGATGGACAAGGATTTCTTGAGGAAACAGGATCAGAATAACCGATTTTCGAGAAAGGGATCAAAACCCTCCCCGATCGTCTGATACCGGCCAGAATGCCTGCCGGTTGCTCGAAAGATGGTCAGGGCGCAAGCGTAAGATTTTGTCTTGAGAGAGTTTGTCGTCAGAGCTCGTCTTCTTCGTCCTCAAGGGGAAGATCCGTCCCGAGGTTGTCTTCATCCATCGGGAAATCGTCGTCTTCCCCGTCATCGTCCATGGACAGGGGATCATATCCCAGTGCGGAGATGATGGATCGCGGAGTGCGTTCGGAGGGCTCATCATCGGGATCCTCCGGTGGGTCAACCGACCAGTCGATCTTGTCCTCATCCATTTCTCCGAAACGAAGCCCTGAAAATCCATCGTCTTCATCCTCTTCCATGGGATCCTCCCTTTGTGTGGGATTTTGGGAATGGTCTAATGGGTTAAAGCGCATGGCAGCTGATCCCGTGGCCCAAAGATCGGGCCCTGAAATATCTTTGCACAGCTTCGGTGCGAGAGAAAGCCCTTTTATGATGGATTTTAGGATGCGGCAACGGTCAGAATAAAAGTCCTTGATCCTTTTTCCTTTTGGCAGTTTGGACAGCGAGGGTGTTCTCATGATGTTTTTTAGTGACCTGAAGCATCTCGCACCTGCCCATCGCCGGGTGGTTCTTGCGGGATTTTTGGGATGGGCGCTTGATGCCTTTGATTTTTTCCTGTTGATCTTTGTGCTGAAGGATGTCGCGGCAACCTTTCATTCCTCCATGACCGAGGTGACGCTCGCCATCTTCCTGACCCTTGCGACGCGTCCTGTCGGAGCCCTTTTCTTCGGGATCCTCTCGGACCGTTATGGACGTCGGCCTGTCCTCATGGCGGTTGTCATGGCCTATTCGGTTTTTGGATTTTTTTCGGCGCTGGCTCCCTCTCTTGGCCTTTTCTTTCTTCTCCGGGCGTTTTTTGGCATTGCCATGGGGGGAGAGTGGGGCGCCGGTTCCGCTTTGGTCATGGAAAGCGTTCCACCGGCTGCCCGGGGGTTTGTCTCCGGGATCCTGCAGGCGGGTTACCCGTCCGGCTATCTTCTGGCCTCTTTGGCCTATGCGTTTATCTATCCTCTCACCGGGTGGCGGGGGCTTTTGATGCTGGCTATTCTTCCGGCCTTTCTGGTCTTGTATATCCGAAAAAACATTCCGGAATCCCATGTTGTGGAAAAAGGGGGAGGAGCGTTTCCGGATTTCCGGGAGATCTTTTCTGTTCACTGGAAAACCGTGGTGTTTGCCATTTGTCTCATGACAGCCTTCAACTTTCTGAGCCATGGGACCCAGGACCTGTATCCGAGTTTTCTGGAGGGAGTTCACCATCTGTCCCCCCATGAGGTGGGGGGGATCGCTGTCCTTTACAACATCGGGGCAATCCTTGGAGGGTTGACGCTCGGCACCCTGTCGGAGCGGGTGGGGCGCAGGCGGGCGATCTTCATGGCGGCGGTGATGGCGCTTTTATGCACCCCCTTCTGGGGGAGTTCCCATGGACTTCTGGTCATTGCCCTCGGAGCTTTCTGGATGCAGTTTTTCGTCCAGGGGGCATGGGGGGTGGTCCCGGTCTATCTGAACGAGATTTCTCCGTCGGGAATCAGGGGGATCTTTCCGGGTCTCGTCTATCAGGTGGGGAATCTTCTGGCCTCGGCAAATGCCACGATCCAGTCCGCCCTGTCGGTCCGGTTGGGGGGGCGGCTCGACATGGCGCTGATGTCGGTTGCGGGTTTATCAGCCTTGCTGATTGGTCTTTTTATTCTGGCGGGGCCGGAAAGAAGGGGAACGATTCTCGGAAAACACGTCCAGAAAGATCAACCCGACAGATAATGGCTTCAGGCTTCTCAAGCCAGAAACCATTTGATGGATGGGAAAGCATCCCTTCTTTCATATCGGTGAACGGCGGCCTTGGTGTTCTGACATTTTCCGGTGAAAATGGATCTCCTTTTCAGGGTCATGGGAGAATGGGGTCTCCCGGGACTCCAGAAGATGGAGGGTCCGGCGGTGGAGTTCTCGTCTTCTGCGATCTGTCAATGTCTGATAGGCCCTGTACCTCAGCAAGGTATTGCTGAAAGAGTAAAGGATGTGTCCGTCAACCTCCGTGAATTTGAGGATTTTGGACTGGATGAGCCCCTCAAGACGGGAATCGAGGTTCTTTTTTTCTTCCTCCGAACAGAGGGGGAGGAGGAGCTCGCGTGTAAAAGACTCTCCCAGAACGGCGGCCTTTCCCAGAAGGAATCGGTTTTCCCCTGTTGAATGGAGCTTGTGGGCGAGAAAGTCTTCGAGTGTGCCGGGAAGTTGGCAAGGATGAAGCGAATGGGTGTTCGGGGTATTTTGATAATATCGGACCAGCTCTTCGACAAAGAGGGGGATCCCGTCGGAGTCCTTCTCGATTTTCCCCATGATCTCGGGGCCAAGCTGTCCCTGGTGGTCCATTTCCTCAAGAAATGTCCGGATGTCCCGGGACGGAAGCGGTCCTAAAAGGACATGCTCTACCCTCCAGAAATCCACTCCGGAGCGATCAGCTGTATCCCGGCTGGTAAAGAGCAGAAGGAATGGGGCCGCCGGTGGGGCAACTCCGATCCGTTTCAGGATCCGGAGGGTGTAGGGGTCACCCCAGTGGATGTCCTCAATGGCAAGAATGAGCGGTGTCTTGTCTGGCCGAAGGAGCATGAAACGGGTGAACAGCTCTATAGCCTCCTGATACAGCTCTTCCTTGGGAATCGGGGTATTTTCTCCGCTGCTCTCCAGGGGAACCTCCAGAATCTGGGAGAGGACCTTTCCCAGGCGATGCCTGTAGGGGCTTCTGATCCCGACGGCGTCAAACATCTTTTCCAGGGTTTTTTGATCGAGAAGCTTGCCCACGGCAAAGGATTCCCGGATCTCATCTGCCATCGGAAAAAAGGGGGATCCCTGGGTTTCCGGCCGGCAAAAAATCGTCCGGACCAAGACCGGGCCGGTCTGGGTTTTTTTGAGGAAATGGCAAAGAAGACGGGATTTCCCCATCCCCTTCTCCCCTCTGATTCCGAAGATTGCGCACTGGCTCTGGAGAACCCGTTCCCAGATCTCCGTCAACCGGTAAAGCTCTGTTTCCCGGCCGACAAAAGGGGGTTTTGATTCTCCATCGATCTCCCTAAAACGTTGCCGGACATCGATGGAGGAAATAACCCGATAAGTCCGGTGGGGAGGCGTTCCGTCGGGACTGTCCGGAACCGGATGGCTCAGCACATGGCCGTGGGTTCTCTCGAGGGCTTGCCCTGTTGCCAGAACCTCCGAGTGTTTTCCGTTCTCCGCCAGACTGATGGCTGTTTTGATGGCATTTCCGGCCAGACTGACCGATGTGTTTTTGTCCGCTACGATGGCCGGTTCTCCGTGAATGCCGATGCAGACTGAAAGACCTTGTCCGGATGCAGCGATCGCGTCGACTTTATTTCTGATGCCAAGAGCACATAAAAGGGCATGGATGGACATCTGCTCCCGGATATGAGGATGTCCGAAGGTGCCCACGATAAGGGTTCCAAAATGTTGTGCGGGTATTCCTCCATAGTGTTCGATCAATGTGTGGGAGATTTCGATGACCCTCTCCACCCATCCAAATTGCTCGTCAGGATCCTCCACGCTCAGGAAAGAAACGGCAATGGCCAGATAGATCATGGGCCGCCATTCCAGTAGGGGCTCGGTTTTTCTGAGAGGGACGGACGTGATGAGCCCCTTGCCGTTGATCGCTCTTTCGTAAATCTGACGAATGCGATCGTCCGGCTCGATTCCGAAAAGATCGCGACAACGGCTCCTGATCTCCTTGAATCGCTCCAGGATCTCTTCCTGGCATCCGGCCTCTTCAAGAGATGTGAACAGTTCGGCCTGAAAGGGTTCCTGGTCGATATTGACGGAGGCCATCGAGCGGGCATGAAAAAGGGCTTTCTGGATGTCTCCCTGATTTTTATAGTGCTTGAGGACTTTCTTTAGCCTGTTGAGCGCGAGTGTCTCCATCTGGTCCCTGATTCCGATGGCCCAGTCGTCGAAAGGCTCGGATCCGGAGAGCTCCCATCCTTCCAAAAATGGACCCCTGTAAAGGGAGAGAGAGTGCTCAAGATCGTCAAAACAGGCCGGACACGCATCGGGCGGGTGGGGAGGCTGACAGCGGAAGGGAAACTGGAAGGAATGGAGATCAATGAGGATCTTTTCCGGATTCTTGACGAGGATCATCTCCCTGTCCGTTTCGATCAGTTCCGAGATCTCTTCTGGCATCGATTTCATCCGGAAGAGAAGCTGCCTCATGTTGTTCATGGGATCTTGCGAGTCCGGCCAGAGGGTTTGGGCCAGTTCGGTCCGGCGGAAACGGTGGGGCGCCGTGAGAAGAATCCGGAGCGCGAGCATGATGCAGAGGTTCGGGAGGAGCCGTCTGGACGGATCCTTCCCTGTGGTTATGGTAGGGGCTCCGAGAAGCTGGAGACTGATCTCGGGATGATTTTCGGAGATGGAACCAGCGTTCAAGACGGAACCTCTTTGAGGAACGATTTTCCTGTCGAATCTGTTGAGTGACCACTGGTGGCTGTTAAAAAGGCTTGTTTATCCTGGATGTGCTGTTTCGGAAGACATTTTCCGGGTGTTTCGGTGGGTGAAGAAGAGGCGCCGGCAACACATCGATAGAAACAGGCTAATCCTTCTCCTGAGCTATGAAAAGAAACGTCTATCAATTGTTCATCAATTGATCATCAATAAGAAAATGAATGAACGTAAGGGGATGTGCGATCCAAACATTATGGTCATCAGGGAAAATTGGTGATAAGATAAAAATCCGTTATTTGAAAATGGACCGATCGTTGCGATTTGCTGAGTGATATGGAGTTGGGGCCTCCTTTCTATCTTGGGCTTTTTTGGGGCGCTAGGTGTTTTTTAAGAATGCCGCCACCAGAGAAGGAATTTTGCGAATCTCCTCCGTCTCCCTGGCCACGGTGGTGATCAATCCTTCGGGACGGACGAGAAGATCCCGGAACGGATCGGAGAGGTTACTGAATGAAGGATGTTGTTATTTACCAATCGGACCGTGGTTCGATTGAGGTCACAGTGGATCGGGACAATGTCTGGTTAAGCCAGAAGCAAATGTCTCTGCTGTTTGATACCAGTCCTGATAATATCGGACTCCATCTCAAGAAGATTTATTCCGAAGGGGAGCTTGATGAGGAGGCAACAACCGAGGAATCCTCGGTTGTTCGTCTGGAAGGCCGCCGTCATGTGACGCGCCAGATCAAACACTACAACCTCGATGCCATTATTTCGGTCGGGTACCGGGTCAATTCAAAGAAAGGCGTACAGTTTCGCCAGTGGTCGACCGGGGTTCTCAAGAAACATCTTCTACAGGGATACACCCTGAACCAGAAGAGGTTCGAAGACAACGCCCGCGAGCTGGAAAAGGCATTGCTTCTGATCCGGAAGACTGCCGAAAGTCCGGCCCTGTCAACGGAGTCCGGGAAGGGACTTCTGGATGTTGTCACCCGCTACACCCGCACCTTCCTCTGGCTTGAGCGATATGACGAAGGATTGCTGTCGGAACCTTCAGGGCAGGAGGGTGGGGTATTGCCAACTCCGGAAGAGGCCAGACAGAGCATCGCCTTGTTGAAGGGCGAGCTCATCAAGCGGGGAGAGGCCGGAAATCTCTTTGGACAGGAGCGCGGAGACGGCTTCCTGTCCATCCTGGGCAATCTGGAGCAGAGTGTCTTCGGACAGCCCGCGTATCCAACGGTTGAGGCCAGGGCCGCCCATCTTCTGTACTTCGTCATCAAGAACCACCCCTTTTCGGACGGCAACAAACGGAGCGCCGCACTCCTCTTCCTGGACTTTTTAAACAGGAATGGCCGTTTGATAAAGGAGGACGGAACTCCGGTCGTCAACGATGTGGGGCTTGCCGCGTTGGCTCTTCTGGTGGCGGAATCGGATCCGAAAGACAAGGATGTGCTCATCCACCTGATCATGAACATGCTGGCCGAATGCGTCGCTTAAGCCCCTTGATTCATCCGTGGGGTGAGTGGCCGCCGGTTTGTTCTCTGAGGGTAGACAACGTTTAGTGGCGGGTCGTTGATGAGCGTTTCATAAGAGGGAGAGATGGCCCCGATGGGGAGGATTCGCCAAAAACAGGGACAGCTTGATGTTCGGGTACTGGGTTCTCCAGAACTGTTCTTTCGGGGACGATCCCTGGCAGGGTCGCTGTTCGACAAGCCGACCGCCCTTTTCTTGTATCTGGCGGTCGAGCGCAGGCGTCACAAGCGATCCGACCTGATTGGTCTGCTCTGGCCGGAAATGGATGAGCGATCGGGACGACAGAACCTCAACAGCACAATTTATATCCTGAAAAAGCGCTTCCAGGGATTGGGTGTGATGGATTGCGACCGGTTTTGTGTCTGGTGGGAGCTGTCCGGATGGGATCCCGATCCGGTCGACCTCGCGAGACTGATGGAGAACAAGCCTTTCCGGGAGTGTGACACCCTTCACGAACCGTCCTCCTGCAACAGATGCCATGAGAGAATCACCTCTTGCCTTTCCGAATATCGTGGAGATTTTCTGGAAAGCACAACGCTTCCCCATTTGCCGGCTTATGAAACATGGATCCGGGAAGTCCGGGAGGGGGTAAGGAGCCGGGTTCTTTACCTCAAGGGTCTCCTTTCCGGAACGACGCCGGTGGTTACGCCCGATGCCCCTTCCGTCGAGGGACCCGAGTCCCGTCAGGCAACCATCCTGTGTCTTCAGGTGGAACCGGAAAATCGCGAGGACCTTCAGGATCTGCTTCTGCAGATTGGCAAATGCCGGGAGCTGTTTTCGGACCTTTCCGTGAAGAATGGCGGCTGGGTCGCTCCGTTTCATGGATCTGCATGGTTTTCGTACTTCGGTTTTCCGTCCTCCCAGGAAAATTCCGCCCGGCAAGCTGTACGGACAGCCCTTGGAATACTGGAAAAAGTCCGGACCTCCGATTCTCCCTTTCCCCCTGTCAGGATGGGGATTCATACCGGAGAGATTGTTTGCGATCTGGCAAGAGGGCTCCCTGATGTTTTGGGGGAGGCGACCCGGATGGCCACACTGGTCGCCGATGAAGCCGGTCCTGGGGAGACCCTGGCAACGGAAGGGACGATCGGGAGTATCCGATCCTTTTTCATCTCCGAATCGGAGGGAGAGAGGCTGTTTGTAAACGGAAAAAATCCTGTCACCCTCCACAGGATCCTGGGAGAATCGGAAGGTCCTTCGTTCGGAGAGCTCTTTGTCGGGCGGGAGAAGGAGCTTGGAATCCTTCTGAAACTTTGGCGGCAGGTCCTCCGGGGGGAGAAAAAAGTCGTCTGGGTGACAGGAGAGGCGGGGATCGGAAAATCACGCCTCGTTCATGCTCTTGTCCGCTCTCTCGGTCAATCGGCTGTGGTCCGGGAGCTCTATTGTTTCCCCGAATGTCAAATGATTCCCTGGTTCCCCTTGACCCGCTTTTTCCGGACGTTTTTGAGCCTGAACCCTAAAAAGACAGCGGATGAGATCCGGTATGCTGCCGAAAAATATCTCCTGTCCATGGGGCGGCCGGTGGAGGAGGATCTTCCCGCCTTCCTCCGATTTGTTCTTGGAGAGGGACACTGGTCTGATCATCTCCCGCCACTGTCTCCGGGGAAGGTTTCTGTCCTGGTTGAAAATCTCATGGTGGACCTTCTGTCGGTCAGGGTCCGCAACTCGCCGGTTCTTCTGATCGTCGAGGATTGCCCATGGGCCGATCAACTGACCATCGCCATGATCCGGAAATTGCTCGGGACGATTTCTTCCGGTCGTCTGATGGTCCTGATGGTTTCCAGGACAGGGTCCGCTCTCCGGAATCTCTCCTTCGATGATCCGGACTGTCAGATCGAACTTCTACCCCTCGACCCAGAGGAGAGCCGGAAGTTCATCGGGGCGATCTCTTCCGACGCCCTGCCTCCGGAGAAGGTCCGGGAGCTGGTATCGCTGGGCTCCGGCGTGCCACTCTTTCTCGAGGAGTATGTCCGGATGGCCATCCGGTCATCGAGTGTTCAAACATCGGATTTTTCCCCCAATACGATGGAACTCCTTTCTTCCCGAATCGATGATCTGGGCGAGCATAAGGAACTGGCCCAGATTGCTGCCTGTCTCGGAAGGGAGTTTCCGAAGGATCTCTTCGGGCGGGTGGCCTCTTCACTGCATCCGGGCCAACAAGTTCCAAGATGGGAGTGTGGACTCAACACCCTTTTCGGAAAGGGGATTCTGATCAGGAGCGGGGAGGATCCTGAGTCGGTCTTGAGTTTTCGTCACGGGATTTTGCGGGATGCGATCCTCCGCTCCTTGCCGGATTCACGGCGGATGTTGATCCATCGACGGACGGTCGATGTTTTGAGGGAACAATTCTCCGACCGGGTCGAACAGGAACCGGATTGTCTGGCAGAACATATGGAAAAAGCCGGAATGTTCGAGGAGGTTCTTCCGGTCCTGGTTCGCGCCGCCAAGCGGGCAATTGCGATGGGGGCGATCCAGGAAGCCGGAGCCCGTCTGGAAAAGGCCCTTGAAATCGTCAGAAGCGATCGCTCGGAGAAGTCCCGGGAAAGGGAGCTCGAGATTCTCCTCGTCATCGGACCGGTCTGCCGGGTGCTTCACGGCTATGGATCGGACCGGATCGATGCGATCTACAGAAGTGCATTCGAGTTGTGCGACATGGTCGGACCTTCTTTCCGGACATTCCCTCTACTCTACGCCATGTGGGCCAGCGCGATCACCCGGTTTGGACCGGCGGAAGCGTTGCCCTGGGCCCGGAATCTCATGATCCATAGCCGGAAAAGCGGGCTTTGGGAAGATCGGGTCCGGGCGAGCCATGTTTTGGGGAATACGTTTTCCTGGACTGGAAAGCTTGACGAGTCGGAGAGGTCTTTGAAGGACGGGCTTTCAGAGGCCGCCGGATTCTACGACCTTGCGAGCAAGCCGGATCTTTCTCCCTATGCGGAGGAGCCGGTCGTCGGGCTGATGTGCGACCTTTCCCGGGTCTACTGCCTTCAGGGGAGGTCAGGGGAAGCGGAAAGCTGGGCATCCCGGGCGATCGGGCGGTCGACGGATCTTGGTCATCCGCTCTCCTTGTGCCTCTCCCTGTCCTCCATGACTCTCATCCATTTCTTTTCAGGTGAGTCCGAAAAGGCGGATGCGGTTTCGAGAAGGTTGCGATCCCTGTCAGAAACACATGGTTTTGAGTTGTGGGTGCACTCGGCTCTCTTTTCCATCGGTTGGTCCAAGGGGAGCGAGAAAGGGTGCGACATGATGCGGGATGCAAAACAGGTGATCATGAAGGATCTTCCTGGTTATGCCCCCCTATACAGCCTGTTCGAGGCCGACGGAGCCATTCGGGCAAAGAATCCCGAACGGGCGCTCATCGCTCTTCAGGAAGGAAGAAGGGCAGCTGTTTCAACGGGAATCAGCATTCTTGACCCGGAGCTTCTCCGGCTTGAAGGCGAGGCCCGTCTCATGATCGAACCCCATCGCTCCGAGCTGTCGAGAGCTCTCTATGGTGAAGCGCTCGACAGGGCCATTTCGAGCGGGGCGTACGGGCTGGCGCTGAAGGCTGTCCTGTCTCTTTCCCGGATTGTTCCGGGAGATATCCTGAAGGTCCGGGAGATTCTCGAGCATCTTCCCGAGATCGGGAGGGCGCCAGATTGGGAACAGGCCTTCAGGATCTCCCAGAATGTTCAGGAACCTTCGGGGGAATCCGGATTGCCCTGAAGGGATTGTCCTGAAAATGGAGACGATCAGGCTATTCCGGAAGATCCACCAGGAAATCCAGTGCCGACTCAAGCGGACAGGATCGTTTGTCCGAGAGATTGAGAATGACCGAGTCGCGAAGGGGAGCCCATTCCCGGATGGCTCCGGAAAAGGAGGTTTCTCCGTCCCGAAGTTTCTTGGCGATATTGTGGAGAATCCCGCGGGGATATTTGCCCGTGGCTTCGAGAACTCCGATAAGGTCCGGAAGACTCATGTCGGTCCTCATTCTCAGAAGACGTCCGAGTTCACGGTAGAAATCCATTCTCCTGGACAGGAACAGCTCCCGTGCCATTTCATCATATTCTTTTGGGCTGTCTGGCTCTTTGCCAGATGTCATGATGGCCATTCTCACCCCCTCAAGGATTTTCTCTATTAAAGGTTCACGCTGTTTTGAACAGTATGGACAGCCATTTTACCTGGATACTCGATCCGGTTCTGTGATGCTCATCTCTTCTGGAATGTTACGATGGCACTGGAGATGTCCAGAGCGACTAGACGGCGCATCAGGTGGCCGGCTTCCTTCTGGAGCTCGTCCTCTTCACTTTGCGAAAAGATCCGGTAGAGGAGCGGGAGAACCCTTTTGGAGAGCTCCGGTTCCCAAAGGTCGAGATCGATCCGGTCGCTCTCCCGGAGGAGGGAAAGCGCAAATATTTCAACGGGGAAATCGCGACCCCTTCCGGCGATCTCCATCAAAAACTCCGTATCCAGGTGAAGCCGGATCCGGGCCGAAGGTGCCTTTTTCCGGATCTCCTCAAATCGTCTGGCCGCTTCTTCATGTCGTCCATCGCCAATCATCAGCCGCACCGGCTCGAAAAGCGCTGATGAAGCCAACGTCTCCCCCCCTCCGGGGGGCTGATCGCCCATGTGGAGAGATTCAAGCCATTTTTTGCCTTCGGGAGAAAGGAAGGGAGTGTTGTCCGAGAAAGAGAGTGATTCGATTCCGGAAAGCCGTTTTAACAGGAAGGAGATCTCTCCCTTGAGGGCAAGAGCGGCCTGTTGGCCGGATTCGCCCATCTTTTCAAGCGCCATGGCCTCGTGGAAGGACAGATCCAGCCAGAAGGGGTAAACCGGTTGCTGGGTTTCCGAAAAGGCGATCAGGTCTTCGGGACTGCCCGAGGCGAGAACGGATTCCAGTGCGGACTGAAGGGGATGGGGAGGAGGGGGAATGCGGGTGACCCGATCCTGGGAGTCGGGGAGAACGGAGATCGGGTCCCACAGGGACATTCTGGAAGTACGATAAATCCGGAAATCGGTGGGATCCCCGGCCAGAAGATTTTCCGAAACGATTTTCATGGCCACATAGATCCGCTCCAGAGTGTCTTCCGGTTCTTCCTCCGGGATAGCGATCGGCTCCTCCTGACGGGACACGGGTTCCAAAGGTTCCGGAGAGGGAGCTGAACTCTCGGGGGGGACAGCCTCCTTTATCTCCTGGAGAGGCTCTGGCTCCAGGACGGGAAGGGCGTCCAAAAGGGCAATGACAGGGCTCAGAAGGGGGCCTTCAGGGTCTTTGTCTCCCAATGTCCGGTTCAATCGACGGGCGACCTCCCGGCCATCGGCCATCTCCCGGGGAGACAGTGGAGGATTGTCCAGCTTCGGAAGGATTTCCTTTTGCTGTTCGAGCCACCAGGAAATGGCGTTCCGTCTTCCCCGCAGTCTTTTCAGGGGTGGAAAAAGGGTTTCCCAATAGTCTTCGACGAGGTCGGCCATGACCTTGAGGCCGGCCAGAAAACCGGGGGGACCCCCGGTTCGGGTCAGGGCGACGGAAAGGTAGCAGGCGACCAGAAGGTCTTTTCCCTCCCTGTCGAGAAGCTCTTCGGAGAGTTTCTGGACCTTTTTCCAGTCGACCGCTCCTGACGCGGAGATGGACTGGCTTCGGTCGATTTCCGCCTGAAGAGCCAGAAAGCCCTCAAGCTCCCGAACATCGCGACCGGCAGGGAACTCTCCGGGGATCGCCTTTTTGCCAAGTTCTCTGATCGATTCAAGGTTCATTTTCTGATGAGCCCTTTCACGGTTTGTTTTTGGGATTTCCCCATGCTACAGGTTGTCATGAGATGGCGCCTCCGGTTGTGATGACGCGTTTTGTTCTCCCGGGAAGCAGTTTGAGATTCTCACGGGGATCTTGTCGCTGGCGAAGGGCCTGTCTTTTAAAGATTCCTGCTGGTGCTCGAGGTCATTCTGGTCGAGAATCGAGAGCTCCGAGTCGATTTTCCTGATCTTGTTCCGGATCCTGTCCTGGGAGGCCTGGGCCAGCTGGCCCTGCTTGTAGCTGGACAGGAGAGCATGCGCTCCCTTGAACCGGAAACGGACATCAAGGTGGGTCACATGGAGGTTGACGAGGGCGTCCTTGTAGAGAGGGAAGTCCTGGGGTGTCAGCCTCAATCGGCCCTGATAGAAGGCTTCCAGAAAATGGGCGAAACCGTTGGGTCCCGGATAGCTCCGGCTCACGGTGAGTTTTCCGATGCGGATATCGAGGGTCGTCCTTCCGCAGACAAGGGGGGACCATGTCCAGGAGCTCCGGACCGGAAGGTTGAAATTGTTGAGCACATGCGTCTTTTCCGCGCAGGAAAGTGTCAGACGTGTCAGGTAGGGCTTCGAAAGACTCTGGCTGTTCACGTCCGTCGGAAGGGCCTTTAACACCACCGGGAACTGTTTTTTGGTCATCATGAGGATCTTTCTGGAGTCGTCCTGATCTTGTTTCTGAAGGGACTGCCTCAGGGTGACGAGATCGAGATGCTGTTTCTTGCTTTCGAGTTCGGTCTCTTTCATCGCCAGTTCCAGCGATCGCCGTCCCGAGATGGCCGTGTTGATGAAGACCAGAAATTCTGGTGATACGGCGACTCCGGCTCCGTCTTTCGTGATGAGCCTGTAGCCGTTTGCGCCCCGCATGACAAAGGGTTTCATGGTTTTCTCCATGAAGGCGGGGATGCTTCCTCCCGCTCCCAGAAGAAAATGATTGAGCTCTTTCGACGTGAGAGAGGCCTGGGCGGGAGAGACGACATCGGCGACCCAGCGATCGTTGATCTCGCAGGCCGCTTCCCGGTCGAGAAAATCAAGGGCGCTTGAAAACTGGCCGGACACCAGCTCCCAGACGAGAATTTCCTTGGGATCCGAGCTCGAGATCAGGTTCTCTTTCATGCTGGAGAGGGCATCTCCGAGATCGATCAGGACGGGTTTTTTATTTTTGGAACGATGGCTGAAGGAGAAATAGGCCGCGGTCAGACCCAGGGCGTGTCCCTGTCCCTTTAGCCCGTCTCCCACCGCCTGGGAGAGATCCTGGGAAAACCGGGTATAGGCCTTGCTCGCATCGATCATGGAAACGAAGTATCTCTGTCCCCGTTTGGCCCCATGATGGGTTCCGGTGGAGCCGGACGCGTCGAGGATGCCGGCGTATCCCCGGATACGGGAGACCAGACCCGACTGGGGTCTGGCGTTTTCAATCCTGAGGATCCTTCGGAGAAGATCCTGCCAGCGTTCGTGCTGGTTGTCCTGGCTCGCCGGAAATTCCTCCGACATCCGGTTTGCAAGGAGGATGTAGGGATTTTGGGGTGTCGGAAGGCTCTGGAAGAAACCCTTCCAGGCAATGGCGTCGGAGAGGGTCGACTCGCCGTCCTGGAAGGACTGGAGAAAACCGAGCCATGCCTCTTCCTTTCGGATCCTGTACCAGGCCAGGAAGGATTGTTCATGCAAGGCGATGGGGAAGTTTGGCGGACTTGCCGCCTGGACCTCGGTGAGAAATTCGAAGATCCGTCTCATGCCGGTGTTTGTGTAGGCAGCCGGAATGGTCCGGCCATGTTTGGGGGTGGCGGTTCCCTTCCAGAAGGTTGCCAGAGTGACATTTTGCAAGTTCTGGGTGTTGACCCAGTCGACAAGCCATGTGAAGTCGGGAACGGTCTGTTCGACCTCCAGAAGGAGGGACTGGAGAAGGTCCTTGCTGGGGCCGATGGCTTCGGCCGGAACCCATGCGGTGTAGGCCAGATAGAGATCGGCGAAGTGCCGGGCTTCCTGGGGAGAGATGGTCGGATCGATGGTGGCGAGGTCCAGTGTTCCCGGCTGGGGTTGCCGCTTCAGATCGTCGTATCCCATCCGGTTTTCCCGGTCCCTGATGAGATTGATTCTCCGGACCAGGATTTCGGCATAGTCGGCCAGCTGATTTTTGGGATCATCGTTTAAAAGCTCCCGGATTTTGGCCCGGAGCGTCGCATTCATCTCGGGAAGGACCGCCCTTGAAAACAGGTCGGTGAATCGCTCCTTCATCCGGTCTTCAATCACCCCCACCTGTCCGGAAAAAGCGAGAAGGTGAAAGAGGATCGATCGATCCTTTCCCGCCATCCAGTCGATCAGGCTCCGGTAACCCTCGAGGTTTTCCAGATTCTGGTGAAAATCTCCTCCGATCCGGATTTCTCCGGGCTCCCGGGCGGAAAGCGTTTTGACGGTATGGTAGGTCACGTAAAACGAATAGGAAAAATAAAGTCCCAGAAGAAGATTGAATCCGTACCAGCTCACAAGGAGGATATTCGAGGAAAAGCGTCTCCATCGGGCCAAAAGACCCAGTGGAATGACCTGGGAGCGGTCGGAGGGCAGAAGGTCCGTAAAGAAATCCTTGAGGAAAACGCCCATGGTGAAGGGTGGTGCTTTTTTGGGAGAACCTCCGGAGATCATCGAGGCCGGTCGGGCGCCGGCCTGGTTTCCGTTCCCCAGCTCCAGGGTGCTCTGGTCGGATTTGAGGGCAACCCGGGAGTTGGGCTCGAGAATTTCAACGGGTTGTTCTTTTCGTATTCCGCCTTCATCGCCAAGAATCGAGGAGAACCGGGCTCCGCGGATCGTTCCGCTTGAAAGGAAAACCCCCCGGAAGACCGGAAGCTCGAGATAGGGTGAGGCTTCGAACAGTCCCTTGATAAAGGGGGTGAGAAGGGGCTTGAGGGCCTGGATTTCGAGCGGGAACACGAGAGCCTCGGAGGAGTCTGTTCCGGCATCGCTCCTGGAAAAGAGGATCTCGCGGATCTCTCCGGACAGCCTGTCGAGGGAGGACTCAAGCGTCTGGTCCCACTGCTCTTCCGGTTTTGAAAGATATCCCAGGATTTCATCGGTCCGGGGCTTCGGGAGCGACGAGACAAAATGGCCAAATCCCGACAGAAGATCGAGCTTGGTGACCATGATGTATACGGGAAAGCGGATGTTGGTGGTCCGCATCAGGGAGTCGATCCTCTGCCGGATGTTCTGGGAGATCCGGGCAAGCTTTGTGCTGTCGGAGCTCCAGAGATCTTCGACGGAAATGGTCACGATCACGCCGCTCAGGGATTCTCTCTGGCGCGTTTTTAAAAGAAGTCTTGTGATCAGATCCCATTCCTCATTGATGTCGGCGGTCTGCTCGGGATTGACGTAACGTCCCGAAGTGTCCAGAAGGATCGCCTTGTCCTCGAAGAAAAACTCGATGGTTTCGGTGGGGGGCGGATCGATTTGGGGAGAGACGTTCCTGAAGCGGATCGGGACGTTCGCATTGGCCAGAAGGGTGGTCTTTCCTGTTGTACCCCCGCCCAGAACAAGGAACAGCGGCAGGGTGGAGATCGGGTTCCCGCTCTTTCTCCCGGCCGATCCCCGGGCGGTGGAGATGGCTTTTTTCCAGAGGCTTCCGATCGAAAGAAGCCGCTCTGATTTCTTGTCCAGATTGGCGGAAGCACGGAGCTTTTGCTGGGAGGCCGTTTTTTGGATGAACCCGACGATCCGGCGTCCGGAGAAGGAGACAAGCACTACGATGGCGCCGGATAAAAGGGAAAGCCATATGGGCCAGTGTTCATAGGAGCCAAAAAGCCACACCAGGATAAACAGGGCCGTTGCCAGGAGAAGGGAGAGAACCGGTTTCAGGACTTTTTTAATCATTGGGCAAATCCCCGTTTCAATGAAGGTGTCTGAGGACGTTTCGGGTCATCTGGTGAATGATCCGGTCGTACAGGACGAAGAGGACCAGGACCATCAGGGACGGGACGAGCCAGACGAAAACCGTGTTCAGGGTCTTCCGGGAGGCGACCTTTGTCTGGCCCTCCGGACCCTCACGGGTCAGATAGCCGGAGGGAAAGATCTTGTCCCTTTCGAAGATCGGCAGATCCGGTTCCAGAATGCTCTGGAGATGTTTTTGGATCCTCGCTGCCTCGTGGCCGTTCGATTCCAGTCCGTATTGCCCCCTGAATCCCAGCTTGAGGGCCATCAGGTAGATCGACAGGATCTCCCTGGCATTCGGGTCCTTTGTCTCCTGGGGCATACGCCTGTAGAACTCGACCCCTCCGTTCGTGATCCTGAAAAAGGATTTCTGGAGCATGTTCCTGCTCCAGTCGACCGCGCCCGGCCAGTTGGCGCACATCAGGCTTTCATCGATCCAGACGATCGCCGGAAAGAGTCCGCTTTCAAAATGCGTATCGGAGATGCCGGAGCTTTTGGCCTGCGAGCGGGCCTTCTCGATCCGGTCAAGGATCTCCCGCCTGAGGGTGTTTGTCTCCGGAAGTGAACGCTCGAGCCTGTCCTTGACGAAGGCCAGAAGGGGGATGAGGCAATCGGATAGTGTTGTCATTATCGGACTCCAATAAGATCGATCATTGAACCTTCAGGTGCTCCCGGCCAATGGACCTGTATCGCCTCCTCCTGACGGATGGCGTCCCAGACCGGGTCATGCGGTTCGATCCGGAAATACTGGGCGTTGAGTCTTCTGGGAAGACCCTGGGGCGGTCCGCTCATGGCGGTGAGTTCGACACCGGGCAGAGCTCTTCTGATCAGGGAGGAGATGATGGAGGGAGGGCCGATTTTCGCATTGTCCATGAAGGAGGAGCTTTCCCGTTCCGGATCTCCCTCGGTCTTGACCACCAGGTAATAGCGTGTCCGGGGAGAGAAGAAGGACTGGGAAAGGGTTCCATTGAAGGATTCGTCGCTTTTTTCGAGCCGGATGATCAGATCCGGTCCGACGGTCAGGTTGTTCAGCAATGTAAACAGCACCGTCTGGGCTTTGGTCAGACATCCCCAGATATCCTCGTGATCATAGGGAGGAAGGGGCTCTCCGGATTGATCGGTCTCGCCGAGAAAATTGACCCGGTCGGAAAATGTGCTGACCTCTCCCACCATCTGCCTGAGTGTTCCGTAGAGGAGCCATGGATGAACAGGGTCGCTTTCGGCGTAGTGATAGAGGAGGGGGACGTAACGGTTCAGGGTGCGGAGGGCGAGGATATAGATCATGTATCCTGCGTCCATTCCTTCCGTCTTCTGCTCCCTGGGGGTCTTGAACTCCTCGAGCTGCCGGGAACGGCTGGCGCATTCATTCCGGATTTCCTGGACAAGGCTTGAAAGGTTCCGGGAGGTGGACAGGGAGAGGGAGGGAGGGATGAAAGAAGGGCTTGGCTTGATGACCCCTCCCTCCCACAGGACCTGCGCCACGGGAACAAGGTTATAGTGCTCGAGATTGTCGATTTCGTTGTCCCAGAAGAGACGGACATTGAAATAAAGTGTTTTGACGGAGGCTGGTGGTCCTTCCCCGTAAAGGTCCTGGACCTCTTCGGGGTCGGCAAGGGAGAGAAACCGGGTGTCTGCATCAGAATCGAGATTCGGGACGGTGGTGACATTCTTGCCCTGGTCCCTGAAGCGCCGGAGACCCGCATAGATCGTCAGCGGCTTGTCCCTGTATGTCCAGTCTTTTTCGAAAGAACGGGGTCGGATGACTGCGTTTCCGGGAAACTGTACGAAGCTTCCGTCCTGAAGGACCATGGACAGGGAGTTGACCTGAACCGATCCCCGTCCGAGGGCGGTCGTCTGGATGTCGATCGTCTGGACTCCCCATCCAAAGGGCAGAACGGTGTCGAGGACCGGGCGGGTCATTCCGGTGGTATGGGCGTCGGTCAGTTGGAAGTGCTGGGGCTGAAGGAAAAGTCCTTGGTGCCAGAAGATCGGTTTTGTGGATTTCATGGTCGTATGATCTCTCCTAAAGGGGCCTGATGGCCGAAGGTGTTTTGGCCGGAGCGGGATGGTCCGGTTGTTTCTTCTTGTGTTTCTTCTTCCTGGTGGTATCAAGGACCTGAAGGCTTTCAAGATGTTTTGGCCCAAGAATCAGCCGGACAGCCATTCTGGCTGGACGAAAATGGTTGCTCCGGAAAATGATTCCGGAGCGTCTGACACGGACAGCCATCGGCCGGATGCGGATATCCTTTTTGGAGGAGTAGCCGGAATAGCCGGCGATGATTCCCAGGTAGACGGCATCCCGCATCCGGTCGAGGACGATGTCACCAGCGGTGCCGGGAGAAATGATAAATCGCCTGACGGCCAGGATTCCGGATCGCTTCTTGCCGCTGGCAAGGGTTTCCATGGCCCTGTCCGGGTTCTGCAAAAGCGGAAGAAAGCCGTTCGGATCGCTGATTTCGGCGATCCCGATGATCAGAGTGTGAGGCTTCTTGTCGGAAAGGTTCAGATTCCTGTCCGGAATCACATGGATGGTGATGGCCTGTTTTTCCCATGTCCAATGGACCTTCTGTCGGATCTTGGCGTCCGGGGCGGTATTGATTCCGATCGTTGTGCATCCGGAAAGGATGAGAACGATGAACGGGAGCCATAAAGCCACCGGGATCACCTTGTGATATCGATGAGACTGAACCTTTTTGCCTTGAGCCATGGTGGTTGTCTTTTCTCCGGAGGTCATGGGGTTATGGCGCCAGCAAAAGGACGGTTACCTGGCTCGGGACCAGACAGGCTCCAGGGGCGTTAATGCCGTTCTGGAGGGTGGGGGATGTCAGCCTGGTGGCGGGCATCCCGGCCAGGAGGACGGTGTTGGCTCCGTCGAGGCACATGGCGCTTCCCATCATTTCCGAGGAGATGACTCCGCCCGCGACGCCGGCGTCGTCTCCTTGAGTCAGGGGGATTTCTGTCATGAGGTTGTGGGCGGGGGCTCCCCCGAAGAGAATCGTCGGCACGGGGGGGAGTCCGGTCGGTCCCGCTGCGACGTTCGGGTAGGGGATGGGGACGATGACCGGCCCCGCCGGTGTCTTGCAGACATCCGGAAAAGCCATGGCCATTCCGCCCATCTGGGTGTTTGCGAACATGAAGACCTCCTGGATCCTTCTATCCGAGATGGATCTGGTCGGAATCGATCTTGACCAGATCGGTTGAACGGAGAATGGTGGTTTTGGCTCCGATGGAAATCACGGAGGCCGATTCGATCATGGTCTGTCCTGATGTCGAGCGGTCGAGCGTTTCGACCTCTTTCGTCGCCGTGTGGGCGCGGGATGAAATCCAGTGCGCCGTTGTCTCGACGGTTTTGGCGATCTGCTCGAGCTTCCTGGCGACAAAGGACAGAAGATTTCCTGTGATGGCCGCTGTGGTGGCTTCGATGGAAAGATTGGAAAAAGACTGGCGACAAGTCCCTGCCCTGGCCTCGATTGTGCCGCCTTCAATCCGGATCTGTTCGGTCGTGGAGATGGAAATGTTTCCGGAGGATCGGATGTCGAGTCCTTCATCAAGGGAGATGGATCGGGATGTTCCCTCGGACCGGGTGGACAAAAGCGCAATGGCGAGGAAAAGCCCCTCTTCCGCTTCGATCAGGACCGCCCTGTCACCGGGAACGGGATCGATCAGAAGGCTCGTTCCCCTGATGGCCGGGATCCGTTGTCCGTTGTGTTCGCAGGTGAGGTGCGGACCTTCCACGGAGACGACTTCGGCCAGAAAGACGGATGAGGACTTTTCAGAATAGGGGGATATCGCGGGAAAAGGCATCTTTTGTCTCCTGTCTATGGGCTGTTTCGGGGAACAAAGTCCTCGGCTTCCTGAAGCTCGGGATCGGTTTCCCTGCCCAGGGGGCGGGAAGACCCCGAATAGTCGGCTCCATCTTCAAGCGCGCGGTGAAAGTTTGTCCTGTTCAGGTTGGCTCCTCCAAAAAGGGAATGTTTCAGGTTGGCATGGGAAAAATCTCCAAAGGAGACATTCGAATCGGTAAAATTCGCTCCTTCACAGTCGGACTGTCGCCATTGGGACAAGGACAGGTCTGCATGGGTCAGGTCGATCGTCCTGGCGGAGGTTTTTTGAAACGAGGCCATTTTGAGCATCGCCCCCCGCGCGGAGGCCCCCTCCATCCGGCTCTCCGAGAAGAGGGCCTTTTCCGCATTGGCTCCGTCGAGAACGGCCCCGGTCAGATCAGACTGGTAGAAGTTTGCCAAACGGATGTCGGAGCCGACCCATCTGGTTTCGGAGAGGTCTGAAGAGCTGGCCTGGACCATCGGGAGGCTCATGTTCGAAAAGTCGATCCCCTTGAGGCTGACTTTGATGAAAATGGGGTTCCGGAAGATGGCTCCCGCAAAAAAGGCCTGGTTGAGGGTTTGTCCGATGAAGGCTGTCTTGATGATCTTTGCTCCGGAAAAGGAGGTTCCCGGGAAGCTTCCGTGGACGAAGGACGTCTTCTCGAGATCCGCCCCATCGAAGGCGGTTCCGTCGAAAACGCAGTCGACCCAGGAGGAATGGTTCAGGAGGGTATCGGAAAATCGGCTTCCTGAAAGATCGGATTCCACCCAGCGTGAATTCTGGCCGCTGGCATGGTCGAATCCGGCCCTGTGGATCCGGCATTTGAGAAATGAGGCAAGGTGAAGCGATGAAGCTTGCCAGTTCGAACCTGAAAGGTCGCAGGAGTCGAAAAGGGTGTTTTTCAGGATACATCGGTCAAATCGGGCTCCGATGGCCCGGGTGTTGATAAAGATTCCGTGGGAAAGGTCGGCTCCGGAGAGATCGAATCCGGACAGATCCATCTCCTGGACCGGTTCTCCATCTGTGATCATGTCCACGATTTTTTGAGTTTCTGGGGTCATTTGCTTTCTCCCGGGGTGATGGTGGTTTTCCCGAGAAGGGCTTGGTCGAAAAGGGTGGAGTCGTCTATTTGGGCTTCGGTGACACAGCCCTTGTAGAGGGAAGAGCCGCTGAAGTTTGCAAATCTCAGGTCAGCCTTCAGAAAGACGGCTTGCCGGAAATCCCCCCATCGGCCATCAACCCATCGGAGATCGGTTTTCTGGAAGCGGGCTCCGATGGCCCTGACTCCCGAAAGGTTGGTGTGTTGCCAGTTCCCCCCGGATCCGTCGGTACCGAGGAGAATGGCTCCCCGAAAATCCGATCCGGAGAGATCGACTCCCCTGAGGTTTGCTCCGGAGAGATCCGCCGACCCGAAGGAGGATCCCTGGAACTGGACCGACTGTGCAAAGACTCCTTTCGTGAGGATCGCTCTTTTAAACGTGGTCGACGGTCCACAACACTCCAGAAATGTGGCTCCCGGGAGCTGGCATCCGGAGAAGTCGACGGCGAGAAAGTCGCACTTCATGAAGAGGGACTTTTCAAGATTCGATCCGGAGAAGTCGACATCTCGAAAAAGGGTCCTTTCCGATTGGCCGTCAGATTGGGAGGAGGATGGGGAAAGGGCTCCCTCGATCCGCATGAACCTGGCTCCGGGAAAGGAGCATCCTTTCGCCCTTGTCCGTGATATGGAGATGTTCGAGAGATCTGCGCCATCAAAGCGGGAATTGTCCAGGAGACAGTCTTCAAATGTCGTTCCGGACAAAACGGTTTTTTGAAACGATGCCCCGATGGCCCGGACACCTTTCATTTCAGAGTGTCCGGCGTTAGCTCCGTCCCACTTGGAGCCGGAAAGGTTGGTCTGCAGGAAACGGCCATGGGAGGCCCAGGCGCCCTGAAAGAGGGATCCGGTCAGATCACTTTCTGAAAAATCGCATCCGATCAGGTCGCTTTCTGAAAAGTCGCATTTCGAGAGGTCCAGACCGGACAAGTCCGCCCCGCGAAGAGACCATTTTCGGAAATTTCTGCTGCTTTTCATCTGTTCCAGAACTTTCTGTCGGCCGCGACCGGCGTTGGGTCGATCTTCTGGAGGAGGAGCAAAGAAATGGACAGAACGGACAAGCGTGTCGATCTTGTCCGACAGGGCCGAGAGCTTGTCTTCAACCTGTCCGGAGATTGCTTCGAACGCGCCATTTGCGGGGCGAAGGGGTACTGTTGTCCGATCCGTTTCCGGAACTGAGCCATCGATCGACATGAGGCGTTCTTTCAGCGCTGTGCTGGAGAGAGCATTTTCGAGATCTTTTTTCAGAGGGGCCATCGAGGCTTTCGGGGACAGGGGTCCCTCCCGGGTGAGATTGGCCTTTGATAGGGCGTTGTCGGGTATTCGGGAAAGCGCATCCCGGATCTTCTCGTCCATCTGTTTTTTGAGTTCCTCTGTTTTGAACTGTCCGGGTTGGAATGGAGTTTCGGAAAAAGGATTTTCCAGCTCTTTCCGAAGCTCCCGGAGCTTTTCCTCCATTGAACTTTGGGCCTCACCGATAGGGGAAGAGGCCGCTCCCGCCGGGGGAGGCTGCGTCGATTTTCCGGCCTTTTCCAGCTTTTTGGAGAGGATTCTTCTGGTCCTCTGTCCGATCTCGTCGGACTGGTGGGCCATGTGATACTGGACGTTCCCGATATTCGCCTGTGGATCGTCTTCGAGCCTGAGGGGCAAAAGCGGTCCATCACCGTAAAGGGAGAGGTCTTCCGGACTTCGCTGATCCCGGCGATTCCTGTAGGCGAGATAATGACTTTCGGGTCGATTCTCCCCGGGATCTTCCGCAGACAGAAGCAGGGAGGCCACCTCAGACGCATCGTCGGTTTCGATGGCCATCGATCCGCGATGGATAACAACCCCGATTTCAAGGTGCGGGAAGAGCCAGACGGTTTCCGGATGCATGGGGATTTCGACAAAAGTCCGGTTCCGGCTTGCGTCGAGGGTGGCAAAAGCGCGAACCCTGATCCCGGGAAGTCTCCCGGATTGCCGGTCGAATTCGGGATGAAGACCTTCGAGGAGGTAGCTCTCTCCGCCTGTCCAGAACCCGGATAGCCATTGATCGGATTGCGCCTGGTTATAAAGGGTCCAGTCGGCATTTGCGGGAAGCTCCGGGGGTTCGGTTCCGATCTCTCCCGGCTGGTACTGTCCTGTTCGGGATTGCCGTTCTGCCCAGGCGAGATCCAATGGCCCCAATCCGGCAGGAGGTGTGTCGGTCTCGGGCGAGATGGTGGGAAAAAGGGGGGATTCGATGTTTGGAAGTGAGACGGGACTTTCCTCCGGATCTAATGAAAATCCTTTCCCTGTGGGGTTTTTGGGGTAGTCTTTCCCGCCGAAGCTTCGGGTGTAGACAATCGGCATCGAACAGAATGGCTCCGGCCGGGATTTGATCCATTCTCCGTTTTTTTTGTGCCACAACCGGTCTCCGTAAAGAGCAATCTCTTTTCGGAGAGAGCCGACCTGTACGGAAATTCTCCGGGTTTCGACGGGGATTCCTCCGTATGCGTATCCGTGGGCGGACAGGAGAAGTTCTCCCCTGTCTTTGGGGATGCCGGCATCCCAGACGGTCTCTTCGGGACATTCGGCGGCAAGAATCGGCCACATGGCCTGCTCGGTCAGGGGGCGATCCGGTGTGGCGAAGGGAAAACACACCGTTCCTGTAACAGAGAGCCTGTGTCCGTTTCTCCGGTAAGTTTTCCACAGGAGTCCGAGCATCATGGGCTTGATGACTTTCATGAAAGGCTCACCCGCGTTTCTCCTTTGGACAATGTCTTTTTTGGGCTGAGTCTCCCTGGACGTTTTTGATCATCGTTTTCCTGTCAGCTGAACAGATGGATGGCGGCGGTGTAGATCTTTGACGCGTGCGTCTCGATCTTTGTGGCACCATTGTGGATGCTTGTCCCGTAGGACTTGAAGGTCGCGCCAATGGTCTCTTCCGTTACGGTCGTGGTCTCGACCTTCATGGTCCGGAGATTGATGGTGGGACCCGCGGCGAGATTCATGGTGATGGAGGCGGCAATATTCAGGATCGCGCTGAGAGCGATGTTTTCGACCCCGCCGATGACGACGCTCACCAGATCCCCGAGCATGGCGTTGGTCGTCAGGCCGACGGAGACAGTGTTGAATCCCCCAAGAAAAACATTGTTTGAACTGCCTTCGACGACAATGCTTCCGTTGCCGTTTGTAATGGCGGTGGAGTTTCCCTGGGTGTAAGTCGTCGTGTTTCCTCCTCCACCGCCGGTATTCTGGACGTTGGTGGTGAAGTTTCCGTTCTGGACGTTGACGACCATGTTTCCCTGGGCGCTGTCGATATGGATGCTCCCGTCGTCCAAGGTCTTGATGACGATCTGCCCGTTTTGGGCGGAGATGTAGACATTCCCCACTCCGCTGGTCACTTCGTCCGGCGCGGCCTCCGTTCCGAGCGTTGTGTTTCCGGCCGCGATGTAAACCCCCTTGCCGGCCTCGACCACAAAATATTTCGGGGTAATCTGCTGGATCCCGGGCAATGTGTTGACAGCGGGATCCGTATCGGAATCGGCCATGTCAATCCTCCTGTTGTTTCTGTGGCGTGTGTTGGTTTTCCCGGATGGCTCCGGCCTCCGGTGGTGTTATGGAGCCCAATCATGCGTACCCGTCGTCGTTCAGGGTGATGGAGTGTCCTCCGATCGACCGGATGACGTTGATCCCCGGATTTTTGTTCGTGATCAGGGCCCTGTGCTCCGAGTTGTGGACGGCTCCGAGAATCACCGGCTGGTCCGGGTCTCCTCCCAGAAAGGCCACCATGACTTCGGTCTCCTTGTGGAGGGGAAAGTGCATCCCGTTGTCGGCGCCCGCCAGCGGTGTGGCCATCCGGATCCATCCCGAGTTTTTCTGGGATCGCTTTTGTCCGAAGATGAACGGAAATCGGACCTTGTACTCTCCATATTCGGAGAGTTCGGCAAAGAGGCCTGACCCCTCGGCCTCGATGATGGCGCTTGAGACTCCGGGAATCCTCGGCCATGGAGTGGTTCTCTGGGGCCGGAAGGCCACATCGGAAGGGATTGCGACGAATGTGGCCTCGTAGTGTGTCTGTCTCTGTTCTTTTGGAGACCGGACATCGAATCCGGAGGTCAGAAATGCGGCCTGGGATCCCTTGTGAAGGACTGAGGTGACAAAAAATGTTCCGTTATGGTCGTTCCGGAAATGATGTTTTATATGGACGGTCGTGGCGGCGCGGATTCCTGTCGCGGTGGTTTTTCCTTCACAGGTCTTTTCGCGGACCTTATGGATTTCCGAAAGGATCGTCGCCTGTCTCTGGGCTTCCGCGTTTGTCCGGGTATTCTCTCCGAACGCGCGGACGGTTCCCTTCCCCCGTGGGTCGAGAATCCGGCTTTCTTCGATCTCGAGATTGGCTTTCCGGTAGTTGAAGTCCGAAACGACGATCCGGTGGGGCAACGGGACGATCCGCAGGGACCATTCCTGGAGAGAATCGTCGGAAAAGCCCGGGTCGAGTTCGGATGGTGGCCTGTAGGAGAGCGATTTTTTCCATGAGGGTTTTCGGGAAGGGTGGTCAAAAAAGACGAGCCGGTCTTTATGGTCATCGTGGTCGAAGTAATAGGCGATGCCTTCCCGTTCGGCCCAGCGGTCGACGAAGGAGAGGGCGGATTCCTCGAAGCGGCAGACGAATGAGCGGCTCCGGTAGGATTCGCTCATTCCGAAGGAATAGTCCTGGGAGGTCAACCCTTCTGCCTTCAGAAGATCTTCCAGAATGTCGGGGATGCCTTTTTCCGAGGTGTAGACCTCGGAGATCATGGAACGGGTCAGCATGTGGGCCCTGGGAACCAGAACGGCTTCGTAGAAGGTGTAGGGGATTGCCTGGTGCAGGACCCTGAATTCGGAGAATGTCCCGTGGTAGGGGGTGGTGGAGTGGGTGCCGTCCCGGGAGGAGTCTATCCGGAAGGTGACTGGCCGGCCCAGGGTATTGTCCGGATCGATGTCCTGTTTTTCACAGACAAGCCGGATCCGGAAGGAAAACAGCTCGTTCATGGCTTCCCGTCCCGAAAAATCGACAACCGAAAAATCTTCCCGGGCAAATCCTTCGACTGACAGGGCAAATGAGAGGTGACCGGCTTCTTCTGGTGGCATCGGATCTACCCTTTCCTTTTGGTCGTTTTACGGGAGACCGGGCTTTCTTCGTCATCCCACAGGATCGTCATCGTGGCATCGGGAGAGATGCCGACACGGATTTTGCCCGACAGGGTTCCGTCGGCGAGCCGGCCGATGAGTTTTCGGGAAATTTCGGGAAGGATCCGGCTCTGGAGAAGGTAGTCGATGTTTCGTGCACCGGCTTCGGAGGCCTCGCACTGATCGGAAAGATGGGCGATCAGGGAGTCTTCGAACAGGATTTCGGCCTGGTTGTTCTGGGCGAATGTCTGGCTCAGCCGCGCCGTTTTCAGACGGACGATCCGCCCGAGGGATTCTCCCTTGAGGGGAAGATAGGGAACGATGGTCATCCTGGCCAGAAGGGCCGGCTTGAAATGTCTTGAGAGTTCGGGACGGATGAGGTTTACCAGCTCTTCATATCCGGCTTCCGGGTGGTCTGTCGCATAGGCGGTCAACTGTCCGGAGGCAAGATTGCTGGTCAGAAAGATCACGGTGTTGGAAAAATCGATTTCCTTTCCCTCCCCGTCGGCGAGGACTCCCTTGTCGAAGACCTGATAGAAAAGATTGGGAATGTCGGGATGGGCTTTTTCGATTTCGTCGAGCAACACCACGGAGTACGGACGCTGCCGGACCGCTTCGGTCAGGACGCCTCCTTCACCGAACCCCACATATCCGGGTGGCGAGCCGATCAGCCTGCTGACCTGATGCTTTTCCTGGAATTCGCTCATGTTGATCGTTACCGTGGCTTTTTCGTCTCCGAAAAGGATGTCGGCGACGGTGAGAGCGGTTTCTGTTTTTCCCACCCCGCTGGGACCGACCAGAAGAAAGACGCCAATGGGCTGGTGTGGGCTTTTGAAGCCGACCTGGGCGTTCTGGATGATCTCGCTGACACGGGAGAGTGCCGCATCCTGTCCCATGACCCGTTTGCCGAGGTTTTCCTGCAGTCGGGAAACGGTCTGGGCCTGTTCCCGAAGAAGCTTTCCGAGGGGGATCCCTGTCCAGTCCGATACGACCTTTGCGACTGTTTCAGGATCGACTTCAAAGCGGATCATCGGATTTTCTCCCTGAACCTCCCGAAGCCGGTTCTCCTGATTCCTGAGCTCTTTTTTCCAGTCACCGGAGGATGAAGCGTCGGACTCCGAGCCTTCCCGGGCAAACGTATTCCGATGGGCCAGAAAACTTCCAACCGCCTCCCTTTCTTTCTCCCAAAGTGATTTTTCCGATTCCAGGGAGTTCGACAGATCCTTGAGCATTTTTTCGATCTCGCCGATTCGCCCTGCCGGAACCGGATGGCCGAAGGCCTCATCGCGGCGGAGTCCTTTCGCCTCCCGTTCGAGGGCCTGGATCTTGCGTTCGAGGCTTTCGACCCGTTCGGGTTTTCCGGAAAGGGAGACTTTGGTTCGGGCCGCGCTGGTATCGAGTAGATCCACCGCCTTGTCGGGGAGTTTCCTGCCGATGATGTAGCGGTCGGAAAACTTGGCGGCGGCAATCAGGGCGTCGTCCCGGATCGCGACCTTGTGGACCTGTTCGTAGTGTTCCTTGAGCCCCCGGAGGATCAGGATCGTCGTTTCAATGGAGGGTTCTTCAAGCTTGACCGGCTGGAATCGCCTGGCGAGGGCGGCATCTTTTTCGAAGTACTTCTTGTATTCGACCCAGGTTGTGGCGGCAATGGTCCGAAGTTCTCCCCGGGCGAGGGCGGGTTTCAGGAGATTGGCGGCATCCCCGCCCCCCTGGGCGCCTCCGGCTCCGATCAGGGTGTGGGCTTCGTCGATAAACAGGATGACGGGGGTGGGGGAGGAGCGGATTTCATTGATGACGCCTTTCAGACGATTCTCGAACTCTCCCTTGACGCCGGCTCCGGCTTCGAGAGCGCCGAGGTCGAGTCCGAGGAGTCTAACCTTCGAAAGGGATTCGGGAACGTCTCCGGTGACGATTCTCAAGGCGAGACTTTCGACGACCGCCGTTTTGCCAACCCCTGGGTCGCCCACGCAGATCGGGTTGTTCTTTCTTCTCCTGGAGAGGATATCGATGATCTGCCGAACCTCCTGGTCCCGTCCGAAGACCGGATCGATCTTGTTCTGGCGGGCCTTTTCGGTGAAGTCCTCGCAGAACCGTCCGATGGCGGTGGATTCGGCGCCTTCCTCTTTCCTCTCTCCTTCCGGAGCGGCCGTTTGCTCGCTCGATCCGGCGGTGAGCTCATCGAAATGGTCGGCAAGGGCATCTTTGGGGATCTGCTCGAGGGAGCGGGAGACTCTTCCGGAAGAGAAATAGCCGATCCGGTTCAGAAACGCCTGGAGAAGGGCTCCGGAGCGTATTTTCGGCTCCCCCCGGTTGATGGAAGAGATGATATGGGCATCCTGGATCAGTTCGATCAGGAGGGGGGAGAAGACAGGGCGTCCACCGTTTCCGGAGCGAAAATCCTCCATGGCGTCTGACAGCTCCCGGCGGACCTGTTCCGGGGCGATGTTCCTGTGTTCGAGGATCCTCGCCATGTCGCAACCCGGTTTCGAGAGGAGGGAGTACAGGATATGCTCCGCGGTGATCTCGTAGTGGGTCTTAGAAAGACAGAGTCCCGCGCCCTGCTCGAGTGAGAGGGTCAGGACCGTGTTCAGCCGTCTGAAAAGCGGTTTCAGCTCTGCAATGATCATAAGTCCCCTTCCATTTCGTTGGCGTGGAGCGAAAAAACAACATGTTTCCGGGAGGTGTGGGATCCGTTTTCGAGCCATGAGTCGAGTCCCAGCCTCGTTCGGACACGATCTCCAAGACAGATCGGTCTGGGTGATTGGTCCGAGAGAATGATCTCGATATCCGCCATGACCGGTTCGATCAGATAAAAGCGATACCAGAAGGCGACCTTTTCAAGGTCTTCGTTGCCGGGGAGAAGCCGGTCGAAGCCATCGTTCTCCACCGGTCCGACCCGTATCCGGATCTGGTTGATCCGGTCGGTGAGCGTTTCACCCAGAACGGTCTCCTCTCCAAGACGAAGGGATTTTCCCAGGATCAACAACTGGTCTTTCGGGATGGGAACGGTTTTTTCCGGACATTGTTCGACGGTGACCGGGACTTGGCCGAGGACATCGGAGAGGATCGATTCCAGAGCTTTTGCCGACCGGGGATGCTGTGTGAGAAGGCCGGCATAACGAAGGGTTGTCGCGTAGAGCGGGTCGCCTTCCCGGAAGAGGGAGTCTGAAAGGCCCGTAAAGGTATGAAACCACTCGAGGACGCTTTCCTCTTCATCTTCGTAGGCGCGTAGCGACAGCCGGTGTTTTTTCCAGGAGTCGTAGAGAAGGGGGTACAGGGCCCCATGAATGATGTCCAGAAAGTCCCTGGGGGCGGTGTTGTCATTGTTCTGATAATCGATCAGGTCTTCGGTGTAGAAGGTCGGGAGAGGCGAGGAGACGCCGTAAAGTCCAAAGAAGTTCACGTCCAGAAGCGCTGTTTTGCCCTCAGCTCCCCATTTGATGGTATCGATATCCATATGGGGAAATCCCAGGGCGAGCGCCGGTCTGATCCGGATCCGTTCCCAGAAATCCTCCGGGGCAAATCGATCGTCGGTTTTCTTCAGAACGAGCCGAAGAAGCCGGATGACCTGGGTAAAGCTGTATTGGTCTCCGTCCTCTTCCAGGGCCTTCTTGAGAGCGATCAGATCAGTGTCTGTGTGCCCAGCCGCTCGGGCCAT
Source organism: Leptospirillum ferrooxidans C2-3 (assembly GCF_000284315.1). Taxonomy (NCBI): domain Bacteria; kingdom Pseudomonadati; phylum Nitrospirota; class Nitrospiria; order Nitrospirales; family Nitrospiraceae; genus Leptospirillum; species Leptospirillum ferrooxidans. The sequence goes on along the minus strand of NC_017094.1, from coordinate 2,340,216 downwards.
GTCAGCAGTTCTCCTGTGAGCAGATCTTCGATTTCGACCAGTGTGAATGAGTTGATCGTTGAATAGACCGCCAGAAATTCGTTGAGGATCGATCCGAAGAGAGACATGTCGGCAATATCCGCGAATCCGTCTCCGCTGACCCTGATCCGGATCAGGGAGCCCCGGAGCAGAATGCCCCGGATCAATCTGGTGATCCTCTTGACGGTGACCTCCCGGATGCTTTCGATGCGTTTTTTGTTGGTGTCTTCAAGGGTCTTGTTCCGCTCCATCGGAAAGAGATAGAGGGAGAGAAGGGAGCGAAGTCGGCTGGCATCGGCCAGGGAGAGAAAATTGAGCCCCAGCTGGGAGAGGACTCTCCAGGAGAGATCGTCCCCCAGAGGTGGGTGGATATAGGGAGTGGGAGCGGTGAGATTGGTGAATGTCAGCCGCTCGGGAGAGTTGTCGGTGGTCCGGGTGATCTCTCCGGGTTTGAGGGACTCGGGGAGAAATCGGTTCGTGGCCAGGATCCTGAGCGAGAGGGTCTCGTGAGAGGGGACCTCCCCGGATCCATACAGGAGCCCCAAGCAGGTTTCCGTCCGGCGTTCGACCGGTGATGGCCGGAGCACCACCCGGTAGGCCCGGGTGGTGGGGGATTTGGGTTGTCCGAGAATCTCCTGAAAGGGCCGGTATTCAAATGATTTCCCGCTCCCGGTTTCGGTTCCCGTCACGCTCTTGATCCCGAAGATGTCGAAATGTCCGCGGGCGACTCCGGATGATGTGACCGGATAGTCGTTCTGACGATGTGTGACCTGGATCGGCTCCGCATCTGTTTCGTAGAGGTTGATCGCCGGCGCCGCCCCCAGGACAAAATGGCGGGGAGCGGGAGCAAGGGGGCGAGAGGGGGATTTTGAGAGGTGGAACGAGATGGTAAAGCTGTTTCCTGTCCCTCTTTCGGTCCATTGGTCCAGATCGGAAAGTTCCAGAAAGAGGAACTTCGAGGGCTGGACGAAGAACTCCTGGAAGAGCCGGTAGGAGGAAAATGAACCCGGGGAGGCGGGAAAAAGAGCGGAAGAATCGTCGAATGCCGGGGTTTTGAGAGACTTCGGAGACAGAAATGTCGAAGGCGCTCCGGGTGAAGAAAGTTCGATCCGGTCCAGCCAGCGGGTCAGAAGGTAAAAATGGTTGGATCCTTCCGAATAGCTTCCTCCCAGAAAGAACTGGAGGGAGGAGGCGCCAAACTGCGATAGGGCCATCCCTGTCAGGGTATAGGTCAAATGGATGGAGGCAGTCTTCCCTTCCTCCTGATCGGCCCTGGTCTGGGTCAGGGTCAGGGGATGAACGGTCAGCTCCTGGCAGGTTTCGAAAAAGCAGGTGGTCCCGTCTACCGGGATGGAGGCCGCCCGAGTTCCTTTCGGCACAACGATGGATTCCGCGATTTTTCCCTTGGGGGAAAAGGAGAGGATCGTTGATGACGGAAAGGGCCGTAGAAACTGGGAAAAGAGGACGCGCGCCACTTCCTGGATGAACTCCGGGTACTGGTCGTTTAACCGCTGGTGGAGAATGCCGGTGAGAAAAGCGACCCCTTCGAGGAGTCTCTCCACATCGGGATCGGTCGACTCCTGAGCGAGCATGGGGGCGAGCGAAGGGTGGGCCGCCGAGAATTCCTTCGACAGGGATCTGAGCCGCTTGAGTTCCTGTTCATAGAAGTGATTCGACATCGGTGCCTCTTGTCATCGCGTTGGGGTGGTCGAAGGTTCTGTTGTCAACGTTCGAGCCTCGGGTGGTTGCTGCATCGTCTCCGCGTTTCGTCAAGACAGGAGAATTTCTCCGTTTGCCCTGACGAAGGCAGGGATCTGGATCAGGGTTCTCTGGTCGTTTACAAGGATCTCTCCCGAGATTTCGATCCGGAGGGAAGACAGTTCCGTCGTATCGTCCAAGGCCCTGACCTTGGGGCTCAAAAGACGGGGTTCAAAACGGGCCACCGTCTCCAGAATGGTCTGGACCATCTGGAGGGAGGTGCCCGATTCGAAGGATCCTGCGATATTCGAGAGATCCGGGACACCGTATTCTGGGGAGATGGGAACCGATCCTTTCCGGGTCGTCAGAAGCCGGGAGAGATGGGCCCGTACGGAGGAGGAGACCGACTCGTATCTTGAAAGACGGTCTCTCTCCGCGCCTTCTTTCCAGAAGGCAATCCGCTCGAGAATGCGTTCACGGGACTCCATCCTGATTTACGGCCTAGCTTTTTGGTGAATTCCAGGAATCTTCACCGGAGATGCCCCCGTCCGCCCAGGTGACGGTGATCTTCTCGAAGGCGAAGGAGACATCTTCCATATGGCCCATCTGGCGATCTTCGGTTCTGAGGACGTTCGGCATCCATGTGCGCATGGAGACGACGGTGGCGTTTTCGAGCTCCGTCGTGTAGTACTTTTCTTCTTTCCCCTGGGGATTGATCCGGTACCAGTCGAGTGTCACCTTGCTCATCTGCTCTCCGGTGCAAAGGGCCTGAAAGAGCTTCGGGGAACTTTTGTCGATTTCCTTGGTGATCATGATCGGGTTATGGACCCTTCGGCCGGTGGGGAGTCCCGTCTGGGGGTTTTTAGGCAACTCCACAGCGTAGTCGAACGCCTGAACCTGGATGGTGCCTTCGCGTCCCTTGATGGAGCAGGATCCTTCAATTTTTCCCTGTTGTTTTCCCTGAAGATGGAGATAGCATGGCATCGGCATCGGGGCACCTTTCTGTTGGAGCGTTTTGAATGTGAGGGTTTATTTCTTGTCGAGCTTCCCGACAAGAGACAGGGTGAAGGAGGCGCCCATATACTTGAAGTGGGGCCTGACCTTCAGGGAAACCCGGTACCATCCCGGATCTCCGTCAACATCGGACACGACAATTTCGGCCTGCCTGAGGGGGCGCCGGCTCCGGACGCCGGGCGCGGGGTTGTCCATGTCGGAGACGTACTGGCGGATCCAGTTGTTGAGCTCCGTTTCGAGATCGCCCCGCTCTTTCCATGTTCCGATGTTTTCCCGCTGGATGATCTTGATGTAATGGGCGAGCCGGCTCACGACAAAAATATAGGGAAGCTGGGTCCCGAGCTTGTAGTTGAGCTCGGCCTCCTTGCCTTCTTTTGTCTGGGCGAAGATTTTGGCTTTCTGGGTGGAGTTTGCCGAGAAGAAAGCGGCGTTGTCGCTGTTCTTTCGCATGGTCAATCCAATGAAGCCCTGTTCGGCCAGTTCGAATTCCCGCCGCTCCGAGACGAGGATTTCTGTGGGAATCTTGCTCTGGACCTCCCCCATCGCTTCGAAGTTGTAGATCGGGAGATTGGTCACGGCGCCACCACCTTGAGGTCCGATGATGTTTGTGTTCCAGCGGTATTTGGCAAAGCTCTCCGACAGTCTCGACGCGAAGGCGAACGAGGCGTTTCCCCAGAGAAACGAGCTGTTGCCGCCCGAGACATCTTCCTGGTAGTTGAATTTTTTGGAGGGAACGGTGCCTTGCCCGTAGGGAAGACGAAGCATGAATCGGGGGACGGTCAGACCCACGAAGCGGGAGTCGTCGCTTTCGCGGAAGCTGTTCCATTTGGTGAACTGGGGCATTTCGTAGATCGAGGCCAGATCCTTCAGGTTCGGAAGTTTCGAGAAATCGTCCACTCCGAAAAATTCCGGGCCGGCGGCGGCGATGAATGGCGCGTGGGCCATGGTGGCGACGCTCGCGATATTCTGGAGGAGCTTGATGTCCTGTGGGCCGGGGTTCATTTCATAGTTGGCGATGATGGTTCCGTAGGGCTGTCCGCCAAACTGTCCGAATTCGTTGGTGTAGGCGATCTTGTAGAGTCCGGATTTGGTGATTTCGGGGGCGTCTTCGAAGTCTTCGAGGAGTTTCTGTTTGGAGACATTCAGGATCTCGATCTTGTTGTTTTCGCGAAAATCGGTCCGGTCGACGAGGAACTTGAGCGATCTCCAGGCCGATTCCATCTTCTGGAACTCCGCGTTGTGGAGGATGGCGTCCACCTGATGGCAGAGTTTTTTGTCGAGTTCGGCGATCATTTCGTCGACGGTGGCCTGGGTGACTTTTTCGACGGCTCTCTGCGGTTCGAGGAGTTCGTTAATGAAGGCTTTCACTCCCTGTCGGGTGATGGAGTAGGCCTCGTCTCCCGGTTTGAGCCGTGTCGCCTCCACGAGATCGTCAATCAGGGAATCGCTGAAGGTGGGTTGTTCTGACGACTGGGACTGCCCTTTTTGATCCTGGGCGTTTTCTGCCATGGTGATCCTCCTGGGTGCGTCTTGTTTTTTGGTGGGTTCAGGAATTCTTGATGCCAAGTTCGGAGAGGAATTTTTCCCGGGTTCCTTCGTTCTGGATGATCTCCTGAAGTTTCTTCCGGAAATCGGGAATATTCCCCAGTGGTCCCTTCAGGGCTTTCAGGGCATCTCTCAGTGCGATCAGCTCTCGAAGTTCGGGAACCTGCTCGACGATGGAGTCGGGGTCGAAATCCTTGAGGCTCTTGAACTTCAGGGAGACGCTCATGTTTTCGGGCTCTTCTCCGGGCTTCCTGGTTTCCAGGCTGTTGGGGACGGTCAGGTCAAGAGAGAGCTTGTGGCTTTCAAGGACATTGTCGAAGTTGTCCTTGTCCACATTGATGGGCTTGATCTCTTCAAGCTGCCGGTCGTCTTCTTTCTGGGTGAAGTCTCCGACCACGAGCTGCTTGAAGGCCAGTTCGACTTCTTCCTTCGCATCTCCCGTCGCCGGACGGTAGACGATATTGACTCTTTCCTTGGGGGCGACAGAACCTTGATCATCCATGACAGTGTCTCCTTGCGGTTGGCTTTATGGTGGGTATCGGCGTATCTGTCATCAGGAATCCTTCAGACTGAGCGGGGTCCGATGGATCCTTTTCCGGTTCCCGGGAAAGGATCTTCCAGCGTCGCCCAGTCTTGATGGGGCATACGCTATCATCCATGGCGTTATGGGGGCGTTACGGGATTTGGGGGAAAGGGGCGGGATCAGGAAATAGACTTCATGGACGCCGTTTTGGCCCGTAGAAAGGCAATATCAATGGTTTTAAGGGGTGGTGATCACTATTTTTGCGGTCATGGCGTTGGAAGGGGAAACGGGCATGAGAGGTTCGAGGTGTTCCAGCGGATGGTTCGAATTCAGACAGGCTTCTGTGGATGGTTCGGTTTTTTGAAGGAAAAGGTCGGAATTTTTCAGCCCGCCCTCTTCCAAAAAACATTAGCCGAGCTTTTTCAGCCAGTCCGGGTCCTTTTTGACCAGAATTTTTAAAGCCGCATCCATACGGGTCTGCCAGCCTGCGCCGGTTGAGCGGAAGTAAGACAGAACCTCCGGGCTATACCGGACGCTCACCTGTTCCTTGCGAGAGCCGCTGACCGGGCGACCTGTTTCTTGCGGTAAGCCTCAATACCTTTTTGCATTTCTTCGCGGCTCAAAGGGCGATCCACTTCATCCTTTCCGTCCCAAACGTAATCACCGTTCGGAGGAGGTTCCTTCACCGCTACCAAAATTGCTTTACGCTTTGTAGTCATTTTCGAGCCACTCATGATAGGCCTCCCTCTATTCCTGTAGGGAGCACATAATCTGTCCGGTTTTGTAGCGCAAGGCTTGTCCGGTTCCATAATGTGTCCGAGGAGGACCCAGAATGAACCGAACAAATGTGCTACAGGAGATCCGGAAGATGCGTTTTGAAGATACCTGGAATGAATGGAAGAAAGGATGTCTGACTCAGGAAGAAGCCGGCCGGATTCTGGGGATGAGTGAAAGGACATTCCGGAGATATGTCCGGCGAGTCGAAGAGGAAGGGATCCAGGGGATTCTGGACAAACGACTCACCCAGGCCTCATCAAGACGGGCACCGGTGGATGAAGCCCTGGGACTGGTCGAAAAGTACCGGAGCCGGCATGACGGGTGGAATGTGAAACACTTCCACTCCTGGTACCGGAAAGAGGGCGGGAAACGGAGCTATACCTGGGTCAAGAAGACGCTTCAGGAGAATGGAGCGGTCCAGAAAGCCCCCGGAAAGGGGAAGCACCGGAAGAGACGGGAGCGTGCGGCCTGGGAAGGGATGATGATCCATCAGGATGCCAGCCGTCATCCCTGGGTATCCGGACAGGTCTGGGATCTGGTGGTGGTGACGATGGATGATGCGACCAATGAGCATTACAGCATGTTCTTTGTGGCTGAGGAGGGAACCGCGTCCAGCCTTCAGGGGATACGGGAGGTGATCGGGAAAAAAGGCCTTCCTTCCTCCCTGTATACGGACCGGGGCAGCCACTACTGGATCACGCCGGAAGCGGGAGGGAAGGTGGACAAGAAAAACCTCACCCAGTTTGGACGGGCGATGAAGCAGCTGGGCATTGAAATGATTGCCGCGTATTCCCCCGAAGCGCGGGGACGCAGTGAACGGGCCTTCCGGACCCATCAGGAGCGTCTTCCCAAAGAACTCGCCCTGGCGGGAATCACGACGATGGAAGAGGCCAATCGCTACCTGTCCGAGATCTATCTTCCGGCCTTCAATACGGAATTTTCCCATCGGGCCCCGGAGGAAGGATCGGCTTTCGTTCCCTGGACCGGAGAGTCTCTGGACGAGATCCTCTGCGAGCACTACGAACGGACCGTTGGAAATGACAACTGCGTGTCTTTCGAAGGACGGATCCTTCAGATCCCTTCCGATCGGTACCGGCTCCATTACGTCCGGACGACCGTCAGGGTCCACCGGCATCCCGACGGATCGCTCTCCCTGTTTCATGGACCCCGGAAGCTTTCCGACTATCCTTTTAAAAAACCGGAGCACCCAAAAACGAAAAAGGAACCACGAACCAAAGCTCCTTCGACTGGAATCCGCCCGGTCGAAGCTCTTGTCTGAGAACGGGGAAACCCTGAGTTTTTTATTCAAAAAACCGGACAACTCTACTTGCTACTAACACCATTATCTAAAGAGGCTTGATCGAGATTCAGTCAGATCTGAATCACATTAGCGCTTCTTTTGCTTCCCCGTCTCGGACGCATCTTTGAGGAAGTTATTCCGAAAGAGAACCTGAAGTTCATCTCAACCTTTGATGTGTCCTCATCGGGGAAATCATTCGCCAGAACCGTATAGGTCAGCCAGCGACCGAGCCTCCTTATTTATTTCAGTTTTTTCGCCCTAAGACTATTCTGAATATCGGGCGACCCGAGACATGATCGATTATGTCTTGGTCGAGGGCAAACTAAGCCGGGTTCTGGGCTGAGAGTTTGGAAAAGGGTTGTGCGATAACTCGGCCTTCTCCATGGTTAACGTAATCTATACCTGTCTGAACATCCACTGTGCTTAAGTTTGCCTGAATACCTAATACGATCAAAAAGGTTACATGGAGAAATTGCTCCGGAGCATTGTTCAGGAATCAAATTTTGATTTGAGTTTGCCGATTTCGAGTCGGATGAACTGTCCGTCTCTTTTTCACCTGCCTTTACATCTGTCAGATATTTTATCACTTTGTTCTCCTTTCGGAGCAGATCAGATCTCGTTTTCGCAGGCATAAAGCGTTAACGTATTTAATGTATTTATATTTTTTTATTATTCATAAATTATATTGGTATGCCGTTTGCTAGCGGTTCATCAAGTCCCATCACCAGGAGATATCGCATTCCTTCACGCCTTCTTAGCTGAAAAATAAACTGGAGCTTATGATGAAAAACAGAATTAAGTATACCATGTTGCTCACACTATTCCCTGCATTGATGATTCTTGCAACGAATGAAGAGGCCCGGGCTACGATAATGGATTTCAGCTACACAGGGTCAATTGAAACCTACATAATACCCACCTCCGGGACCTACGATATTACCGCGTATGGGGCTCAAGGAGGGGGGTATGGAAGTACGGGCGCCATAGCAGGGGGAATGGGCGCTGTAATTGGAGGAGATTTATCCTTGAGCTCAGGAGAGGTGCTCCAAATTTTAACGGGAGGAATGGGTGCGAGCGCCGCCGATCCCGGAGGCAGCTTTGGCGGAGGCGGTGGTGGCAGCTTCGTTGCTTTGGGTAGCTCCCTTAGTACAGCAACTCCTCTGGTGGTTGCCGGTGGTGGTGGAGGCAGTGGTACTGGTGAATACAACGGGGTACCTCAAGGCGGGCCCGGAATCATCAGTCCATCTGGCACCGGTACTAGCGGTGGTACCCTCGGAATGGGCGGCGGCGGCGGTGGTTTTAGCGGACCTGCTGGAGCCACTGGTACTTACGGTGGCGATGGTGTTGGAGGTTCAAGTTTTCAAAACGGCGGTGCCGGCGGTTCAGGAGGGACATACGTCAGTTTTGGTAGCGGTTTTACAGGCTCAAATGGAGGATTTGGTGGTGGTGGTGGTAACGGTGGTGGCGGTGGCGGCTATACTGGAGGAGAGGGCGGAGGGCAACCCGACGGCGGTAACGGTGAGGGTGGAAGTTCATTCTTTCTCGGAACTCCAACAGTTGCTATAGCCGGTGACAACTCAGGAAACGGGCTGATCACCCTCTCATTCATAACGAATGCATCTTCCCCTTCGGGAACTCCTGAACCTTCGACATGGCTCCTCTTTGGCACAGGGATGGCCCTGATGGGAGCGATGGAACTCCGAAAACGAATGGGACTGATGAATAAGGCATAGGATAAGTGACATGCTTTTCTCATAGACGGGGCAACCATAAGCCCCGTCTTTCGTGTCTGAACGTATGCTTCTCCCAATGAGAAACTTCTTAGTCCGGTCCTGGCCATAGAGGCCATAGAGAAGGGTGTCCGCATCAGAAAAACAGTCTATAAAATGAGACAGTTTATTCAAAACGGCTTATGATCGCTAATGTCATTTTAGAAGCGATGCGTTATAGAATGAATACTAAGAAAACCTTTGGAGTGGAAAGACAAACAGCCAAGGGAAGAATATTGGAAGGAGACAAGCTTTTTGTCCCAATGATCCTGTCTCTGTGATGCAACCTACAGATCCGCAACCCTCAGACATTCTCTGGAAATATGGGTCTCGTTCCCAAGATCGGTGAAAACCCCAAGAGCGATGGATAAGAGCGGGCCGATGGAACTGTCCTGGCTCAGAGAGACAAAGACCGCACGATGGTGTTTTATTGGGGTGCGTTTGCAGATGTCGTCAGTGTTTTTTGAGACCGTCGAGTTTTTTTCTCGCAAACATCAGGGCCAGACGCTGGAGCGGATTTCTGTTCCCGCCGGGAAGCCATGTTTTGGAAAGTTTGTTTCTGTAGGCATCGAACTGAAGTCCACGGGGTGCGGCGAGAACCTCTCCCCGCTTTAAGAGGATTTTCAAGGCTTCGGTTGCGGCCATTCCGGCGCAGATCTGGCAGGCCATGATAGTGGAAGGGCCACGATGCTCTTCGAGGTTGACTGCTGCGGGGTCGACGAGATAATTGAAATGGAGTCTGGCCGGAGCCAGTCCCAAAAGAAAGAGAAGACCTTTTTCATCGTCCGAGGAATCGCCCCAGCCAAAATAGTCTTCAAATGTCATCTGCCCGGGGAGAAAGTTCAAAAGGGCTGCTCCCATTCCGAGAGGGGCGGCAATCGTCGCAGGAATTCCGAGTCTTGTAAGGGAGGCATAGGTCACCTGTCTGGCGGAAAAAGCGAAAAAGTCGAGACCGTCGATATAGAGATCCACACCGTTAAAAAAATCGGGAAGATTGTCTTTGTCCACCCCTTTTGGAAAGACCTTGATGTCGAGTTCGGGGTTGATCTCAAGCGCCATCTTCGAAAGGGTCTCGGCCTTGGGTTTTCCCAGGTGAGGGATCGTGGCACCGACCTGACGGTTGAAGTTGACCGTTTCAAAGACATCGAGATCGGCGATATGAAAAGCGCCGATTCCCAGTCTGGCGAGGGTTAGGAGATGAACGCCTCCGACTCCGCCCATTCCGGCGATGGCGATTCTTTTCTTCCTGAGGATCTGTTGTTCGGCTTTTGTGATCCATCCGATATTTCTGGAAAAGGCTTCTTCGTAGACGAATGTCGTGCTCATCGGATCAGGCCATGTTTCTAAGACGGCCCAGAATACCGTCTGCGTCAGTTTTGCTGAAGAAATACGGGAAGAGGGACATGTCTGTGGTTTCCTTGTCCATCAGCCCTCCGACTCTTGCGATGCGCTCATTGGCTTCCGCAAAGTTGCCTCTCAATAAAACTCCCGGAACATTGACCCTCGGGCAGATCCGTTCTTCCCCGATCTGGGTGAACCCCATCATCTTCCGGTAAAATCCTGCATGGTTTGGCGCCACTTCAATGACCCCGTCAGTATAACCAAAGAGGCCATAGGGGTAAAGCATGGCGATGTGAAACAGGCTGGCGAGAACCCTTTTGGACTTGATGCTCGAGTCCACGGCCAATGCGTTGTATTCGCAAAGCCGACAACCCTGGTTTCGGAGAGACTCCAGCTCCTCGTGGTAGTTTTCATCCGCGAAAAGTCCCTCCGGAGAATCCATCCCGACGGAAATGGTTCCAATGACCTGATTTTCCATTCCGTAGGTGATCAGGGTGATCCGGTGGGGGTTTTCGCTGACAAGACTGCCTCGACCATATCCTTTCCACGCATACATCCGGTCGATGAGGACGTTCGCGGATTCACGTCGTTCGGGGGTATTGGCAAGACGGATCCGGAACTGGCGGCGTTCGGAGAAGGTCTCTTCAGTGGACTCGGGCTCGGTTTTGTTGAGGCTGATGGGGGCGAGTGTGTTGGGAACGGTCGTGAAGAAAGCGGCGATAATGTCTTCTGTTTCAGCGGCAGTCGGCGCCATCGAACTATCGGCCATGGGAAAGTTCCTCCGGTGACAAACAGAATCTATTTTTTTTGGATTTCAAAGGAAGATATTGATTTTCCATCATGGCGATCATATTCTAGGAGGCTTGGGAAGGTCAATATAGACTGAATCTAAGGCGTTGGACTTAAGGCAATATTCTCATGAAAGGATCTGGAAGTGGATTGTCCGGATGTCTCCGTCATTATCCCGTGTTACTCCAGAAGCTGGGAATTGTCTGAATCGATAGAGTCTGTTTTGTCGCAAACATTCCAGAACTTCGAGCTCATTTTAGTGGACAACAATGCCAAGCCTGCAACCCGGGAAGTGATTCAAAAGTTTGTTCGTCAATTTCCGGATAAGGTTCGGGTGATTCATGAGCCGGAGCAGGGAGTCTGTTCTGCCAGAAATGCCGGCATCCTCGCTAGTCGAGGGAGATTTGTGGCTCTCCAGGACGAAGATGACATGATGAAACCTCATAGGCTTGAACGCCAGAGGGAGCTTCTTTTAAGTCGTCCGGATCTTTCATTGGCAACTTCGGGCTATGATCTAGTCTCTCCCGATGGAAAAAGAATCCTGAAAGACAGTCTTTTTTCATCCACTATCAATACCCAAAATTCTTTCAAGATCATTGAGGAAAAGATTATCCTCCTGCTTAAAAGCCTTTTTTCGGCCGCCCACTCGGAATCCTTTCATTTTCATGTGCCATCAGCGTTCATGTTTCCCAAAGAGGTGGCAATAAAAGTGGGTCTTTTTGATACCAGGTTGAATCCTCAGTTTCTGGAGGATTATGAGTTTCAGGTCAGAATGATCATGGAGGGTCCATTCGGCCAAGTTCCCGAATCACTTTTTTGCTTCAGGGAGTCTCCCTGGAAGATGGAAAAGGACTCTTTTTCCCAGACTCCTGTCAAATACCAGGTGCATTCAAACTGGCATCAGAATGATCAGGTCTTTTTTTATTCCCTTTGTGAACATTTTGCGAAGATCAATTCTGAAAATGATCAGAATCTGAAAAAGATCAAGGCGGTCATTCTTCGAACGGTGGGATCTCATGCGCTGAGGTATCCGGATGGTGCATCCGTTGGAGCTGATCTGCTGAAAAGGTCTTTTAAGGAAGATCCGTCGGACATCTATACCTTAAAGCTTTGGTTCAAGACATTTTTGCCGAAAACTCTATACCCCCGCCTGTTTTGGTTCGATCGCTTCGAAGCCGGCTCTCTTGAGAAAATACCCAAAGATTTTGGGAGGACATTCCTCTCCTGATTCTCTGAAATCAGGCAAGGTCTTTCGATAAGGTGGATATTGGGGAATTTGACAATAACATCTTTATCCATTTCGCTTATCAATCATTTTGTCTTGATGTCGACTTCGTTCCGTTTCAGGATTTGGGGGCGAGCTGTTGAAAGATGCTGTTTCTTGAGAGAAGTTCCGAGTATGTCCCCTGATCTGAAAGATGCCCATTTTCCATGACAAAGATCCAGTCACATTCCTTGACGGTTGTCAGACGATGGGCGACCATAAGGATCGTTTTTTGTCTTGACAGTGTGTGAAGCGCTTCCATAATGACATTCTCGGTGATGTTGTCGAGGGCGCTGGTGGCTTCATCCAGGACCAGCACCGAAGGTTCATGGTAAAGGGCCCTGGCGATACCGATCCGCTGACGTTGGCCGCCGCTTAAGCGAATACCTTTTTCTCCAATTTCAGTTTCATAGCCTTTTTCAAGCTCCTTCTCGATAAAGTCATTAAGGTGGGCAAGCTTTGCTGCCCTGATGACCTTTTTCCTGTCGACCTTGTCATCGGGGATTCCGAAGGCGATATTCCGTTCGATCGTGTCGTCCATCAGCATGATTTGCTGGGGAACATAACCGATATTGGCTTGCCAAGCCCTGACGTTTTCCTTTGAGATAGGGACTCCATCAACGAGGAGTTGTCCGGATTCTGGTTCGAGAAGACCGAGAAAAATGTCCAGCGTTGTCGTTTTGCCTGACCCGGTCGAACCGACGATGCCGATGGTGGTATTGGCCTTGATCGAAAGGGAGATTCCCTTGAGGACAGGCTCTGGGCGGTCTTTGTAACGGAAGACGATATTTTCGAGGGAGATCTTTTCGGAAAAGGAAAGTGGAGTTTCCTCAGGTGACGGAACGGGCGGTTCCCCGTCTTTTTTGGGGGATAGTGTTTCTAGGTCTTTTGTGATCTTGGCGACTGCTGAAATGCTGAAGCGGACATTGGCCAGATTGACAAAGATCTGCTGGAGAGCTGGCATCAACCTGTATCCGGCAAGAGCATAAAGTGCCAGCATGGGAAGCGTGTGGCTGACATCTTTCTGGACGCTTAAGAGATAGATGACGATCACGATGATACCGCCGTAAGCGAGGGTTTCAAGGGCATACCGTGGGAGCAGGGAGATCATCTGGCTTTTCGACTGATACAAGGCATAGAGCCTGATGGGACGATAGAATCGGTCGTAGAAATCACGTTCTCTACCCAAGAGTTTGATGTCTTTGATGGCTCCGAGTGTTTCGTAAGCGATCTGGGTTCGCTTGGCATTTTCAACGGAAACCTCAATCCCTGATTTGGCCAGGCTCTTTCTCACGAAGAAAAAAACCATGGAATAGGCTCCCCCCAGTACCAGTCCGGATACGAGAGCCAGTTGAGGATTCATCCAGACGAGAAGCAAAAGAATGGAAAATGTTACGACAATTCGGGAATAGATCGTCAGGATTGGAATAAGGATGCCGTTGACGATGCGACCGACCTCCCACACGATGTTCTGGACAAGCTCCGAGCTATTTCTATTTAAAAAGAAGACGTAAGGATGGTTTAAATACGCTGAGAACATCTTGATGGAAAGATCTCTCCCGAGAGAAAAGGAAAACTGGAGAATGCCCCAGATGGTGATGGCAGAGATCAGGTTGGAGAGAAGCATGATGGCAAGAACAAGAACTCCGATAAAGCGGAGAAATGTATTGGTGGATGAAAAGGAGAAGTATTGGTAGAGGATAGCCAGATAATGGTTATGAACGACTATGTCGGGGCTGACAACCATTCCCATGAAAGGCATGATTGATGCAATGCCGATGATCTCTGCCACTCCGGACATAACGACCAGTATGCTGAGGAGGGCAAGCCTTTTCCGGTGGCTGGGGGTCAGGAGGTTATTCAGTTGTTTTAATAGGGATAGCAATACATTTCCTCCTGTACCTGGTTCAACACTGAAATCCACTTTAAAGCAAGTTATGCTGCCGACCAATTATCCTGCCAGAGCCGATTTGACGACCAGTCGAAATCATTGTTGGAGAAATTCTGGACCTCCCCCCAAGGAGTAAAGATACCAGATTTATAAGATGAAACAAGCAGATTTATGAACGGAGAGGAAATTTTGCAAACAGAGGGGAGGCTGGAACGTTACAATGAGAGGGGAGATGTTCGTGGGTCTTATTGACAGATCTCTTCATTTTTTCTGAACAGGAAAAATGGAAGAAGTTTCTAATTCTTGCTCACTACCCCGAGTCTATTTGGCTAGCTGTCGTGTAATCGTCGGAGTACCGAGCCCGTTACCCGGCGGACTTAAAATATTAACTTTGATTTTCTATCAAATATTTGGTTCTTTTAGAAATATTGTCTCCAATTCCGTTATTCTTAGTGTATTATTTTTGTTAATGTGTTTTATATATAAGTTGAAAAATCTTTCAGAAAGAAACCCGAAGATTCTTTTCTGGTAATCGTTTTTGTTTTGCAAAACAATCATTTTTTCCATTTCAAAAAGGATATCAAATAGTTTTTCGCAGTAATCATTAAAGAGGTCTCTCTTCATTATGAACATGTTATATGTATATAGCTCGTTCTTTTTGAGTGTGTCTTTTATGTGAACACCTATATCAGGATATTTTGCTTTTACCAAATCCATGAGCAGATTCAGATCGTCATGATTATGATAGAGACGATATTGCTGTTCTACATTGAGATATTTGGAATAAAATTTTTTCGGTAAAACAATATCGTAATTTCTTAAATCATTTTGAACAAAAAGCTCCAATCCCTTAATGCTTTCCTTTATATCAGCAAGATTGCTTAACTCTATCGAGTTTTTTAGACAAAGATTAATATCAAACTCAACAAAAGTGCTTCTTAAATAATGAAAATTATATTTCATTCTCATTAATGCTTTTTGAAGAATAAAGTTCTTCGTTGAAAAGAGTCGCCGATAATGCATAAATCCTATATAATCAGAGGTAGTATTTTTCCAGGCCCAATAAAAAGCTGTTAACTCACAAAAGGTTTTATTTTTAGAAGAAATATTTTCTCCGGTATTATCCGCCATGATATTCAAATCGAGGTTAGAAAGAGTCTTTCCGACATGAACGGCGAGAAACCTCTCCTTTAATAAATCGAGAAAGGCATCTTGTTTATGATGAGAAGTGATTAAGAGAGTGGATTCTGTCATTTTAGCCTTTGGTAATAATTTTAATGACAATAATATTTTTTATCTCATTTGGCCTTATTGAAATTTTGACTTTACCTTTTTTGCCCTTTTCGGAGCATAGGTCCAATGAGAAGGTGTCCGACCGATTGGATCATGGGGCAACCTCCTTTTGGATCCGGTGCGGTAGATATCATTCAGGATAATTGCGATATCATAAGGTATCTTTTTCTTCGCTAAGGTAATATTGAACCAGCTGTTGACAGTGCTCTGCCACGGTCATTGGTGTGATACTGTTTTTCCAATATTCCTCATGGGTCACTTTTCCTTCTAGGATCTTTCTGACGCATTCAATAAATTCTGATCGGTTTCCATGGCCATACACCATTGACTTGCATCCTGACAGTTCGGACGCTCCCCCCAGGTCACTTGTCAGGAGAGGAATATGTCGACAGTGCATCTCCCAAGCGGTAATTGGGCCTGAATCTTCCCAAAGCTGGCATAGAAGGCCAATGCTGCCTTTTCCCAGAATGGTATCGAGCTGATCAGGGGTATAGCCGTTATAATGTATCAAGCTTTTGAGTTTGGGTTGAAGGCTCATCAAGCGGTTAAGAACAAAAGGATCGTTGGGAGCTTTTGCCGCAACAACAAGATTGATTTTTCCGGAGAGCTCTTCGGGCATTTCTTCAAATGCATCCAATAAAAAAAAGAAGCCTTTATGGATTGTCATATAACCAAGATAAACGAAAGTCAGGCTTCCGTCTTCCCGAATCAGAGGTCCTTGAGGAGGTGGCTCTTGACGGAATCTTGGTGCTTCAGGGATTCCCAGACGCAGTAATTTCAGAAGATTCGAGTGGATGCCGTGGCGCAATGCTATTTGCTGAACACGTTTTGAGACAGGAAGAACGGAATCCACATGTTTATTCATCAGCTCAACAATATAGTGCCAATTCAGCAGGACATTGTCCGGAGGAGGATTGGGAGGAGTGATCGTCGTTTTCCCGATAAAGACTTGATGGAAAAACTTTTGGATCAGGGTACCAATGGTTCCCTCAGGATTGAATCCGACCCGGTCAATGATCTGGAATGCAAACCAGTTGGCCCGCTTACTGGAAAGCGAAGATCTGAAGTCTTCCACTGGTAAACAGCTCAGGCATTTTTTTCCATTTTGGGAGTCGTTGCAAAGATCTCTTCCCTTGTAAAGAAAGGTGACTTGGGGGCAAAGCGCGTAATAGTCATGCATGCTGAACAAAATCTTGATATGGGGCAGTCGTTCCTTGATGGTCAACACTTCCGCCGGAAGACCTTCTAAATGCTGGAAGTGGATGACGTCAAATTGGTGTTTGACAACAAATTCAAAAAAAATCTCTTTCATTTTCAGATGATTGATTGAGTAGGGATTCCCAAAGTGATTACAGGCAGGAGCCCATACGGAAGAGTTGACTATTCCAAAGCGTTCCAATTCATTGGTTCTTGAGGGAAGACGCTTGATGCGGATGGATGGATCTATGAAATCATATAAGTCGGAGGATCCGGATGAAAGAACCGTCAGATGAAGATCCTTTATCTTCACTAACTCTTGCAGAATGGTCTTTTGATAGACCTTGATTCCGCCACCTCTTGAGGATGGAAAGTCATCCTGAGTCCAATGGTACATGAGTATCTTCAAGTTTTTTCTTTCCGTCTAGCCTAAAAACCTACAATGTTTTTGGGAATGCTCTTTATGCATCGAGCTTCTTTTCACGTTACCGTTTTTTGTTCTTCGAGAAATCTCGGAGGCCAGGAGAGAAATTTGAATTGAAAATCCCGGTCGAACTTGTCCAGGGGCTGTTCGTTGAATGTCTGAAACCAGAAGATTTTGGGATACAGGAAATGAGGAAAGAAGGTTTTCAGGTAAAATTTCCATGTTGTGATGTCCCCCGGATCCGCTTTCAGGGATCTCTTGATCAGGGTATCTCCAATCGATTTTCCTTGCCGGTAAACCAGCATCCGATGCCCGATATCCCTGAGCCACAATGCCCTGATCTTTTTCAAGACAGGAATATTTTCCTTCGATAGCGGGGCAAAGTGTTCCCAAAGGATTGTGAAAAACTTATGGTCCTGCAGGAATCGTTCCTGTCCGGGAATCTGGCTGTCCTTGAATTTTTTGGCCTCAGGGGAGTTGGTCCTGTAGAGAACCAGGGACTCCGGAATGCAGTAAAACGGTCCATGCTCGAACATCCTTGTTTCAAACTCCACCTCTTCTCCCCATCGGGGATTGAGGCGAAGATCAAAAAGTCCCGCCTTTATGGCCGTTTCTTTTTTAAAAAAAAAGGTCGATGGAGGCTGGAAGCTGAAAGAAGCCAGATAATCTTTCCCGAATCGTGTTCTGAACAGTTTGGCAAATTCCTTTTCAAACTGCCTCCAGGTCGCATCTGAAGGACCGCAGACGTCCTGTTGGAGAACCTCCCGGTTGTCGAACGAAATGCGGTCATGGATGCAGGTGACCATGGAAAGATCCGGTCTGCCCTTCATGACAGCGATCTGTCTTTCAAGGCGTCCGGGCTTTAAAATGTCATCTCCGTCGAGAAGGGCGATATAGGCCCCCCTGCTTTCCCGTATCCCTGTATTTCTTGCCGAGCAGATTCCCTGCACCGTTTCTTTGATGATCCGGATCCTGTCCGGGAATCGTCCGGCGTATGATTTCGCGATGGAGATCGTTTCTGGGAATGCATTATTGTCGACCAATACGATTTCAAAGTTTTGAAAGGTTTGATCGAGAACCGAGTCGATCGTTTCGCCTAGGAGTTCCCCTTCCTGATAAAGGGTGATAACGACTGAGATTTCCGGGTTCATTTCTGGCCTTTCTGATTCATGCTTGTCTTTTTCCCTGAAAGAATCGGTCGACCATCTCTTCATCCGCTCCGGGAGGTAACGGGTCCTGATTCAGCGAATCGAACCAAAAGAGCTTGGGATGAAGGGATTTGGGAAGAGAGGACTTCATCCAGAGCTTCCATGTCACCATATCCCGCGGGTTCAATCTCAGCGAATGGGAAAGCATCCGCGTTCCAAGTCCCCTATCTTTTTCATACCGGAGAAAATAAAAGCTCGAATGACGGAACCAGAGAGCTCTCAGACGCTCGAAGAGTGTTTGTATCTTTGGCTCCTGATTTCCGTATCGTTCCCACAAGACCTGATAGAACACTCCCAGCTGGCGGCAAAGACCCACCCAGTCCATCTGCTTCTGTTTGACCTCCATCGCTTCAGGAGAAGAGATCCTGTAGCGCACCAAAGAAACGGGCACCTTGTGGAACTCTCCCATCTCATGCATCCGGATGAAGAACTCCACATCCTCATACCAGCGCGGATTGAAAACGAGATTGAACCCACCCGCTTCCAGGGCTTTTTCCCGTCTGAAAAGAGCGGTCGATGTCAGCGGGAAGTGAAGGGTCTTTCCGGATCCCGATGTTTTTGAAACGGGAAAAAGCCCCTTGAGGATCTCTTCGGTCTCAAGCCAGATCGTGGGCTCAGTCTGTTTGACATTCGCACGACTGACCGTTTTGTTGTCCATCGAAACCCTGTCATACCAGGAACTGACGACGGAAAGGCTCGGGTTCTCATCAAAAACAGCTCTCTGCAGGGCCAGGCGATCGGGATGCATCAGATCGTCTCCGTCGAGAATCGCGATAAATGTTCCGCGGCATTCCCTGAAGCCTGTGTTTCTGGCGGAGCAGACCCCCTGCACAGGCTCATGGACGAGTCGAACGGTTTTCGGATAACGGGAGACGTACTGTTCTGCAACAGCCCTGTTTTCCGGAGAGCCATTGTTGTCGACAAGCAGAATCTCCATATCCGAAAATCCCTGGGACAATGCCGATTCGATCGTGTCTTTCAAAACACCTTCTTCTCTGAAGAACGTAATCAGAACGGAGGTATCAGGAGAGGGCATCAGTCCTCCCGGGTGAAAAGCCGATCAGCTGTTCCCACTTCAGGCTGATGCCGTCGATCGCTCATTTCGATGCCATCTGGTCAAGGGCTTCGTGGGCCTTTTTCTTTTCGTCGTCGGTCAGGGTGCCGTCGAGGATTGCCTTTTTCAAAGTCTCACTCGCCATTTGGGTATTGCCTAGACGCCATTCATTGAGCCCCATATGATACTGGAATTCTGTATTCTTGAATCCGGCCTTATTGGCGGCATCAAACTGCACCTGGGCCTGATGGTAGTGTCCGGAGAGATAGAGAAGATACCCTAGAGTGTCCTCAATGAACGGCTGTTTTGTGATGGAAAGGGCTTTTTGGGCATAAGTGACCGCTTGGGGCAGGTCTTTTTTATCACTGGAAAGAAGAAATGCCAGATTGTTCAGGATAAGCGGATTTTTGGGCGCTGTCTTCAAGGCTTTTTTCCAATAACTGATCGCCTGCCCTTTTTCCCCCATGCGAAGGGATGCGTCTCCCATCAGAGAGTAGATGCTGGAGGGATCCTTGGATGAGGATAGCAATGGTTTCAGAGTGTCGATGGCGCCCTGATAATCGGCAAGTCCCATGTCGGAGCGGGCAAGATAGAACTGGGCAAGAAGAAACTTTGGATTGTTCTGGGTGAGCTGGGTCAAAATGGCTTTCGCCTGGGAAAACCGGCCGAGCGAAAGATCCGCTAGCGACAGGGCCAGTGCCGGCTGTACCCAATTGGGGCGTTGATGGTTGACTGTTTCCAGCCGGGAGGCCTCGTCCTGGATATTGTTGGTCTGGAGGTCGATCCCGGCAAGCATCAGGTTGGCCTGGATGTTATTGGGGTGGTCGGTGAGAAGATGGCCAACAAGAGTGCGTGCTTGATTGACATGTTTTTGAGAGACCAAAATTCCGGATTTTCCGAGAATGGCCTGGGAGTTGCTGGGGTTTATTGAGAGGACAGAATCAAACACTTTCAGTGCTGCGTCGGTCTTTCCGAGCATAGCGTCCCCCCGTGCCTCGATCATGGCGGCGGTCTGGTCTTTAGGATTGTCTTTCCTGAACTGGGATGCTTCGTTTACGACCGTCTGGATCTTTTGGGGATCGACTTTCCCTTTTTGGAGGTTCAGTGCGATCCAGTCACGCTTAATCCTGATCAAGGTATTTTCTGGATCGAGGGAATAGGCCTTGGAGAGCTCCTTGTTCGCTTTGGAAAAATCGCCCTCTGCCGCCCACAGGTCTCCCAGACTTTCATGATAGGTGAAGTTTCCGGGAGCCAATCCGGTGGCTTTTACAAGCGCCCGTTCTGCTCGGGGATATTCCCCTTCCTGCATGGAGGCAATGCCCCAAAGCCACTGCACATCTGCCTCTTGTGGCGGGGGGAAGTTGAGCTTCAGGAGCGGTGTGAGGTGAACGATTGCCCTGGGTGTTTCACCGGAGGTGATTTCAGATTGGGACAGTTCCAGAAGAGCCAGAGGCTGGTTGGGGTCTATCTCCAGCGCTTTTTGATAGGCGGCTTCTGCGGGCTGTTGCTGGTTTTCGGCACTGAGCGTTTCACCAAGGCTGGTATAAAGGGCGGAGTTGTCCGGAGCGATGGCGATGGCCTGCCGAAAGAGAGATTCCGCTTCCGGAAAATGCTTCTGCCCCAGATCAAGGTTCGCGAGAGTGGTGATGGCTGTCAGATTCTTGGGGTTGGCGGAAATGATGGATTTAAGTTCAGACTGCCCCTTTTCCGTTTTTCCTTCCTGAAGGTGGAGTCCCGCAATCAACAGTTCCATCGTCTGGTCGGATGGGTGGGCTTGAAGATAGTCTCTGGCCGTTTTGATGGCCTTGTCCATTTCCTTGTTGCCGGAAAGAGCCTGGATATAGCTGATCTCAAGCGTCTGGTTGTTCGGGTATGAAATGGTGTTGGCTTTCAGGAAGGAGATTGCCGCGGGAAGTCCCTTGCTTTGGGCGAGAAGACCGGCTTTTCGCACGATTGCCTGGGTATTGTCCGGATTTTTTGAAAGAATGCCATTCAGAACGGACATGGCTCTGGATGGCTTCTGGTTGGCGGAATAGCCATTGGCCAGGGCGAGCTTGAGAGGAATGTTTTCCGGATATTTTGAAGTGGCATCCTCAAGCTCCGAAAGCGCTTCACCACGATGTCCGAGTTCAAGCTCGGCGGTTGAACTCGAAAGCCAGTAGCCCGGAAGATTTTTTTCACTGTCCTTGAGGGTGGAGAGGATTTTCAGCGCCTCGGTGGGATTCCCTTCCCGGAGCTCGATATTCGACGCGGCCAATAAAATGGATTGGTTGTCGAATTTCAGCGCCATCAGCTTGTCAACATTCTCGAGGGCCTTTTGTTTGTTTCCGGATTGTTCGTAAGCTTTTGCCAGGACAAAATAGAGTTCGACAATGGGAACTTTCTGTTGGCCGTATGGTCGCAAAAGAGCGATGGCTTCATCGTTTTTGTTGAGCAATGTATCGTATTCGGCGATTTTTAAAGGGATACGGATATCCGTATGGCCCTTTGAAAGAAGTTGCAACTGGGCAATGGCCTGATTCAGGTGCCCTTCCTTGGCGAGATAATTGGCGAGAATAATGGACGATCGAATATTGTTTGGGGAAACGGAAACCGCCTTTTTATAGTTCGCGAGGGCTTCGTCCTTTTGTCCTTGACGTTCGGCAACCTTTCCGAGTCCGATCCAGCCTCGGCTGTTGTCCGGGGTTTTGTTCAGGGCCTTTTGGTAAAACTCCTTGGCTTTGTCCGGCTGATTGAGCGCCAGTTCCAGATCCCCCATGGCGACAACAGCCGGGGTGTAGTCCGGTTTGATCTCAAGCGCGTGGGTGAGCGCGGCCTGGGCCTTGGTGGTATCTCCAAGGGCAAGGTTCCTTTGCCCCTTGAAGGTCCAGCCTTCGGGATCGGAGGGGGAAAGCTTCAGGATCGTCTGGACTTCCGGAAGAACGGCCGGCCACTGCGCGCTGTTGACCTCATACCGGGCGATCTCGAGATGGGGCGGGAGGTAGGTGGGATCAAGCTCCGATGCCTGTCGAAATTGCAGGAGGGCATCGGTGATCCAGCCTTTTGCCTTGTATCCTTCTCCCAGATAGAAATGTCCGGCAGCGGATTTGGGGTTGATCTTCAGAAGATTCTGAAACTCGATGATGGATTCGTTGTTTTTTCCCTTGGCAAGGTAGTCGAGACCGCTGGCCATATATTTCTTTTGAAGCTCTGCCGGGTTTTTGCTGCATCCGGCCAAAAGGGAGACGATCAAGACAACCGAGGCGGCAAACGGAAGCATTGCGGGACGAATCGCGGAAAATGCTGGAGCAGGGCATTTGCTGGAAAAATGATTATCCATCGTTATTCCTTAAAGTTTCGGGGGGTGATCCCGTGTTTTTTGGCAAGGGCATGAACCGTTGGCCGGCTAGTGCCGATCATCCGGGCGACTTCGCTGATGTTGCCTCTTGTTTTTTCAAACGCCTCGATCAACATGCGTTTTTCCGCGTCTTCCCGCGTTTTCTGAAGATTGGCCAGAGAATCGGTGTTTTGGGGTTGGATCTCGTTTTTGATTTCGGTTGAAAGGTCCAGATCCTCCGGAGTGATCCAGTTTCCTCCGGAAATGATTACCGCCCGCTGGATACGGTTTTCAAGCTCCCGGATATTGCCGGGCCATCCATACCGTTTGATCCGTTCTTCGCTGTCGCGGGTGAATCCCATCATGGCGGGTTTCTGGTAGGTTTCCTTGAACCGGTTGAGGAAATAGTGGGCCAGCGTCATGATGTCTCCCCCCCTTTCCCTTAGGGGAGGGAGGTGAAACTTGATGACGGAGAGGCGGTAGAAAAGGTCTTCCCTGAATTTGCCCTGAGCCATGTATTGGGTCAGATCCTGATTGGTTGCGGCGATGATTCTCACATCAAGGTGTTTTCCGGTGCGGCTTCCGACCCGCTCCACGATCTTGTCCTGCAGAACCCTCAAAAGTTTGACCTGGAGATCTAGGGGCATCTCTCCGACTTCGTCCAAAAACAGGGTCCCGTTGTTTGCCGATTCGAATTTTCCCGGACGGGATTCTGTGGCGCCTGTAAAGGATCCTTTTTCATGGCCGAACAATTCGCTTTCAATGAGGTTTTCGGGAATGGCTCCGCAGTTGATGGCAATGAACGGTCCGTTCTTTCGTTGGCTTTTTTCATGGCAGGCCCTGGCAAAGAGTTCCTTTCCCGTTCCGCTCTCTCCTGTGATCAGAACGGCGATATCGGTTGTGCTGATCTTGAGGAGCAGTCCCAGCATCTCTTTCATCTTGGGGTTGGTGGTGACAATTCCCGGGAAGTCGTTTCGGGAATCCTCTTCCGAGACAGGTGGAGGCGTTGCCCTTGTGGCCTGTTGAAGCATGGCCCGATTGCAGGCCCGACCGACAATCCGCTTGAGTTCGTCGGGATCGATGGATTTGTCCAGGAGGTCGTAGGCTCCGAGCCTGACCGCTTCGAGCGCCTTGGGGCGATCGATCGATCCGGAAAGGATAATGCCGTGAAAGTTGGGATCGGATTCGGAAAATATCCGTAAAAGATCGATTCCATTTTGTCCCTCGACATCGCCGAGGGCGAGGTCGAGGATCACGACTGCAGGTCTTTTCTTGAGGAAGATGTCGACCGCTTCCGAGAAGGTTCCGGAGGACAGGACGGGATATGTGGACCGGAAAAGCCACGTCAGCTGTTTGACGATCACAGGATCATCGTCAACAATAAAAATGGTCGGTTTTTCGGCCTGGGGGACCTCATCACCCATTTTTGACATCTCCACTGATCGGGCTGATTTCTGAGACATCCGGATTTTCCGGAACCGGTAGCATGGAGGTTCCCGGGGAAGAGGGCATGGCGACTTGGTGTCTTCCGGGAATATATTCCGACAGCATCGGGGTCAGGTTCCTGATGAAGCGAAGCTCCTTCTGGACGGTATTGTCGACCGATCCTTCAAGGGAAGCGGAAATCCTGACCAGGGCGCCATCGGTCCTGTGAAGGGTCAGTGCGTCTTTCACCAGGTAGAAACGTCCCCAATATTCATTCGGAAAGATCCTTCCCCTTTCCTGATACCAGTAAAGAACGACCTGTTTGGAGAGCCCCTTCTGGATGACAACCTGATTGATTCTTTGCGG
This sequence comes from Leptospirillum ferrooxidans C2-3, assembly GCF_000284315.1. Taxonomy (NCBI): domain Bacteria; kingdom Pseudomonadati; phylum Nitrospirota; class Nitrospiria; order Nitrospirales; family Nitrospiraceae; genus Leptospirillum; species Leptospirillum ferrooxidans. The sequence goes on along the minus strand of NC_017094.1, from coordinate 2,316,004 downwards.
TTTGCCTCCATTTTCAAGGGGAACGGTGATGACTTTTGTATCGATCATCGCCCATCCGGATCCGGGGAGACAATTCTTGGGGGAGTGGATGTTCTTCTCGGGGGTCTGATGCTGATAGAAGGCGCTGAAGAAAAAAATAGAGGATTCCGTCGCCGCTTTTGTGAACAGGATCGAGGCAAAGTCGTCCGCGTTTAAAATCTCCTGCTCTTTTTTCGAGAGTGGAACGGGGGTGCCTGACCAACCGGACAGCTCTTCGGGAAATGCCCTGAGAGAGAGGTGGGCGGGCACCGGTCTCCGGTCAATGCTCCCAAGAAGGAAGGCAAAGGAAACCCCCATGATCATAGAGGATAAAAGCATGTTGAACTGTCTAGACGGTTTCAAGCGGCCTCCTCTTCCTGAGAAGCTGTATGGCCTTTATCTCGAGAAACAGGGTAAGAAACGCAAACAGGAAAACGACCCAGCCCGAAAAAAGATGAAAGAACCCTTCCGCGAGGTGAGGGTTTACAAATGAGCCGAGAATCCCTGTACCCGCAATGCGCATCATGTTTGCCAAAATGGCAATCGGGATGGCGGACAGGGCAAAGAGAACGCCTGTCACGCCTTCAAGATGTCCCAGTTTTTTCATCAGAACAGAGATGGCCAGAAGGCTCACCAATGACTGAATGCCGCTGCATGCTTCCTCAACACCAAGGGAGATATGGGGAAGGTGGATGATTGTCCCTTCCCGGAAAACAGGTATCTGTATCCCGTTCAATATGTTCGATGCGCCCTCTGCCGCAAGAATCTGAAGTGGAAAAGCGATCGAATTGAAGACGATGAAGGGGAGGGGAATCATGAACAGCAAATAAAGCACCGGAAAGCGGAGGGCCTTTAGTGTCCTCAGTCCCCAGTAACCGGCAATGATCCCGGAAATCAGAAAAAGAATGGAAATCTGACGGATGAAATCGAGGCCCGACCAAGTTCCGATGAGAAGGCAAATCACTCCCGCGCTGATAAAAACAATCCCCCAGAGAGATGGTTGATCCTGAATTCTTGTCAATTGTTTTTTATCCAGATAGACGAGGAGAATGGCGACGAAAGGGACAAGAAACCCGTGGGAATAGGATGGCAGCGAGTTCCAGTCGTCCACCAGTTTCAAAATGTTCGACCAGGACAGGACGATAACTGTCACAGAGGCGATCAATAGGGCGATCTTTTCTCCTGCCATGTGGTGACTCCCTATTTTCAGTCATTTTGTAAAAACAACTTGTCCGCTCAAACATATTTTGTGACGGTGATCACGCTTCATTGATCTATTTATAACATTTGGCGGCTGCAGTTGAAAGGAATTGTTTTTATGGAACGCTCTAAAAACAATACATTTTACTAACAGATAGCGGAAAAAGTCACTCCCTCCGAAGCTTGATCTCATCAGAATGAAAAAGAAAAATAGCTTGTTCCTTGATGGGAATATCCGGTGAATGCTGATTCCCGGGTTTGAGAGTGATCTTCAATGTTCCATTGATCTTTCTGGCTCCAGTAGTAATGAAAGAGAATCTTATTCTTAGAAAATAGGTCTCCTTTGCTATTCATTTGTTTCATAGGATCAACCGGGATGGCGACGTCAAACCATTATACTCACATGTCTTTAGAGGATTTTAGATGGACAGGTTGTTGTTGTGTTCTTTCAGGATGGGCGACTCCTGATCGCCATTGTCCACCTCAGGTGATCCTGTTGGGAGTGTGATCATGAATTCCGTTCCGACCCCTTCTTTTGAATTGACCTGGATCTGTCCCCCACTTTGTTCAATCAACAGTTTCGAGCTGAAGAGGCCGAGTCCCGATCCCTTTTTTTTGGTTGTTTGAAAAGGCCTGAACAGATTATTGTCCATAAATTCCTGACTCATTCCTGGCCCGTTGTCGGAGACTGTGATCAAAACTGTTTCCCCATCAAGGCTTCGTGTTGCGATTTTGATGATCCCTTTCCCTTGCATGGCTTCCCGGGCATTGATCAAAAGATTCCGGATGGTTGTTTCAAGTGCCCGTGCGTTTCCTGAAACAAGGGGAATCTCCTGAAAGTTCAGTTTGGTTTCAAGCTCTGGATACTTCTCCGAAGCAATCCCTTTCAGAGTGTTTTTGATCAGGTTGTTCGCATCAAATGAGGTTTGCCGGGTGTACTCCTGACGAAAAGGATAGAGAAACTGTTCAACGGACTGCTCGATCTGATGAGATATGCTTTGAAGATTCTGGAGAAGTTCTTCCTGAAAGTCGGCAAACATGATGTTATCTCGGGCATTGTGGAGAATCAGCTTGAGGGCGATGCCAGCATTTTTGAGGTCGTGGAATGTAAAGGCCCGAAGACCGGAAAGAAGGTCCGATTCCCATGTCCACGCCATCTCCCTTGAGAGTGTGGCACTGACCAGCAGGCTGACCCACTGCACTGACAGGGCTTGAAGAAAAAGACGATCTTCGGACAAACCTTTGCTTCCCGTGTTTTTGATATTCAAACCGAGAAGTCCGAGGATTTTGTTTCGGAAGACGAGAGGCAATATCCAGTTGGCGGACAACGAGTTAAAAAGACCGGAAAGGAGCTCATTTTGTTCGGGAGTAAAAGAATCCTTTTGATGAATAGGGGATCCGGACAGGAGGACTGACAACAGGGATGGGGCCAGAATATCGTTATTGAGGGGGGTGGGGTGGTCCCATCCCAGGGATTGCCGAACGGAGATGGTTTGGGGAATTCCTTCGCCGATATGGCAATAAACGAGGGATTCGGCAAAAGAAATTTCCCTAGTCCTTTCCATTAAAGTCGGAATCATTTCCCGAAGATCTTTTGATTCCGAAAGGACTTTTGTGAGTGTCATCCATGTGGCACGGTAGTCATACCGACTTGAGTAAAAATGGATGCCCAGGAAGTACTCAAGCTCGCGTCGGAGCCGTTCGGAAGAGAAGAGGACCAGAAGGGCGGCCACTCCTAGAAAGACCATAAGGCTGGAGGATAAACGAGACCAGACTGGACCGAATTCCTTGAGAGTGGAGCTGAGTCCACCCAGAAAAATGAGACCTCCCCCCCCGAGAAGAAGTAAAAGGGAGCGATTGATGGCATTTCTTGAAACTTGCAATGAAACATCCTTGACTCGCTGGATCAGGAGTGAGTAGAGGAATAGAAAATCCATGGAAAAGAGTCCCAGATCCTCCAGGTAGAGAAATGATCGCTCGAATCCTCCCGAGAGAACCTGATTGGTATGAACGAGAAAGACGGAGAGAGTCCAGAGAAAGACTCCGATCATCGGGTATTTGATGTTCCATCTCTCAACTCCTGCAGCGGAGATATATGTTCTGGACAACTGGAACAGCGACAGAATGATCATTCCCATGATGAAGAATGCAAAAATCGTCATTTCCGGAGAATTGATGAGAAGAACGGAAGGTCCCGGAAGGAGAAGAATCTTGATCAGGGCAGGGTTTTCAAGGATCTCGTAGGTTGCAAGCAGGATTCCCGATATGATGAAGGCCAAGAGGAACTTTTGGCCACGAATTTCTTTCCATGGGTCCTGTCGCGAGAACCCCAGGGAAAAAAGAATAAGTCCGAGGCACGATAGCGTCTCTCCCGCCAGCCAGAGCTGAAAGTTATGATCGATTGAAAGAAGTGTTTGCGGAATAAAAATAAAAAAACTGGCAAGAACGGGAAGGAGTGCCGAAAGAGGAGCCAGAAGAAGAAAGGCTGAGGCGGATTTTCTCCTGGGGGCTATATAGGCGACAATCATGGTCGCAATGGTCAGGCAAATTGTGATGATGGGAAAAAGGTCATGGATTTTCAAGAACATTCCTTTTTCAATTTTTGGGAAGAGATTGGCCGTAGAGGGATTCTATCTCTTTTGCCATTTTGATTCGGGTATCATGCCAGTCTTTGGGATTGTGGCTCCAAGCTCCCGGTTTGTGCCAGAGTGGGTTGTACCAATAGGGGAAGTAATCTCCGTCATCGAGAGCTTTGTGGACAAGATGGTTGACCGTCTTGTCCACCTCTTCCCGCCTCCCTTTCTTGGCTAGCATGAAAAAATATTTGTAGTCGTCATAACCCCGCCGCCATTGAGCCATCCGGATGGAAGGGACCGGTCCGTCAATATCGGGAAATCCGATCAGGTGAAGCTGGTGTCCAGGATAAAAGATGATACCGTCTCCGGTTCCGGGATTGGTGTAGGGATTGACCGCCATCGTATTGTCCGGCCAGAAATCATCTGCCCAGTAGAAAACCCCATTTGTCCGATATTTCCATGCGGCCCAGAACCACATGCGGAATCCAACGCCTGTCGAGTAGAGGTCGCTTGCTCCGATGAAAGGAGGACCACTCTGGTAGAACCAAGTCCGCTCACCGATTGTCTGGACTTTCGCCATTCGGTCGGGCATGAATGTTTCCGAGTTCGGCGACCAGATATCGACCTTTCCCTTCATGAGGCTTTTGTGATGTCCTGGCTGTTTCCTGTCCCAGGCATAAGGGGCATCGGTCAACATGAAACGGATCTGGTTGTGTGAGCCTTTATGAAGAGAATCGGCTGTGTCGGCCACCAGCTTGTAAATATCCTGGTAATAAAAAAGCTGATGCTCCGGTTCGTCGAAAGCATAGGCAAAGGCATTTTTCAAAGGCCAGCCTTTTTCCTTCCAGTGTTCGGTGATGACTCTGGCAAGTTCCTGGGCTGCTGTGTCCGGGATTCCCTTCCATTTTTCAATTGGAGATGATGTTCCCTCATGAATTGTGAAGCCTCCCCACATGCCCACCCCCAGCATGCCCGTCCGGATTGGCAGTGCCCATGCGTTGGGAGTCGATCCGGTCACTTGTCCGGAGAGAATGGGGCCCAGCATATAGTCATAGTGGCTCCAGTCGGTTGAGAGTGCTTTCCCGGTGTTCCAGTCGAAATGGACACCAGGACCGATATTGTCGACGTCATTTGTGGCAAATCCATAGTCGTGGCCAAGTTTGACATAGCGATAAAAGAGCATTCTGTAAGCTTCATCATTGGGAGGAGATTCTCCGTGCCAGAATCGTCCCGCATAAAACTGCATCCACCGGTCGAGGCCCACCTGCCTGGGAAGGGTCGCATTGAGAACGCTGATTGCCAGGGTGGTCGAGCGGATGGTTCTACCGTCTTTTTTGACCAGCAATGTCGCCCGGAAGTTATGGGCCGGGCAAAGGCGGGAAAAATGAATATCGATCCAGACGGGCTGGTCGGAGGATGATTTTAATGAGACTTTTCCGACGACGACCCTCCCTGACTGGTAGGGGTCATGAAATGGGATCAGGGGATCGGGCTCCTGATTTTTGCCGATAGGTTCGTACCATTCGAGAAAACGATGAATGGAAAGACAGGAGACATTAGGATCGGACTGGTCCGGATGGATCTCGACATCAAGGTCCTTGACCGGATCGTCAGATCGTAGCACCAGCTGGAAAGAAGCTGTTTCCCCCCTTAATCCGCTAATGATGTAGGGTTTTGTGTTGTCTTTTGTTGCGCTGGAGAAATGGCCGGGATGCTCAGAAGGAGGGATCCTTGCCGAGGTGGGATCAATCCAGGAGATGACTCCATCGTTCTTTTCGACCATTGAACCTGGGAACTTGGGGGGAGACAGGGCCGATAGTGAGTAGGCATCCACTTTTTTGATCGTGGACTTTACGGTTTGGGTAACGCTCCGGATCTTTCCAAGGGGGTGGACTGTTCTCACAAAAAGTTTCGCGCTTTGCTTGGCCCATTCCATAACGCCTGTCGAGAGAAACAGGATTGAGGTTCCGGAAACGATCAATAGAATAAACATTGCCAGAAATACCAGGAAAATTCTCCGTCCGGTCCGATTGTTTGCCATTGTTGTTCCTTCTGGTCTGGAATGAGCGGAATTCATTGAAAATGCCCTGAACGATTGAGCGTTCCCGTCTCAGAATGATTGGTGTCCACAAGTCCTCCCATCATGGCTTCTTCCTGGAGAGAGGGGGAGAGGAAATCCATTCCCGGACGAGGCGTCTTCCTGTGCGGATCCATCTATTTGCCTGAAACGAAAAAGAATCGGGATCAAGAAGGGATTCAAGCTGTTTGACTGACATGGTGTTCGTAACCGGCAATCTGGGAATGAAAAAAGGATCCCCTCCCTTTATATAGGCTCCCGGGTTCGATGTCAAAAGACCTTTATAGCCGGCTTCCATGACTTTCCTGATGGCATTGGAATTGATCCTGCCGCCAGGAGCGGAAATGTAGATATTTTTTTCTCCACTCCATTCCTGAATTTTAAGTTTTGCATCCTGAAGCTCACCTTCCAGTTCCTTATCTGTCAAATCGGTCAGGAACCGATGGGTTGCGCCATGGGCTCCGATCCTCATACGGGGAAGGAGTGCAAGCTCACGGGCCTGCTCCGGGGTCATCATACCATGACCACCGAGACGTGCGGTTGAGAGGAAAAAGATGGCGGGAAATCCGGCTGTTACCAGTGCTTTTCCTGCAAGGGCCAAATCCGATTGGTAACCATCGTCGAAAGAGATGATGATTGATAGGGGAGGGTCCTCCCTGGAAGCCTCTTCGGAGAGATAATGATCCAGATCGATCACGGGAAGTGAGGTTCTCCGGAAAAGAGAGAGGTGTTCCCGAAAGACCTGTTCCCTGACCCCGTAATAGGGATCGGCAAGATCGTTCGGAGTCCAGTTCCCGGGAGCATCGTTCGGGATAAGCTGATGGTACATGAGGATGATCGCGCGTTTGCGCTTTGTGTGTTCCATCAGCTCTTTTCCCATTGGAGGAGGTTTGACTTCCGGTTTTTGAGAAATCGGAAAAATCCGGCAAGAATGGCGGCATTTCCGAGGGTGAAGTAAAGTGGAATGGCCAGAAGACGGGATCGGCTTTTTCTTGAGATAGCAGCGGCCCCCAGCAGATAAAACAAACCCTGCATCAGGACGAAGAGCTTTGGGAGCAGCCCTTCCATTGCGATGGGGACGATCAGGATCACTATAAGTGGTAATGGCTGAAAGGCCCTGAGAACCTTGTGGCTCCAGAATACAAAGGAGACTCTGGGATGAGAGAGTCCGAGCATGGACTTCAGGAAGGCTATCTGCTGAAAGTTTCCATGGGAAATTCTGGTTCTCCGTTTGAATTCTCCATCAATACTTGTCTGATGGTATTCGTAGACAAGAGCCTTTTCCTCGTAGACCGTCCGAAACCCGGATTTCACGATTAGCATTGGAATGACAAAATCATCATTTATGATGTTTGCCGGGATATCGGGAGAAAGACTTCGTCTGATGGCATAAAAGGCGCCATGGGCCCCTAGAGTGGTATAAAAGAGACTTTCCTTCCTTCTCTGGAAGACTTCAAATTCGAAATAGCCCTTTTCCCCTGCGCTCCTTCCATCCTGGATCTTTGTCATGTCGTTTGAAACGATATATCGTCCGGAAACGCACCCTACTGTTTCATCCGAGAAGTTTTCCAGAAGCCGGGTGAGTGCGTCCTTGGCGAGAATAGCCGATGTGTCAGAGAAGATGACAATTTCTCCCGAGGCTCTGGAGAGGGCATCTTTCAATACCGAAAGTTTCCCCCTGCGATTGGGAAAATCAAGGATCATGATCCTTGGATCTGGGAGTGTCCGGGCAATTTCGACCGTTCGATCTGTCGATCCGTCGGATGCGATCAGAACCTCTATCTTGTCTTTGGGATAGTCAAGAGAAAGGGTATTGCGGATCTTGGCTTCGACAACCGCTTCTTCATTGAATGCGGGGATGATGAATGTGACTGTTTGAGCATGGTGAAGCCCGGTTTTCCGGATTGGTTTCGGAAAGAAAGCCGCAAGAAGAGAGATGATGGGGGGATAGATGAGAAGAGGATAGAGAAAGACAAGAATGGCGAAAAATAGAAGTCCGGTCATGGCAATGATCCGGCAAGATTTCCCGAAGAGGCCTTTTTATAAAGTGCTTCGTTCTCAGAAAGCCATATATCAAGGCTGAATCTCTTCCGTATGAGCTCAAGGCTTAGAGAGGTCATGTCTTCTCTGGTTTTGGGGTCCGAGCCAAGAGAGATCATGGCTTTGGCCAGTTTGGCAGGATTCCCCGGTGGAACCAGTAGACCGCTTTTACCATGGTGGACGACCTCTCGAGTCGCTCCCACCCGGGTTGCAATGATCGGTTTCCCGCAGGCCATGGCTTCTCTTGCGGCTCTCGGGAGGGATTCTCGAGTGGAGGCGAGAACGAAAACATCGAACAGGCTGACGTATTCGCGGATTGCGGACTGTTGCCCCGCGAAATGAACAAAGGGTTCCAACCCAAGACTTTTTGTCTGGTGAATGAGGCTGTCTTTTAGTGGGCCATCCCCCACCAGGATAAGTCGGGATTCAGGGATTTCTTTTCGAACCTCAAAAAAAGCTTTTAGGAGGTCTGAATGGGCTTTTTCAGGGGATAGCCTTGCCACACATCCAAAAATGACGGAATGCTCGGAAAGTCCGGGAATGCTTTTCCATAAAGCCTGGGATCTTTCGATCGGGTAGAAGGTGGTCGTATCGATACCACTGGGAATAACCGTTGTTTTTTTTGGATCCAATCCGAGTTTTGTCAGTCTATGGTGTTCGTGTTCGGATTCGAAAACAACGGCATCCGAACACTTGTTCAGGAGAAAACCTGCCCAGAGGCTGTTGAACGGAGTGTGGATGTTATGAATGGTTGTAATCCTCGGAATGGGAAGGTCTTTTGCCGCTGCATGGCATAACCACGAGGATCGTATCGACTGTGGCGCGAGTACGGTCGGTCGGATGGTCTGAATCAGATCTCTCAAACGTTTTTTGCATTCCTGGAATTGTCCGGGCGTTTTGAAATGAACATCAAAGGGGATATGGACAACTCCTCCTTTTTGAAGGAGTTCAAGTTGATCGCCTGTCGGACAGGCAATAAAAACTTCGTGTCCATTCTTGACAAAATGGGGACCGAGCGATTTCATGTCGCTCTGGACCCCCCCAGTTCCAAATGGTTCGGTCAGAAGATAGAGTAGCCTGAATGGAGACTGTTCGGTCATCTTGACCTCCGTAGGCTTTGATAGAGTTTGTGGAGGGAGTCAAGGCCACCTCTCACCTTGAGTGAGAAATCCAATAGGGAGTCTCGTCCGCTGATTTCTGTTCGTCTCAGTTCCCAGAAGGAAGTCCCGTCTGTATTGAGACCCGGAAGAGTGGTCAGCGCAGACCGGTAGCCGGCAGTTTCGAGAGATAAAAAACAGTTCGGGTTGAAGGCACCGTTAGGATATGCGAAGGAATGGACGGATGCTCCGGTCCAATCTTCAAGAATTTGTTTCGATTTTAAGACTTCCTGCATGACAGCTTCCCGAGAGAGGCTGGTCAGCAGCGGATGGGTGTCGGTATGAGAGCCGAAGGAGATGCCATTACGGCTCATTTCACCAATCTGGGCAGCGGTGAGATATGTGATTGGATAGGGATAATTTTTATATCTTGGATGACTGCTCTCTCCTCGGGAAAAAGAGGTGACTGGAAAGATCGTAGCGGGAAAAGAGAGCTCCGAAAGGATGGGATAAGCATTCCGGTAATTGTCCTCGTATCCGTCGTCAAAAGTGATGACGACCGATTTTGCCGGCAATGCTCCCGATCGGAGATGGTCGAGAGCCTTCTCAAGCTCTATGACATGATAGCCTTCTTCTTTCAGCCAGGCCATCTGTAATGAGAAGGCGAATGGAGTCACGCACAAGATATCCTGATCAATGGTGTCGTCTATCCTGTGATACATCAGGATGCGTAGAGTCCCGGCGCGGGAAGCGACAGACAAAGTTTTCCCGGCAATTGTGCGTATGATGTCCCGGATTCCCCGACGGAACTGACATTCTCTTGTTATTGTCCTGTAGACATCGGTGTATCGGGCGGCGGTCCTTTTAATATTATATCGGTTTGACGCAATTTTTTGGGCTTCCCGGGCCATTTCCTCCATATGGGGAAGATTGGAGAGTCCTCGGACCATCGCATCCGTCAGAGATGGAGAATCGGGAGTGGTGAGAATGCCTGTTGATCCATCGGTCAAGGCGTCGGGAATCCCTCCGACTCGTGTTGCGATAACGGGAGTTCCTGCGGCCATCGCTTCAAGCATTACGATGGGGAGTCCTTCCCATATTGATGGAATGACCAGGATATCCGAGGCGGACAGAATGGTCGGGATATCTCTTCTGAGCCCAAGAAGAATAACGGTGTCTCCTAGATGATATCTTGTGATGGTCTCCCGGATTTCCGCTTCCTTTTCACCATTCCCGACAAGGAGGACTTTTAGTTTTGGGAACTTTTCCCGAACGGCTGGTAGAGAACTGATGAAGGTGATGTGGTTTTTGGCCGCTGCAAAACGGCCGATAACGACCAGAAGATTATCGTCATCGGAAAACCCGAGCATCTTTCTTGCTTCCTGCTTTGAGGGAAGATCTCCCTGCTCCGGGAAAACAATCCCGTTTTCAATTGTGCAAAGCTTGGTCCGGGGAAGACCTACATCCCGGAGCATGGAGGATTCAACCTCTTTTGAGACATTGATGAGAATGCTCGTTGTTAGGACCAGCAGACGGTCGAAAAAAATCTCTATTCTGGCTTGTGTCGGATTGTGTCGTGAATGAATGTTGTGAACCGTGACGACAAACGGTATTTTCAGTCCGAAGGCTGCGAGTCTTCCCCACAAATTGGCGGTAAAGAGATTCGAGTGGATAATATCGAATCCACCTTTCTTCAGAAAGGCCCTGAGCCGCCAAATGATTGAGATGTCGTACCGTCCATGTTTTTGGATGAGTGTGACAGGGATTCCCATTGCTCTGAAGTCCTTGACCAGTTCTCCTTCGGCAGAGATCAGGCAGATGGCGTTTTTTGTCTTTTCGGGGTCAAGTTGCTTTGCCAGAGAGTAAAAATGATTTTCCGCTCCATGGAGGGGTAGTGCAGGAAACAGATGGCAAACGGACAATTGGCGTTCAGGATTGTTTTTCTGTTTTTTTGAGGGTTTGGACGGATCCATCTGTTTTCCTTCTATTCCTGTTTTTCGAATGCAGAAACGAACATATTGCTAAGGAGCTACCTCTTCGATGAATGGGTCAGGTCTTTTGCTGTGAGATCTTGTTCATCTGCCAGATCGGGATCTTCAGGATGATAGCGAGTAGCGCCCACAAATATCCGGTAACGATCATGCTATTGAAGCGGGATCCAAAAATATTGGTGACCGCAAGAGAAACAACGGTGCTTGCCGTTCCGAGGCAGACGAGTTTCCAGAATCGGTCGGTACTGACCCAGAAACTGTAAAAAGAGACCCGGAACATTGAAAAGATCAGGTAGATGAAGACCAGGAGCGTCGGTATGCCCATTTCTGCACCTATCAACAGGTAAGCGTTGTGGGCATCCCTATTTCTGAGGGAAAGATGAGCTGTTTCGTCATTTTTGGGAACATATCGGTAGATGTTGCTTTGAAACATCTTATAGCCTACTCCAAAAATGGGGTGGGATTCTATCATCGCGGTCGCTCCTTTCCACAGTGCAAGTCTCGTTCTGGCGCTGGCATCGAGCGTGGTTCTCTGGTCCAGACTATTCGCGTCCTGATGAACGACCGTGCGCTGAAGTCTTGTTCCAAGGCCACCGGGAAGATATTGGGCATTGAGGATGGCGACGGCGAGAAGGGCGACAATCCCCAGAAAAAGGATGCGACTTCTGATAAAAAAGAAAAACATGAGAGCGATGGCCATGGAAAGGGCATCTCCTCGGGATTCTGTCATGAAAAGCCCAAGAAGAGATCCTCCCAATCCAAAAAAGAGGAAAAATCTTCGGCGAAGACCAAGTCCCTTCATCATGAAAAAAGCGATCATGATCATGAGATAGTTTGAGTAGAATGCTCCCATCTGATTCGCTTGCTGGGCGATTCCCGTCAGTCGGACAAGGTGGTGGGCCATTCCGTTGATCCGATGTTCCTCGAACGTTCCGAGTCCGATGACAACAAGGGACATTGCCATGAGAGTGACGAGAAGACGTCCGTCTTCCTCCGTTTTCAGCAGATACGAAAAAACAAAGAACACGAGAAAGGGGTCCAGCCAGCGTTTATAGTCGACGAGTGCAGAAAGAGGGCCAAATCCGGAAGAGGAGATATCGGTATGAATAACGGAGAAGGCTCCGAGTATGCAGAAAAGAACGACCAGATGTCGAAATGACCGTTCCCCCGGAAGAACAGCCAATGGAGCATCTCTTCTTGATACGGCGCTTGCTGACAGGAAACAAAGCAGCATGATAGCGGTTGTGAAGTTCAGCCCCGTGACGGCTCCGCCAAGATTTCCTGAAACGGCTTTGGAGTAGGGAATGTAAACGATAAGGGCCATTAATGCGGGAAGAGGATACTGGAGAGATTTAAAGAATAGGGGGATGAAAATCATGGCGCTGCCCAGAAGCATGATCGGTCTGGGAACGGAGACATCGAAGGATGCGATGAATCCCAGAAGGATGGCAAGAAGATAGACCGTCAGGGGGATCGGAGGAACTCCGGTTCCGGGGGCGTTCTCCCGCGGAATGGCGATTGATCCCCGAAGACGGAGATCCGGGATCTTTTTCCAGCTTGTCTCTCCAGTATCTTCTGTTTCTTCCCAGCGATTATCCCATCTTGCCCCGGACATTGGTTTAGCGGAGAGTTTCCACCTGTTTCCCGGGGTGGGAACGGCTTGATCCGGTGCATCATCGGGGGAAGGGCAGTCGTTCATTTTTTTCTGGATGTTTCCTCATATCCATAATAATACTGGATATGGGTTGATTTTGAGTAATTCAGTACGGTGCCCATGACTTCGAACTGATGGTCGCGTAGGAGAGATTCAACTTTCAGGAGATCTTTTTCCGCAGTGACCTTGTCTCGGACCACGATAATAACCCCGTCTATCATGGCCGGAAGGGAGAGAAGATCGGTTGAAGCCATGAGGGGGGGGGCGTCGATCAGGATATAGTCACACTGAAAGCGAAGCATCTCGAACCATTTTGAAATGACCGCCTCCGGATTCTTTTTCCAGAATCCCGGGCCTGCATTACCCATCGATATCGTGGCGAGGTTGGTATTGTCCCATACGATCCGGGAATAGCTGCCGTCATTTCTGGGTAGGAAATCTTCTACGGTAAAGGAATTTGGAAGCCCAAGATTTTCCTGCACCCTGCCTCGGACAGTATCCGTGTCGAGAATGATGGCGCGATGTCCCATGGCTGCCATGGTCATGGCCAAGTTCATGACGGTGAGGCTTTTTCCGTCTTCCGGTGCACAGCTAGTGAATAGGAGGACCTGGCCCTTGTTCATCTTGAGAAGGCGTTTGACCCGAAGAAAGAAGGATTCAAATTCCTTTTGGAAGACCCAGAACTCCTCCCGGTCAAATGGGTGGTCTATCCGGAGAACCTTTTTTCCATTGATTTCGGGAATATGGCGTCTCTGGATTCTGGGGATGTTGGCGAGGTTCTGGTATCCGGTCAGAATTTTGAGGTTGTCTTCTCCCTGAATCGGTTTCCTGAAGAACATCAATAGAAAGGGGAGCCCTACAGATCCGCCGATAGCCGCGATGAATCCCAGGATGATTACACGGAATCCCTTTGTCATCAGCGGAGTCATCGGAATGGTTGGAGGATCGATGATAATCATGTTTTCAAGATTAGAGTCGGAGATGATTCGGACCGAGCTTCTTTCTTCTTCCAGTTCGGCTCGGAGATCCCTGTTCATCTTGACGTTGGATTCGAGAAATGTTTCCCATGCGGCGCTACTGACACTCGGCGCCGAAGAGGAGGGGCCCACCATGCTTCTAAGTTTTGAAATTTCTTTTTTGATACCGCTTATTTCCTGATTGACAGCGACTACGTCAGGATGGGATTCGGTTTCAGAGAGAAGTAGCTGGGATCTCTTCATCCTGAGGGAGTTGAGGAGTCCCGACTCTTGAGAGAGATAGTCTGAAACATCGACTGGTCCCTTTTTTCCACCTTTTGATCGCACGCTGTTCTCAAAAGTCAGAAGCTCTTCTTCACTCTTTTTGAGAAGGCTCTGGGCGTTCATGATCTGGAGAGAAAGGCTCTTGTCGAGGTCGGCTTGCTGTTCCAGTGCGAAGTGGCTAGAAATATCCTTGAAGGTGTCGATATAGGCATTGACCAGATCTCTGGCAACTTTTGGGTTCCCGGACTCTCCCTCGATGCGGAGTATGCTGCCGGCTCCACCCTTGAAGTCCATCCGGGCGTTTCGAAGCTCCATGGCGGCTTTTTGCATGGGGTTGATGACGATGGGTTCCTTTCCCATCATTTTTCGGATCATGTTTGTTATCTTCATCTGATAATTTGTGTATTGGGAGTCGGATTCAAGATCCCTGAGGGTGGAGTCAGGAAGAGCCTGGACCACTTTTTGAGCAAGGTACTGGCTTTTCAAAATGGCGATCTGGATGCCGAAACTTCTGGGTGGGTGGACGCGATTACCGATGGCCGAAGTGGAATAATTGTTGGGCTTAAGGTATACGGTCGCTTTGGCAACATAGATGGGTTTTTTGCTCAATCCGGCCACAACGAATGGGATGAAGAGGACAAAAAAGGTAACGAAGGCGAGAAGCTTGTGTTTCCTGACGCTGAGCAATGCCAGAAAAAAAAGTGTTTTGGCATCAAGTGTATTCATTCGTTCTCCCGAAAATCATGAATAACAGTGGTCAAGTGCAGCCTGGTCATTCGAGATGTGATCCTATTCAAAGGAATAATACATTGAAACAAATGCGATAAACTGGTTATCGATGACGTTTGTCGACTGGATATTGGAAGAGAAGTCGATCAGGTTATACATGATACCGGTCGTGAGCCATGGTCTGGTTTTCCATGTGATCATGTCGGTCTGGATAATGTCTGTTCCAGTATAACTTTGTGTCGGCTGAAGGGTCTGGAAGAAGTTGTTCGAGTAGACCGGGGCATTTAAGAAAGTGTACTGAGTGTATCCGATCATTGATGTGAGGGAGGTCTTGGCTCCTAGCTGACGGTTCAGGAATCCCAGAGCACTTTTGATTTTTTCCGGACCCATTTCGATGCCGTAGTTGGTCTGGTTTTCCATGTATTCCCCGAGGTTGATTCCGATCGACATGTTCGGCATCGAGTAAGTCAGTCCGAGGTCGATCATGGGGGACTGATATGTTTGTCCCTGCTCAAACGTTACTCCGTTCCAGCCACCCTCGATGGATCCGGACAGTCGTTTGGTGAACTGGTGGTTGATCATGCCGTACTCGGAAAACATCGTAAAATTGGCTAGCGGGTCTCCCTGATATTCATAATAGATATAGCTCCCTCCAACACCAATAGAGGTTTGTCTGGAGAGAACCCTGTTTGCTGACCCCATGCCCCCGTTCGAGATAAATCCTGGAAAAAGAGAGAAGGATCCTTGTGAATACATATAGGTCGCCGAAAGGTAGGTTCGTCCCTCGTTGAAATTCAATGTCTGCATAAGAGACTGGATATTGTCGATCCCGGCCCCAAAGGCTGTGGCATCAAAATAGAAGTCATTCGCTGTCTCGACAAAGGTGATTCGGGGCGTAATGGCGATTCCGACTTCGGCTCCGGCGGTGTTCTCAAGGTACGGTTGCACGCCGTTCAAAAATTCAAGGGGAGATCCAATGTTCTGGGGGGTATCTCCACGATTGACAAAGTCCTCAACTCCGACGAAGACCCTGTTCCCAAGATATGTTCCTGCGGACACTCCACCCATCTCATTCACATAAGGGGAAATGTTCGATCCTGCATCGTACTGGTAATAGGATGCACTCCCCAGAAGACTTGCATACCCATAGTCGTCAAAGTTCGAATAGGCGATGGCAGGACTGATGCTGTAGGCCTCTCCGGGAGTTGGTTGATTGGGGGAGAATGTCATGTTCGTATCGTATTCAGCTGTTCCAGTGAGAGAAATCGTTCCTTGTGGTGTCACCTGGTAGGGGTTAGGCTGGAACATGGTGAGCCCGAAAGGCTGATAGACCGTTGCCATTAGTGGGGCAGCCATGGCCGGAACTCCGTTCAGGATGTAATTGTTGATGAGCGGGCTCGAAAAAGTTCCAGGGGAGGTTGCGGTCGGGTTCAGTGGATTGACCGAATTTGGCATGCTGTTGTTCATGAATGTCGGTGCTTCACTTGGAGATGTCGGTTGTGGCTGCGTATTGTTTCCGTTTTGGCCTGTCCCTTGAGAAGGTCCAGCAGACTGACCTGGAGCCAGTGAAGGGTTGAGAGAAGGTCCGGACGGATTGATCTGGGGATATGCAGGGCTCTGTGGCATGAGAGCCGGACTTGCCGGAGCGGTTGGTCCGGCAAGTCCGGGATAGAGCGGATCCCCCCAGACGGTCCGGGATAGCAAGAGAATGATGAAGAGTCCAAAAAACGGAAGAACTTTTTTCATCAGAACATCCGCTGGGGAATATAGATCAGATCGCCAGGTTTGAGATATTCTTTTTGCTCTGTCTTCTTTTCATTCTCGATATGATCGATGTCGATATGGATGATCTTTTTGCTGCCATCTTTTTCCTGACGGATGATTCTGACTGACCCGGTTGAAGCGAACTGGGAGAATCCGTGAGCATTCAGGAGGGCCTGCAGTACCGTCAGACCCTTGGTATAGAAATAGGGACCCGGAGCGTTGCTTTCACCCATGATATAGATCTGGTCGGTGCTCATGGGCACGATAATGACGTCTTGTGGTTTGATCTCGATATTTTTCTCCAGATGTTCCCCTTTTTGGAGATCTTCGATGGAAACAGTGCGGGTGTGGTTGTTTCGTATGAGGAGGATGGAATCCGTTTTGGCCCCGACAACCGTACCTCCGGCCAGAATAATGGCCTGAAGGAGCCTTGTCCGGTGGGTGTAGGGGATGGTTCCTGCATGTGCGACTGCCCCCATGATATAGAAAAAGTCATTCCCAATGGATCTGACAATGACTGTAACCGTTGGTTTTTTCCGGAAGATGGTGTTTAGACGGTTGGATATTTTTCTGGCGAGTGTTTTGCTGGTTGTTCCGGCCGCCTTGACGTTTCCGATCAGAGGAAATGTGATGTTTCCATCAGGGAGGACTGTA
Organism: Leptospirillum ferrooxidans C2-3; assembly: GCF_000284315.1. Classification (NCBI taxonomy): domain Bacteria; kingdom Pseudomonadati; phylum Nitrospirota; class Nitrospiria; order Nitrospirales; family Nitrospiraceae; genus Leptospirillum; species Leptospirillum ferrooxidans. The sequence continues at coordinate 2,298,963 of NC_017094.1, read as the reverse complement.
ATCTCCTGGTTGAGATTGGCCTGATCCCAGACAAGAATGGAGAGGCTGTCCCCGACTCCGATGGTGTAGTCGCCGTGGTTTCCAGAATCCTGTTCTGCTATCGAAATCCCAGGAAAAAGAAAGGTTCTGGCAATGAACAAAAGTGCTATCACGAAGATGATGTTTTTTTTGATGGTATTCATAAATTCTCCTCAAAATGTTTGGTTTTAAATCGAATAGTCATCAGAACCCTTTCCCGTATTGCCCAGAAAAACCGTCTTTAAAGGCCCTAAAGAGAATTTTGAGTGGCGGGACCTTCGGATTTCGGCTCATCAGGATGTTCAGGAAGTAATCCGATGCCTTTACAAGAATGAACATGTTTCGGATGAGGCGATGTTTTTTGACATGTTCGTTCATTGTCCGGATCCTTAGAAAGGTATTTCTCATTCCGTAGTAAATGCTTCTATCGGTGATCGGCTGTCCGTTGTTGCCAATTTTCTTCAGGAATATGGGATCTCTTGCATAAAGGACCTTGGTATGAAGATGGGCGAGAAAGCCGTAGGTCGAGTCGTCTCCTGCGATAAAAAAGCGTTTGTCCGGAAAGCCGATTTTAGAAACAATGTCCCGATGAACGAGCATGCCCTCAAAACAGCCTGTGTTTGTCTCGCAGTACTCAGCCCCTTTTTTGAAGGAGATATCCTGAAGGAAGACCCTCTGCCCGGTGACGAGGCTAACGTATCCCTCCCATTCGAGTGGGGTCCCGTCAGGAAATATTTTCCTGGGATGGATACATTTTGAAAGGGATTTGAACTTCATCTGTTCACCAAGGCAGTTTTTTTGGGGCTCGACGTCGTCATCCATCAGCCATAACCAGTCGAATCCTGCCTCAAAGGCTTTTTTGACTCCCTCATGAAATCCCCCCGCACCTCCTGTGTTTTCTGGAAGTCTGATGGTGGTGATGGGGATGGTCGGAAAATCCGGGTGGCAGGTTGTAGACTCCCATGTCCCGGTGTTTTCTCCCGGAGGAAGTTCTTTCAGAAACCCTTTTTCCTTCAGAAGAAGAGGTGTATCCGTCATGGATTGGTTGTCGACCAGAATAATGGCATCAATCGGGGGATCTTGACCAAGAAGTGCATCAAGGCACTCGATCAAAAGCTCTTTTCGGTTATAGGTGACCACAACCGCGGCGATGGTTTCCTTTGCCCGTTCTTTGTGTAGGCTCATCGGTTTTTCTTAGTCGATTGTCTTGGGTGTTTCATGTGTTTGAACTTTCATCTCCGTATTGATGGGAATGTTTTCCGAACAGTTCGCCACGGTCATATTTCATCGAGGATCGATTTTGATGCGGAAAGAGCCGCACCGACGACCTGATCCATATTGTAATAGCGATACTGGGCAAGTCGTCCGACGAATGTGACTCCCTTTTCTTTTTCGGCCAACTTTTGGTAGCGCTTGAAAAGCTCGTCATTTTCAGGACGAGGGATCGGGTAATAGGGATCTCCTTCGGCTTTCGGGTACTCCCTGACGATCGATGTCCCGGAATGCTCCTGCCCCGTGAGGTGCTTGAATTCGGTGATTCGGGTGTATTCATGCTCGTTCGGGTAGTTGACCGTTCCCACCTGCTGGAATTTTTGAACCGTTGGAAGGTGTTCGTGTTCAAAAAAAAGGCTTCTGTAAGGGAGCTTGCCAAAGCAAAAATCGAAGTATTCATCGATGGGGCCGGTATAGACGAGGTGTTTTGGCGAGTATTCCTGGCGAATTTTCTGGTACTCGACTCCGAGTCGAATGGTGATCCCCGGATGATCAAGCATCCTTGAAAACATTTCGGTATAGCCGTCAAGCGGCATTGCCTGATGGGTGTCTGTAAAATATCGATCGTCATGGTTGGTCCGGACTGGCACCCGGGCCGCAACACTTGCAAAAAGCTCGGAGGGATCGAGTCCCCATTGTTTGTTTGTATAACCCTTGTAAAATTTTTTATAGAGATCCCATCCGACAATGTTGACAATGGCGTCTTCGCTGGTTTTGATCGGGTCCCTTGGATCACGAACGGATTCGAAGTAGGACTTCAGTCCTTCTTCATCGAGGTTCAGGCCATAGAGTCGGTTGACGGTGTCGATGTTGATGGGAATGGGAAGAAGCTGGCCGTCGATGCTTGCAAGAACCCGGTGTTCGTAAGGTCGCCATTTGGTGAAGGCCGAAAGATAGCTAAAGACTTCCTGGGAGTTGGTGTGGAAAATATGGGGACCATAAGTATGGACCAATATGCCATGTTTATCGTTGGTGTCGTAGGCATTTCCTGCAATATGGGACCTTTTATCGATGATGACGACCGTTTTCCCGGAATCTGCAAGTTGCCGTGAAACGACGCTTCCGGAAAAGCCCGCCCCAACGACAAGTACATCTGTTTTCATCGACTTTGCCTCCTGTCAATCTTTTTTACAGTCTGTCTTTTTCGAAAGAAACTGTCAATCATGATATTGATTTTGAATTAAGGGCTCTTTATCGGTGGTGCGAGGCAGTGGAAGGAAAAGATGGACAGATTAATCATCCGGGAAGGGATTCGTTTGCCATGCAGCGTTTAACCCGAAAAAACCGGATCCCTGAACTAGCACAGGGATCCGGAAAGAGATTTTTTTGTAATGAATATGGCTAACAGGATTCGGCTTTTCTGCGGGAATAGAGGGAAAACAGTGCCATTACGAGAATGCCTGTTCCGAAAAGGGCAAATGTGCCGGGTTCCGGGGTGGCTGAAGGATCGGCGGATCCGCCTCCGACCAGTGGTGCAACATCGTCTATTCCGGGAGTCGCGGCCAGTGTGGTGGCTGTATTTGTGGCAGTGAAATATTCTAGTAGGCTGTTATCGTAGTTTGCGATAATGAGGTTGCCATTTGAAGTGGCTTCGATTCCGTCGAGGTGAAGGCTCGTTGGAACATTGCTACCGGAGATAGTGATCAGTGATTCGGCCAGAGTGGTTGGATTGATCTGTATAATTGTATTGCTGGGATTTGTTCCTTTGATGCCAGTGGTGGCATACAGATATCCAGTGGTCGGGTCGTAGGTCAGACCGTCAAGGGAGCCGTAGTTGGTGTTCGTGTTGGCGACTGTTCCGGATGGGTAATTGATTTGATCGATTCCTGAGCCAAGATTTAGAAACAGGTTCCCGGAGGGTGTAAATACGATGCCCTGAGGTCTGGTTCCGGTGGTTAAAAGGGTGACTGCCTGAGTCGTTAGATTGACTTTGTAGACTTCCCCGCCAGATGTTGATGAAACGAGAACGGAATTCCCGCTTGGGGTCAAGGAGAGATCCCGGAGAGAGGTCGAATTGCCGAGAGCAGTCCCTGAAGCAAGAATATTATTGGTTTTGTTCTGGATGTTGTAGATATACAGATTGGATCCACTGTTTGGATTGGAGGTATAGATGATGCTGTTGCCGTTGTTTGCAAATATCAGGCTGTCCGGGGTGTTTGCGTTGGCATCGACGACTGTGTTTGTTTGGGTTACGGTATTATAGGCGTCGATTTGTCCCAGTGTCTGGTTGCTCCAGTCAATAATGGTCGCTTGTGCAATGACGGGGGAAGAGAGAATCGCTCCCGCAATGGCAATGGAGAAGAGCGAGTTCATTTTATGGGAAGTTCTTTTGCTGAAAAGTTCCACGAATGGTCTCCTTATAGGGTTGATGTCCAGATAAGTTAGTCGATCAAGTATGAGGGAAGAACAATTTCAGAAAATATTAAGAATTGCTTTCGGTGAAGGTTAAGCAAAAGGTATGCCTAAATTTTTTTCTTTTTTATATTACTACTTGTGGAAATTTTTTTGGTGGCATGCCCTTATTGTTGTGTAAAATAACCTGACAGTTGTCCGCAATGTTGACAGATTGTTTTTGATCATATGTTTTATTGGGTAATAAAAAAAAATGATTATTTTTGGGTTTGAATTCTTTTTTGACTTGGATCATCATTCTAGAATTGGGTTGCTTGGGTAATGGATGTGGCCTCGTATGGAAATTCCCCCCTCTTGGGTGATTATTAGTTATTTTTTGAAACTCTCTAGAAGCCCTGAAAGAATGCTGTTTGCATTGGAAGGAGCTTATGGCATCCGTATTGTTTGTCATAGACAATCTTGGACCAGGGGGAAGTCAGCGTTATGTGGCCGAAATGGCTCGGTTTGCTCCTTCGTTCGGTGTCACTCCGCATGTCTGCTCGTTCCGGGGTGGGGATGTCTTCGAGTCTGGTCTGATCCGGATCGGAGTTCCTGTTCTAATCACTCCCTTTTCAAAATTATATGGTTCTGATGGCCTTCATGCTTTATGGAAGGTCGTTCGCTATATTCGCCATCACCGTATCGATATCGTCCACGCATTCCAGACCAATCCTAATATTCTTGGGGCCCTTGCCGGAAAAATCTGCGGAACCAGAGTGATTACTTCAAGGCGAGATATGGGCGACTTCGGGATGAGGGGTTCTGATCGTCTCGCTTCATTTGAGACGAAAGTCATCAATCGACTTGCCGACAGGATCATGGCTAATTCCCAGGCGGCCCTTGATGCGGCGGTCTCTATTGAGAACATTCCCCGTCATAAAATGGTTCTGGTTTACAACGGAATGGATGGGGAACGATTCTCTCCACCTGATGACAGAACCCCTCTCCGGAAAGCGCTTGGGATTGATGATGATCGATGCGTATTCGGGATCGTGGCCGGCCACCGGAAAGTCAAGGCTGTCGAGGTGGCGCTTTTGGCTTTTCGGCGTGTCAAGGATGTTCTTCCGGAAGCTCTTTTTCTTCAAGTTGGAGACGGGCCGGAAAGGGGGTTCCTTGAAGGGGAGGCCAAGCGACTTTCTCTCGGGGATTCCGTCCGATTCTTGGGAGTCCGTCCGGATGTGGAGCGAATATTGCCGGCCTTCGACGTCTTTCTCTTGAGTTCGAAAACAGAGAGTTTTTCGAATGCGATTCTTGAGGCGATGGCAGCGGGGTTACCTGTGATTGCCACCCGTGTCGGGGGAAATCCGGAATGTGTAAAAGAGGGGGAGACGGGACTTCTGGTTCCTTCCGGAAATCCGGAAGAAATGGCGAAGGCCATGCTGACCCTTGCCCGGAATCCGGATCTCCGGCGTCAGATGGGAAGACGAGGACGTGAACGGATTCTGGAAACATTTTCTTATGAGAAAAGCCGTGAGGATCTTCGCCGCCTGTACCATGATTTGTTGCCGGGATAATGGGTGTCCGGGGACTGGAGGGTTTTTCGGGCGTTTCTTTTTGGCAATCGCTTCATTATGATGAGTAACTGTTTGTGCATAATCTCTGATGGGTCCGAACGAATGTGTTCAAATGGCTAAAATACGATGGAAATGTGCCGGGGTCATGCTGTTCACTGCCCAGGTCTGAGTGTTTTCCTGGCCCAGTGATTGTCGATCCGTTGACCCTGAAATAGAGTGGAAACGTTCAATTTAATGAGCTTTTAAACGGCAATCTCCGAGGGGAATCTATGACGGGTCAAAAAAAGGTTCTGGTACTCGATGCATCGTGCAATGCTGCCACTACGATTGTCCAGAGTCTGGGTCGTGCGGGATACAAAGTCTCTTTGGCGGGAGAATCCCCGGATGCATTTGCTTTTCGTTCCCGTTATTTGCATGGTCGTTCTGTCTATCCCGATCCCCTTAAGAAAAAAAGCGCGTTTCAGGACTGGTTTCTGAACATCTGGAGTCCTGAAGCTTTTGATTATGTGATTCCGGCGTCGGATCTGACGATCTACCCCATTCGTGAAATCGCAAAGGAGAGACCTCTTCCGGGGGTCATTCTTCCTCCGGATGAGACTTTTTCCTTGTTTTTCGACAAGGTGAAGACCCTTCAGCTGGCGATCGAATGCGGAGTTCCGGTCCCGAAGACAGTGATTGTTCAGGACGGAAAATGGAATCCGGAGGATTTTGTCTCTTTCCCCTATTATGTGAAAACATCACAGTCAAAGGTCTGGATGGGAGATGTCGGCTTCGATCTCGATGCCCGTCTGGTCAGAAACCCGGAAGAGTTGTTCGAGGCGGTGACCGATTGGGCCGTCTATGGGGATGTTCTGATTCAGGGTTATGAGCCGGGAGACGGCGTTGGGATCGAACTTTTGTGCCGGGATGGGGATATTCTCCTGTTTTTTGCCCATCGCAGGATGCACGAATATCCCCTCACGGGAGGGGGAGGGACCTATCGGGTGTCGATCGAGCCTCCTCCGGCCCTTTTTGAGTCGGCCAGGCGCCTTGTGAAGGCGGCCAGCTGGACGGGCGTTGCCATGGTGGAATACAAGATGGATGGGGCAGCCTATTCTCTGATGGAGGTCAATGGCCGTTTCTGGGGATCTCTTCCGTTATCCTATCGATCCGGAGTGGACTTCCCGCTCTCCTTGGTCCGGGCCTATTCGGGTGAGCCAGTGACCCAGACTCCTTATCGGGCGGGAGTGTATTCGCGGCGATTCAGCATGGAATTTGCCTGGTTCAAGAGAAATCTTCTGGCGGACAAGAATGATCCCTATACAAAGACCCAGCCTCTTGGAAAAACGATTCTGGAGTATTCCCGGTTTCTGACCGGGAAGGATCATTGGGATCATCTATTCCTCTCGGATCCGGTTCCGACTCTTTCTGAAATGGGGAGGACGCTTGGAAGAACGGGTTCGACGGTCGTTCGGATGGCGAGAAAGCGTTTTCTGAAACGCTCGGGAAAATCGAGGGATGAAGGCGTTCGCCGGGAATCGCTGGAACGGCTCAGGTCGATTGGCAAATCCCGGACACCTCTGAATATCCTGGTTCTATGCCATGGAAATATCTGCAGGAGTCCCCTTGTGGAGTCATGTCTGAAGGAGCTTCTTCCTTCTGACCGGTTTGCGGTTCGTTCGTCGGGGTTTATTCCGAGAATCTTGAGGCAGTCTCCCCGGGAGTATGCCCGTCTTGCGAAGAAAGAAGGGGTCGACCTGTCAGGTCACAGGTCGTCTCTTGTGAATGAAGAAGATCTTTCTTGGGCGGATCTTGTGGTGATCATGGATGGGGGAAATCATCGGGAGTTATCGGATTTTGACTCATCGGCTCTTGTCAAGACGGTTTTCCTTGGTGCCTGGTCCCATGAGTCGAATATCGATATCCCGGATCCTTACGGCGAGCCGGAAGAAAAGATGCTCCAGATTATCCATCACATGAAAGAGTCCTGCCAGAATCTCTCCCGGGATCTTCTGTCCTAGAAGATCCTGGGATTTTTCTTCATTAACCTGCCATTTTCATAGGACTCTGGAAAGGTCCTGTCCAGCTTCGCTTCTGAGGTCTTCTACGGAACGACCACCTGAAGGTTCAGATTGCCTGTTGTGACAACGGGGCTTGCTGCAGGCGTCAGCGCGCCGTTTGATCCCACCTGAAAGATCGAGATCGTACCGGACCATGTGGGAACAAAGGCAAATTTCCCCGACGGGTCGAACGTGATGCCAACGGGGTAATTTGAGGTTGTTCCTGTTTGAGTGCAAGCTGAAGCTGTTGGAAGAGAGCAGTAGTAAATGGAGCCGGAAGGTGAGTTTGAAATATTCGAAGTATCTGTTGGAAGAGGATCCGGCGTGGAAACGATATAAAGATTGGCTTGTCCGGGGCCTGTGGCAAGATAGGTTGGGTCGCCAGAAGAAGAGGGATAGGAGAGGTTAGAGCAAGAACTAGCTGCACAGGAGAAGAAAACCCCTGGGTTGGTGAGTACGGTGCTAGTACCGCTGACGCTGGTACTATAGTTGCCGATAAAAGCCGTCGGGGGGGATCCGTTATAGATAGCAAAATCTCCGGCAGGGGCGGTGTCTGTTGCTGATGATATAGGAGTGGGGCTGGTGCAAGAGCTCAGGGGTGTTCCATTACAGGTAATGAGAAAGGCATTGTAAGAAGAAGAAGAAGAAGAGTAGGTTTCGCCTGGAAGAAAGGCTGTTCCATTGGAGGCAAACTCCATGTTGGAGATGGCGTTACTATTGGGGAAGGATGAAAGAAGATTGGTAGAACAACTCCCTGAAATCTGGCATCTGTAAAGCGCTGGGGTAGGAGGACTGCTTGAGATCAACTCCGGAGATGAGCAGACGACATAAAACGTATCGGAGGTGGTGCCGTTTGATCCCGATGGAGGGAAGACGATTTTATCGGGGTTCGGACAAGAGTTTTGTGGTAGTGATGATAGAATTGTCGGTCCGGAAAGAGCGCCATTTGATCCGATCCCGAAAATCTCGACATCGCCAGTTGAACTATTTGTTGTTCCACTTCCATGGTTGGCAACGACCAGATAGTTCCCTCCAGGATCAACGGCCATGCTGGTGGGGTTGGTGCCCGTCCGGGTATAGGAAGTTGATGTAATTCCTGTTGTCGACTGGGCGGTCGAGGTGTTGTAGGATTCGATTAAACCGTTCTGGAAGGAACTGGGTGACGAATTGCTGTTTAAGGCAAAGGCGAGAGAGGCATTGGGATCGAGGAGAAAGACCACGGGGTTTGTTCCCCCTGTCGAGATGGGGGAGGGTGCCAATGAATAGAGCTGTCCCGATGGGGAGATGGCATTTTCGACGATAGAGCCATTACCGCTTGAATCTTCCGTCAAGGCATAGAACAGAATGCCTGGAGGAGAGGAGGATCCACCGCCGCCTGAACCCCCACAGCTTTGTAGGAGTGCCAGTGACAAAAGAAAAACCGCTCGGGACAGGTATTGGGCTATGGTCGTTTTCATTTGTTTGGTTCTTTCCTGGTTGGTGGGTATTTTCAGCTAATCTCTCGTTTTAATCCTTTCAAACATACATCACTAATTGATGATCTTTCTGATTGGCTTCCCCGGAGCTTGAGTCTTTTTGTCATAAGGAAGACTTTTTGACTTTTCTTCTGAAAAAGGGGATTCCTATTACTGGAGATTATGATTTTTGTTGAAATCAAAAATAAAAAGAGATGATTTATGAAAACGACCATACTATAAGAGATGGGCTTTTCAAAGTAAAGATGGTGATCGTCTATTTAAAAAGGGATTATGATTATCTTTTTAGTTTTTTTAGTTCATCTATACTTGTGAAGGAGAAATTAAAGATGAGGAAGTTTGCAGTTCTTTTTTCTTTCGGGTTTGTCTTTTTTTCTTCGATGATATTGACAGGCTCGTCATGGGCAGACTCTCCCATGACATGGGATGAAGCTTCTTCTCTATCGCGGTGGGTGGTTCCCTTTCAGACCCGCGGCTTTGTGGGTGTCCAGGGAGGGGAACGGGAAAATCCGATGACCGTGACGCCCGGAAATCGATTCCTCTGCATCCTGAAAGAACATGCAAAACGGTATTTTCGTCTTGACGCCCCTCCCCTGACGGACTCCCAGAAGAAGAGGATCGTGCGTCTTCTTGTTCATGCGAGAGACAGCCTTATTGAAAAGGATGCACTGGATCTGTCTTTGATCCAGCGATTCGAGGCCCAGGTGGTAACGACTTCTGTGGATGTGGCAGCGCTTGAGCGTCTCAATGAACAGATCGGGGCAATCGAAGGTGAAGAAGGGAGAATTTTTCTATCGTCGATGAAGTCTCTTCAGGGGATATTGTCTTCCAGTCAGAAAAAAGGGCTTATGGAAAGGAATGTTGTTGAAATCCCCTCAATAAAAGTGGATCTTTCCAGCGCCGTTTTCTTTGCCGACAGGATCCTGTCCATCCGCTGGAATTTGCTTTCAAGGACGGAAGGTCTGTCGGACGCTTCCACCCGGAAGAAATATCTCCTCGTCTACCAGAAAGAAAGAGCAGCGATAACCCGTCTGGGAATTGCGATGACGATCAACAATCGTCATGAGGAAGATCTTCTGGATCGTCCCGTTGTCGATTTTGCCGCCCTGTCGGCCCAGTATCGAAAATCGGGTCCCGATGAAGGTGTCTTCTGGGGAGAACTCGTGAAGGCGTTAGGGAGATTGAACCCTCCGGCTGCCCACTCACAGAAAGATTAGATTGGGTTTCTTCAAAATGAATGATAAGCGCATAAGAATGGCGAAAGTGCTGTTGATCGTCCGGAGGGAGAAATGGATGAAATATTTGGGAAGTCAGGGACAATTCTCAGGGACAGGACTTCTTGTGGGATGGTTTGCTTTTGTGTTGTTTTTTTCAGGAGCCATTCCCTCTTTTGCCTTTTCAGGGGAGATCCTCAAGCCGGGACAGAATTACGGGATCAAGCTCTGGGCTCCGATGCCTTCACCCAAGGAGCTGTCCCAGTTTTCTCTGGTCATCCTTCCCTATGAGGAAAATCCTCCCAGACTGGAGCACACACTTTTGTTCGGATATTTCAGTGTCGGAGAAGTTGTTGGGGATGGGGAAGAGGCGACGTTTGCGAAAAAACACAACCTGGTTGTCGGAACCAATCCCGACTGGAAGACCGGAATCGTCGATGTGAGGAATCCACTCTGGCAGAAATTTATTCTGTACAAGGCTATTCCGGAATATCAAAAAAAGGGATTTTCCGGGATCTTTCTCGATACGATCGATTCTCCGATCATTCTGGAAAAACATCATCCCAAAAAGTACAAGGGGATGAAGATCGCACTGATCACACTTCTTCGAAAGATACACAAATATTACCCTCTTTACCCTGTTATCGTGAACCGGGGGTTGGGGATCCTTCCACAGATCGCTCCGGATGTTTCAGGGGAGCTCTATGAGGACTTCTGCAGGCAGTATTCTTTCCGTAAAAAGCGGTATGTGTATGTGAAAAAATGGGTCCGTCAACGGGACAACCAATTTGCGGTGAGGGCGCTGAAGATCAACCCGCATCTGGTTGTCATGACGCTCGATTACGGAAGCCTATCGAATCTCAAGGCCGCCCGGACTTGTTTCAAAAAAAGCCGTATTCGGGGCTATCATCCTTATTTTTCAACCCATCATACGAATAACCTGAATACTCTGAACTTGAATGAGTAGTCGGGCGTCGCAGCAGGTGAGGGAAATCCTTTAAAAAAGAAGGGATGATGGGATTGATGCTGCCATGGCAGATGGATTAAGAGACTTCTTCCTTGCTATCAGAAGAAATTCAGAGGCCTCTTCTGGTAGATGTTGAGGAACACTTATTCTCTTTTTAGGATCATTAGCCCTTGACAGTTTCCATCAGGGCGTGTATTTTTCCGTCTGGAGAATTTTTGTTGGTGTTTTTACTGAGCATTTCTAAGCATCTCTCCTGATGATCCCCATACCTCAATCTAGGCACGTAGCTCAGGGGTGGAGCGCTACCTTGACACGGTAGAGGTCGGCGGTTCGAAACCGCCCGTGCCTACCATATTGTAAGCCGCCTTAGAGTGATTCTCTCAAAAATAAATCCCTGAAATTTTCATTTTGGCACAAAATGCTTGCTTGAAATATGTCAAACGGGAATATGGCCTTGGCTGCCCGGCTAATCAGGGAAGCCGTAAGCCCAGGCGCAATCCTTCCCTACGATCCGAAGGCTGCGCCGAAGATGATGAAATATGTTCCGAGGTGGACGGTAGAGCTCCCAGTGCGTACTTGATGGACAGGGGGAGGGGTGGTTGAAAGTATGAGAATCAGTTTAAAGAGAAAGGTCATTTCGCAATTGGAAATAAGGAATTGATAGTGAGCGTCCTCGAAAGCGAAAGGGAAATCTGTTTCATTGGGAAAGGCGGCTGTGACTCCAGAAGAGGTCCGGAATATGATCGGACAGGGTGAAACGGTCAACGTGGAATTCAAGGGAGAACGTTCTAGGCCCTTGAACGACACGGATTTAGTTGAGGCAGTGGTTTGTCTGGCCCATCGCCAAGATCATGATTGGGAATATCTGTTTGTCGGAGTCGAAGGCGATGGATCGGTCATAGGAGCCCGCCCTCATCATGGAGATTCCGGGACCGACCCCTTCCGCGTGGCGGCAATGATCGGGAGCAGAACACATCCTGCTATTGCCTGTCGTGTGGAAGAGTTCATGATTCTCTGAAAACCTGTTCTGTTTTTTCATATTCCCCAGGCGGGATCTCTGCTTGTAACTTCCGACGGGAAGTATTTGCGACGTAGACTTAATGGAAAAGGGAACCCAGAGTGTGTTCCTTTCCACTACCATGAAATGCAGTCCCGCCTGTCAGAGCATGGCGGGTCCGACGGGCCGGTTATGGTGAGCCGACCGCCAGGGGGATCGATATTTTGTCCTCCAGGTATAAAGAGTATCAACAGGAATCCCTGTTTCCCGGGACAAGGTGGGGATATATTCGTTCTGAGGAGAAAGCATTCTCTTGACGATGGTTTCCTTGAATTCCAATGCGTATTGTTGACCCATGTTTTCTCTCCTCGCCTGCTTGGTTTTGGATCAATCTTCTCCTCAAAGACTCCTCAAAGTCATGCGACAATTATCCTGACACAGGGGGGCTTACGGCTTCTGCTTTCAGGTCATGCTTGGACCGATTGATGAATGGCTTGTTACGGATCTGAACCCGCGTCTGGGAGCGGGTTCGTCCATAAGCTATATGGTCGGTTCGGATTTTTTTGGAGCCACTATCCAGAGGCTCATGGCTCCGGACGCTTCCATCGGTGGTTTTTTTAAGGAGTTTACTGGTCAGGCTTATGTGGTGAGGCAATATTCCGATTTTGTTACGGAGATCCAGAAATGAGCCTGTTGGCCTTTGATGTCGACGGTACACTCATTACATGCCGGGAAAGGGCAGCTGGAAGTTCTGAAAGTTGCGCTGAAGGCATTGAACAATTGACAGGAGGTCGATTTGGACGAACATTGTGATTACAAGCAGAATGGGCTTTCAAGCAGAAAGGCGCTGGTTGCCTAGGGGTTCCCGAAACTTGCCGCTAACGAGGTCAGAGAGTTGTGGGAACGGTCTATCGAGAAGACCTTTTTTTGACACTGGATCGTCGGGGGTATTGGAACTTCTTGTCACACTGAAGAGGCAGGGATTCGAGATGGTCGTCATCAGTGCGAGGAAGAACCTCTTTCTTCTGGAGCAACAGCTTTCTTATCTGGGGCTTTTGGAATATTTCAGCAGGGTTCTGGTTGTGAGAGATCAAAGCGATGGTTCGGAAAAGGGGGGATCCTGCAGAAGCTATGCCCTGACCTGTATGTGGGTGATACGGAGATGCATGCCCAAGCCGCAAAAATCGCCAATGTCCATTTTTGCGGTGTCGCTACAGGACAAAGAAATGCCAGTTTTATGAAAAGTTCAATGCTGAGGCTGGGGGATTTTCCGCTGATCACTCTGGACTTTTCCGATCTTTTGCATTTTGTGTACGCTCTTTTCCCTTGCCATGATCTTTTCCGGAATGACCTCTGAAATCAGACGGTATTTCTTGATCTTTCCTTGATTGATTCGATGCTTTTCTCATGGAGAATGCTTCCGTCCTGTTCGGGTTCTTTTCAGCTGTGATCTACGTCATTGTGTCCGTGGATTTTTTCTGTACGATAGCCCTCAATTGGGGTAGGTCCGGAATGGCTCCGGATTTTAAGAAATAGCCGCCCTGTCTGACTCTGTTGGCGGTTCATCTGGAAGTGGCTTTCAATCATGGGGGAACTTGAAATGATGAACTTCTTTGGTGCGGCCCAAGAGATATTTTTCGGGTTTCGTCCCGAAATGAGTGAGAATTTTGTCGTCAGCTTCCATGAATCCCATCGCCATGGTGATCTTGAACAGAAGATGTCTTCTGATGGTATTGGAAGGGTTGGAACAGAGGGGGAGAGGAGACACAAGGGTTCCTACACAATCTGTCTTGCAAATACTCAAAACCAAAAGAAAGCGGCTAGGGATCTGATCGGGAAGATGTATTCTTGGAGAAAGTTTCGGTCAGATAATGTCTTGCAAGAGAGCTCCCGACTGACTACTTTTGTCGCTCACGATGGATATGGTCGTCTTGTTGGAACGGTGACAGTTGGACTTGATTCTCACGAAGGACTTTTTGCAGAAGAGGCTTATAGGGATGAAATCACATCTCTTCGCTTAACGAGGGGGAAGGTCTGTGAGTTTACCTGTTTGGCTGTTTTGCCTGAGGTGAAATCAAGAAAAGTTCTAGGAGGGCTTTTTCACGTGGCCATGCTTTATGCCTCTAGGATGTTCAATCATTCCGGAGTCGTTTTTGAGGTTATTCCCCGGCATGCTCAATTTTATGAAAAAATGCTGGGCATGAATCGGATTGCCTCCGGGCGGATTTGTAAGAGAGCGAATGTCACTGCTGTCTTGATTCACTCGGATTTTTCATATGTGGATGACCAAATTGCGAGGATTCATGGAGAACCTGTGGAAGAAGATGAATCTCCATTGGGTCAGGATCGATCTCTCTATCGCTATTTTTTTAATAGCTTTGAAGAGGCTGGTATTGTCAGGCGTTTTGATGAGATATTGAAAAAAGAAGAGTCTGGTGTCCAGATTGCGTCTTCTGTCTCTTCTTTGATGCCTTTGTCTATTTTTGCCTCGAACTGATGATCACTCCCTAACGTCTTAAAGCGGCGGTATCATTCCGTCGCTTTCCCCCGAATTCCTTGTCTCAACCCATCTCCCATCGATCTTCCAGTGGCGAGCCTTCTTACTTTGTGTCTTTGAAGAACACGGCATGTAGACTCTCGATCCTTGGGGTGTAAAGGAAAATGTCGAGAAATTTTCCAACTGAAAAAAAAGCTGACAGTTTGTCGTGGCCAAAAATGAGGGAGTTGGCGTTAAAAGGGGCTCTGTAATTTTTTTTATTCTTGTTTTGATTGTATTTGATGTGATGCTCGAGGATGGGGTCTATTGATTGGTTTGTCTGGCACAATCATTGCTTAAGATTGGCGTGTTCCCTTTTTCCTGACTCAAGAGAGTCAGTCAATCTTTATAAGGAGATCTCATAGATGAACAGAATGAAAAAAATCACGATCACAGCAGGTCTGGCCTTGGCTTTGACCGTTGGTCTCGGAACAACCGCCAAGTCCGCATGGGCGGGTTATCTTGGAACGCAGAATGTTGTCGCAAATGGCACAGCAGATTCTTCACTTGTGAATTACAGCACGACCAGCGGACTCACATTCTCCCAATCCTATACAAATGCAAGCACATTCGGAAATACAATCCCAAATCCCCTTCCAACGCTTCCGGCAGGATACGGATCGATCAATGGGTTTAATGTGCCTCAAAATTCTAACAATCCAAACAGTAACGCTCTTCCTTATGATCAGACATTTTATAATTCTTCGACCCTTAATTTGCAGCTTGTAGCTTCGAGCCTTTCTAACTACTCTGCATCAGGTGCCGGTGTGGGTTCTTTTAGTGGGCAACTCTTGTCGCAGGTTTTTAAAATCGGCCAAGGAGCCACTATGTCAGGTGCAACTCCTGGTGAACTGGTATTTACTTATCAGTTTGATGTGACTGCCTCTAACACGGTTGGTCCAAACCAAGTTTCTTTGGCTCTTTTGAACAATCCGTCAAATGAAACCCCTTGGTTGCTGGGTGGTGGATTTAATTCCAGCAACGGGACGCCAACTGGCTATTCGGCAATCGGTACGGATCTTTCGAGCGTATCTGGTTTGCCTACTGTTGACAATTTTTTCTCGGGCTTGACCGGATCCGGTATCGTAGTTTCCACCAATGGATCGATTCAGTCAGAGGCTGATCAATGGACTGCTGAGATGGGAGCGGGAACGGTGTCGCCACAAATTTTCTTGGCGACAAATGCCTATAGTTATTCCTTGGGTAGCTTTTCTGCCGAAGGTGGTGGTATCTCCGGGTCTACCCAAACGTTTGTTCCTGGAACCCCAGAGCCCTCCACTATAGTTCTTCTTGGTAGTGGCCTCGCTCTTCTCGCTTTCATGATTCTCAGACGCAAAGAGAACGGTTTGACAATATAAGTCCTCTTTATTATTACGCTGTTACGGAAAGGCCCTTCCCTTGGATATAATCCAAGAAAAGGGCCTTTTCAATTTTTTCCCTTCTTTTGCCTTTTTTCTGCGGTCTTGATAAAAAACATCCTGAACAATTACAGTCGGGATTCCTATCTCTTATCTTTACCTTTCTTTTGGGCACTGTTTCAAATTCGATTTGACTGAATTGAAACATGAACAATCTCCGCAGTTGTTGTGAACTTCTTTGATTCCACAGGGACTCTATCGTGGATACTTAACTCTAGTAAAAAGAACCCAAAAATATGTACACTTTAGCTTCAGATTCGAGAGCGTCAAAATTCTCCGAGCGATGAATCACGGAGTTACGTTGATTTATTGGACGTCTTTGAGGATCCGTTCCTTCAGCTCAACCAAGGAAGCAATCCGGATGTGCTGAAGAAAGGTCGGCTCATCTTCGAAAATAGGGTTGCACCAGATTGAGTAAGCCACGGCTTTGGGGGTATGCACATAAAGGAACCGGTTGTGCCGGATTCCGAGATGCGTTCGGGTTTCCGGGGAGATAATTGCGATCGTTCTCCACCCTGCGTTGGGATAGTTGCCAATGGAGTTATGAGCATTCACCTTTTCGGACTATTCCTGTGGGTTCCACATACGTCCTTTGTTGTTGAAGGGGCCGATGAGCTCTTTCTTCTTGGTATACACCGAAATGACCGGCTACCCCCGCTTCAAGCAAACATTGGCTAGTCGCCGCCGGCTTTTGGGCGTCCACTTAAGAGGCGATTCGGGGTATCCTCGCATATTGGCTCATCGAGCGACTTCAGATCGGCCATGAGTGTGGGGTCAAGAGCGTCCACTTTTTTATCCGTCCCACGGACGCCGGATAGTCAGCGCGGACGCCTCCTGTTCTTTGGGACGTTCCTCCAACTCTTTCACCCGACATGAATGCCTACCGCGAAATCCCGGTGGTTCTGGGAGACGGTCATGACACCCCCATGGCCCAAAACCTTGGCTTCGGCTGAGCACACAATCTGACGCAACCGTTCATCCAGTGTCCACGCCAGCAAGTTGAATCGGTCTGCGATCAGATTATTCTCAAGAGTGGAGGGTATGGCAAAATCTATTATTAGTAACAATTATTTTTTATAAACCCTAAGGTCTAAGAATGTGGGTGACTTGCAAGAAGGTAATATTTGTCTTTTAAAAGAACTTTTAGAAGGAGCAATCGTCTGGGGACAAGGAGCCCGCTCACGAATGACTACCTGCTTCCTTTTCGGAAGAGAACCACATGAACCGTTTCCATGATTGTCATGATATCCAGAAAAATGGACATGTTCTTCACATAGTAAAGATCGTACTCCAGTTTCTTTAAGGCATCCTCTATCGAAGCCCCGTATTCGTAGCGGATCTGGGCCCATCCCGTCAGACCCGGTTTCACGATGTGACGCTGGGAGTAAAATGGTATCTTTTCCTCAAGCTCTTTGACGAAAACAGGCCGTTCAGGACGCGGCCCGACAAAACTCATCTCGCCTTTCAGGATATTCAAGAGCTGTGGCAGTTCATCAAGACGGGTCTTTCGAATGAATTGTCCCACGCGGGTAATCCTGGAGTCATTCTTTTTGGCCCATACCGGGCTATTGCCTTTTTCCGCATCAGTGACCATGGATCGAAACTTGTAGATGTGAAAAGGCTTGTTGTATCTTCCGACCCGCTCCTGGGAATAGAAAATGGGACCCGGAGACTCAAGTTTTACGGCAATGGCCACGATGATGAAAAGCGGGATGGTCAGTATCAGGACGACAAGAGCCATCAGTGAATCCAGAACTCTTTTGATCAGCCGAAGCACCTTCGGCTGCCTGAATCCTTCCCCAAAAATCAGAAAGCTTGGATTGATCGACATGATGTCGATCTTGTTAGCGTGAATTTCATAGAAGGTTCCCCATTCGCAGACCTTGATCCCACTCATCTTGCAATGGAGAAGCCTCGGAATATCGAGTTTTCCCCGACGGTCATTCATCGCGACAACAATCCTGTGAACGGTGTTTTTCGAGATGAAATCCGCCAGATCAAAATCCGCAAGCTCTTCTTGGGAAAGGATCCTGACCACAGCGATATTATTCCTCTGGAGGTTGATCTCCGACAGGATCTTCGCAATGTGGGCATTGCCCAGAAAGAGCACCTTTTCGGTGGATCCCTTGAAGCGGAAGTTGACCGCCGCGGTTCTCCAGATGGCCAGGATCACGATGGAAATGAAAACGGCGATGATATGAAGGTATTTCTTTGGATGAGGAGGGGAAAACAGGATATGGATCATTTCTGTAAAGAAGAAAATCATGATGATCGCAACGGCAAGTCGTATCTTGAATTCCTTCGAGTCCGTAAAATGGGTAAAGTCGTACAGCCCCGAAATGAACAGGGACAATATTCCCAGAGCTCCGGTGATGAGTGATGCCAGAAGAATCGACGGTGTCCCCGCAATCGACCCGATCGATCGGGAAAGGCTCTGTGAGCTGTCTCCGATCGCCTGGATACCCAGGAAGGTCCCGGTAAGGATCAGAAAGTCCCCGAAGGCAATAAAGAGAATTGTCAGGGAGACGTAGTGGTTGAAAATCCGGATCATTGTTTCCAGACTCCAAAAGTGGCCCGGAGGTTCTTTTCAGATGAAAACGTCGCTCCGGATACCATATCTTTTTGTAGATTCATCTTGATCCTATGTTCTGGCCTTGAACCATTCAACGGTGCGTTTTAGTCCTTCGGAAAAATCCACAAGCGGGCGATAGCCCAGAAGCTCTTCCGCTTTTTTGATATCGGCTCTCGACTCTCTCGGATCACCGGCCCTCGGTGGCTGAAAATCAATGGCCACATTCGGTTTGCCCAGCAGCTTTTTCAACTCTTCGACAAGGTCCAGAAGGGTGAATTGCGCGCCACAGCCGATATTTGCGGCCTGTCCGATCCCGGTTTTTGTCCGGGCTGCGAGCAAGTTCGCCGACACGACATTGTCGATGAAGGTAAAGTCCCGGGACTGGAGTCCGTCGCCGTAGATCGTGATCGGTTCATTTTTGATGATCTTGGTAATGAAACGGGGAATCACCGCCGCGTATTCCGACTGGGGATCCTGAAAGGGTCCGAAAATATTGAAATACCGGAGCGTCACACATTCAAGCCCATAAGTTTTTGAAAAAATGGCGCCGAGATGCTCCTGACTCATCTTGGTCAACGCATAGGGCGAAAGCGGGGACGGCACAATCGTCTCGACCCTGGGCATCCCCGGCGCATCCCCGTAGACAGAAGACGAACCGGCAATGGTCACTCTCCTGACGCCCGCATGTTTGGCTTCCCACAGGATGGCCATGGTTCCATCGACATTGGCGGACTGGGTTTCGAAGGGATCCTTGATGGAGCGGGGAACCGATCCGAGCGCCGCCTGATGAAAGATCACCTCGACATCGGGAAGGATCTTTTTCAGAAGGTCCCGATCCCTGACATCCCCTTCGATGAAACGGACATGAGCCTTGATGTCGTCGATATTCTCGCGCTTTCCTGTTGCGAGGTTATCAAGAATGGCGACGGTTTTTCCTTCGGCGAGAAGTTTTCTGGCGATATTCGAGCCGATGAAGCCAGCGCCTCCGGTAATGAGCATGGTGTTTCCGGCCATGAAGCCTCCTGTTTTGTCAGCAGTTGACTGAAGAAAGGGAGAGGATTCTCTCTCCCCTTCTTTTTTGATGAGTCCCGTCGATCGGTTCCTGTTCCTGGAAAGAATATTTCTTCTTACAATCCGAAGATCTTCGAGTTGGTGATCCCCTTGAAGACATTCCGGGTATCGACGATCACCGGAAGGCGCTGTGTCAGCCCCAGATAGTCGACGTTTGTATGGTCGGTGACGACGATGGCCGCATCGAAGCGGGAAAGGTCCGTTCCCGGCGCGATGTTGGCCGAATGAAATTCTCTCCCGAGAAGATTGAAGGAGCTGATATAGGGATCGGTGTATTCGAGAATGACTCCCTTTTGTTCCAAAAGAACCATCAGGTCGAGTGCGGGGGATTCCCGGAGGTCGTTGACGTTTTTCTTGTAGGCCACGCCCACGATCAGGATTCTTGAGCCTTTCAAGCATTTCGAATGCTCGTTTAACGCATCGTTGACCCGGGTGAGGACATGGTGTGGCATGGCGCCGTTGACGACACCCGCAAGCTCGATAAACCGGGCTTCAAATCCCGACTGTTTGGCCTTCCAGGAGAGATAGTGGGGATCGATGGGGATACAGTGTCCGCCGAGACCCGGTCCCGGAAAGAAGGGCATGAAGCCGAACGGCTTGGTCGCCGCGGCCTCGATCACCTCCCAGATGTTCACGTTCAGGATATGGCTCATCAGCGCCAGTTCGTTGACCAGTCCGATATTGACCGACCGGAAGGTGTTTTCCAGAAGCTTCACCATCTCGGCCGACTCCGGGGAGGAAACGGGAACGACCTTGGTGACGATCGTTCCATAGAGCTCGGAAACCGCCCTGGTGCAGGTCGGGGTGATTCCGCCCACAACCTTCGGCGTATTGAAGATGGAATGGGTCTGGTTTCCCGGATCGACGCGCTCCGGGGAAAAAGCCAGGTAGAAGTCCTGTCCGACCTTGTATTTCCCTTTTTCTTCAAGCTCGGGAAGCATGACCTCCCGGGTGGTTCCGGGATAGGTCGTGCTTTCCAGGACGATGAGCTGGCCTTCTTTCCTGTTGGCGACGATGGATTCCAGAGACTTGACGATATAGGAGATGTCCGGGTCGCGGGTCTTTCTCAGAGGAGTCGGAACGCAGATGGAGACGGTATCGACATCCTTGAGCTTCTTGAAGTCGGTCGTCGCGATGAGATGTCCGGACTTTGTCACCTCTGACAGCTCGGAGGAGGGAACATCCGGGATGTAGGAGTCTCCCTTGTTGATCTGGTCGACTCTGGGAGCATCGATATCGAAGGCAATGACCTGAAATCCTTTTTTGGCAAACTCAACCGCAAGCGGGAGACCAACATACCCGCATCCGATCACGCCGACTACAGCTTTTCTGGAAACAATCTTGTCGATAAGGCTCATCTGTCCATCCTTTGGTTGGTTTTATTCGACGGTGACGCTCTTGGCCAGATTCCGGGGACGATCGACATCGAACCCCTTCAGGTCTGCCATGTGGTAAGAGATGAACTGAAGAACGATGGTGGAGAGAAGGGGAAGGAAAAAGTCCCCGACCGGAGGAAGAAGGATCTGGTGGTTCACGACATCGGTCAGCGCACCCTTTAAAGATGCTGGCGCGATCGAGATGATGATGCCGCTTCGTGAGTGAACCTCCTTCAGGTTCCCGAGGATCTTTGGAAGAAGCTCGGATCCCGAGACCAGGGCGAAGACCGGCATGCTGTCCGAGACCAGGGCCAATGGCCCGTGCTTGAGCTCTCCAGAGGGGTAGCCTTCGGCATGGATGTAGGAGATCTCCTTGAGTTTCAGGGCGCCTTCGAGGGCCAGTGGATAGTCCCGTCCCCGTCCCAGAAACAAGGTGGAGGGAAGATGGGTAAACGGTTTGACGAGATCCCGGATGGAAGGGGACAGGTTGAGCGTTTCTTCCATGAGGGCCGGGATGCGGAAAAACTCATCCAGGATCGAATAAATGTGTGCGTTCGAATGTTCCGGATGAGGTTTCTTGAGACCAAGCTCCAGTGCAAAAAACATCATGTAGACGATCTGGGCGAGAAAGGCTTTTGTCGAGGCGACGCCCAGTTCCGGGCCCGCCAGGAGGAACATGGCATCATCGGCTTCCCGGACCGCAGTGCTTCCCTCGACATTGGTCAGGACGATCTGGGGAACCCCCAGTTCCTTCAAGAGCCTGAGACAGCTCAAGGTATCGGCGGTCTCTCCGGACTGGGTGATCAGGATGGCCAGATCCCGCTCGGGGTCGACCACCGGATGGCGGTATCTGAACTCGGAGGCGACCTCCACCGAAACGGAGACCAGCCCGATGGACTCCAGGAGATATTTTCCAAACAGGCCGGCGTGAAAGGATGTCCCGCAGGCAATGATCAGGATGCGTCGGGCCTTGTGAAGCTTTCTGGAGACCCGTTCCGGGAGGTTAATCTTCAGATGTCCATCGGTTTTTTCGAGAAGACCGGCGAGGAGATTTCTGACAACGCCCGGTTGTTCATGGATCTCTTTCAACATGTAATGGGGGTAAATCCCCTTGCCTTGGGTTTCGGGTGTGACGGACCAGCTCTGAAAGGGTTTTTCCTGACCCGCTCCCAGAAGGAATTCGGGCGGTTTCCCCGAAGAGAGGATGACCACATCTCCCCGGGAGACAGGGAGGATCTCGGAGACTTCGGGAGGAAAGGCATGGGCATCGGAGGAGAGAAAAAGGCCCTCCGCATTTTTTCCGATGATCAGGGGAGATCCCATGTGCACCGCGATGACGGGAGAGTCCGAACGGTCGGTGACGGCCAGAAAGGAATAGGTCCCTGAAAGTCTGGGAAGAGTGGCGAGGACCGCGGTTTTGAAATCCATTCCGGAGGTCATGTTCCGGTCGATCAGATGGCCGATGAGCTCGCTGTCGGTATCGGATGAAAAGGCTGTTCCGACATGATGAAGCTCCCGGCGGATTTCGGAATCGTTTTCAATGATGCCGTTATGGACGACAAAGACCTGCCCGCAGCGGTGGGGGTGGGCGTTTCTCTCTGAAGGCTGGCCATGGGTGGCCCATCTGGTGTGTCCGATGGCGGTGTGTCCCGGAGGCGGCTGTTTTCCCATTCGCTCCCGGAGCTCCCGGGTTGCGCCGACCGTTCGCACCAGAACCGGATCGCCCTCGGAAAGAACCAGGACTCCCGCGGAATCGTATCCGCGATATTCCAGTTTTTCAAGGCCGTCTACGACGGTTTCAGCCGCCCGTCTGGTTCCTGTATAGCCAAAAATGCCGCACATGAAGCCTCCTCATGATCGAAGAAGATTGCCCGGCCTGCCGGTCCGAAAGCCGGGGCAGGCCGTTTTGGTCAAAAAGAGAGCCGGACTGTCATGGATCTTCCGGTAGAACCGTTCATCGATCCGGAATCCTTCATGGTCTGGAGATCTGGTTACGATGGCTGTTCACGGTATGAATCAGCCATGCTGTGAAATGGGAAGAAACCCTCTTCATCCGGGTGATGATTTGCCGCTGGGTCTGTGGAGGCTCACGAAAGGGATCCGGGATCACGATGTCGCCGGAGGGATCCCATGCACCAAGCCAGACCACCTTGGAAAGTGCCATCTCCCCATATCTCCTGAGCCCCTCCCTGTTGGAGTCGTCCATGATCAGGATAATGGTTGCCCATGAGATGTCTTCAGCGGAAATGGGGTTGGACAAATGGTCGGAAAGATCCACGCCAAGACTTTTGGCCTGTTTGGCATAATCCTCCGGGGACGGTTGGGAATCGAGTGGAAGAAGCCCCCTGGAGCGAATCTGGAAGAGCTCTCCCGGGAGACTTTTTTTGAGAAGGGTTTCAACGACCGGACTTCGGCAGATATTCCCCAGACACAATACGAGGATATTCCCGCCCAGTGTGAGCGCTCTTGCGCGTTTTTTGGATTCCCGTCTGGCTCCAAAAAATCGAAACGCTTTGAGTTTTCCGACTTTTCTTTCAGGTTCGATCTCGTGTTCAGAAGAATCGGCAAATGACATCAGTGACTTTCCCACCCATGCACGAATCTGCTTTGATCATCCCCATTGGATTCAATCATGTTTGAGCAGATAATTCAATTGATGGGATTGTCTTATCAGTCAGGGAAAATGTCAAGCTTTGCACAGTCTTTCGGTTCAGATATCAAAAAAAGATATGGGCTTTTCAGGAATGATTCTGGGGCTTTTTCTATCTTTCAAATAGAAAAAGAAGATGGGCAATGATGTTTTTATGGACAAAAAAGAGTCTGGGAGTCGAGACTGATCAGAAGATCTGATGGCCATGATGTGCCCATTTCTGAAAAATGGGCAAGCGTCATTAAAAAATGGGCGACTTCTGTCCCTGTGAACAGTCTTCCCATGGGGGAGGAACGTTTCAGTTTCTCCAGGATGGCAGGGTTCATGTTTGGAGTCGTGTGTCCAGGGACGTGGATCATCGTCAGCCCCCCCACAAAGATTCCTTCTGGGGCAAGCTCGACCTTCCATTGCCGGATCAGTCCCTTTAACGCGCCGAGGTAGATTCTCGCGGAGATGTAGCCGGAGACGGCCAGACGATCGAGATCCGGCAAGAGAAAGAGAAGGCTTGACCCTTTCTGAAGATGGGGACGGATCTCCTGATGAAGTTCCTGAACTCCCCTGAGAGCGGGCAATAGGGAGAAGGGATCCTGTTCATGACGATGGAAGGTGGGGTGGGCCAGGTGGTAGAAGGTTCTGAGTCCACGCTCTTTCCAGGGGGGCGTTTCGGGAAGCCGGAGCGGAGAGAGAAGGTCCAGTGTGAGCCAGTCGCAGCGTTCGGGAACGGATGGAGGCCTGTGATGCGATCGCCCTGTTGCGACCGGAGGGGTGCCTCTGTCTGTCAGGGCGTCAAGGATGGCAAGCCCGACAGGGGAAGTTGCCCCGGTGACCAGATCGACAGGCTCTTTGATCACGGGCTCCCCGATCAGTCGATGATGGCGCTTTTGAGTGTCTTGGGGAATGTCGTGAGGTTTTGTGCACCTGTATCCGTAATGGCGAGCATATCCTCGATCCGGATTCCCCCGACTCCCGGGTAATAGAGCCCTGGCTCAACGGTGATGATGTGACCCGGAGCAAGAAGTTCACCGGCGCGACCCACTCTTGGCGCTTCATGGATTTCAAGACCGACCCCGTGGCCCGTTCCATGGAAGAAGCCTTCCATCCTTCCGTCCGGTCGGATTCCGGTGGAATAGCCCATGGAGGAAAAGTGGGCGACGACCGCTTCGTGAAGAAGCTTTGAATCCACTCCCGGACCGGCAAGGTCGATGGCCTTGTTCTGGGCATCGAGAACGGCCTGGTAGTTTCTTTTGAGTTCCGGTGAGACAGCACCCTTGAAGAAGGTCCTGGTCATGTCGGAATAGTAGCGGGTCTCTTCATGGCTCGGGAAGATGTCGAAAACGATGGGGAGATGGGCTGGAAGCGGTCCTGTCCCTTCCATATGGGGGTCGCAGGCCTGTTCCCCTCCGGCAACGATCGTGTGGCGGCCCAGAAGGTTTCTTTTGAGCATCTCCTGCTTGAGGACGGATTTGACCCGTTCCGAGGTCAGGTACTCTCCGTCAACCCAGATCAGACCCTCCCTGATTTCCGCTTTTCTGAGGAGTTCAAGAGCAATTTCCAGGGACTCCTCGACTCCGATTTGGGTCTCCCTGATCCATCTGATCTCCTCGGGGTTTTTGAGAGCCCTTTGCGGATAGAGTTCCCCGTCGGAGACAACGATTTCGATCCCTTCGGATTCAAGGGCCCTCGAGTAGCCGGAAGCGAGATCGAAAGGAACCAGAACCCGGTCGAAATGGCGATCCTTCAAAAAAAGTGCGGCGATCGCCGGGAGGTTGGCTCTTTTCCCGTTGGCCTTGAGTCTTTCCTCAAAGGTTCTGGTCGGAACGACCTCGTCAACGGTAGCCTGTTTTTTTCCACGATCGACTTCAAGGTCCGAGAGCAGAAGGGAGCGGGTGGTGGGGGTTTCAACATAGATAACCGGGTCGGGGGTCAGGAAGCGTGTTCGGTAGAAGAGGTCAAAGCTGGCCTCTCCCGAGGCGATCAGAAGCTTCGGGAGAGGGGTGTTCCGGGTGGAGTCGGTGTCCATATCGAGTGCGTCCTTTATCATCCCCTGGGAATGCGGTAGGAAACCATTGTTCCATCACAGATGGGAAGCATTGAGGACAAGAATCGCGGGTCGGCAAACATCCTGTGGTTGTAAGCTTCAACCGAGGATGTCAGCATGTTTTTAGTCTGTTCGGAGCCGACTCCTGCGGGAAGATTCCCCAGCGAGACGACCAGTCCACCTTCCGCGATCTTGTCGGGAATCACATCAAGCCAGGCGGCCATTTTGGTTCTTTCCTGCTGAAGATCGAGAACCAGAAGGTCGAACTGTCCTTCTGTCTCGCCAAACTGCTTGGCACCGTCTGTGATCTTGATGCTGACCCTGCTTTGAAGTCCTGCCCTTTTGAGATAGTTGGCGATCAGGCGCTGATTTTCATCGGCGATGGTGCCAATCATATACTGGCAGTCATTGGGGAGGATCTTTGCAAGCCAGAGGGTGGAATAGCCATAGGCACCGGTCCATTCGTACACTCTCTTGACCTTGTTCATGTAGGCAAGCGTTGCGAGGGTCATTCCACCCTGAGGACCAAGAAAGGGCCTTCCATGCTGGCCGGTCAGAATGCCGATTTCCCTGATGAGAGGGTCGCGGTCGGGAATGAGTCCTTCTGTATAATGCTCGACTGGGGTTTGTTCTTTTTCCTTGATTACGCCTTTTTCCATGGGATGAATTTTCTCCGGATAGATGGTTTCCTGTGCCCATTGGGGCGGATTGATTTCTGCTCCCGAACTGATCTTGGGGAACATGGTTCCCAAGCGGGTTTTCTTCAAAGAACCAAGGCCCGAAAAGGCCCAAATCCCCACCATGACATCTCTGCCGGTCTTTTTGTCCGGTTGGGCGGGAGGTTCTTTTTAGCTGGATAATATCATTGCTTAATGTATCACGCACGATTGGATTGTGTCTAACCGAATGGGAATTCAGAGGAGCGCTCACGTTTGAAGGGGAGTGGGTCAGATTTCGGAGGAAGGGTGGTACGAGAGGTGTCTGGACTTTTTTTCCACTGGACCTCGTTGCCGATTGGTGACCCTCCAAGTGGTCGAATCCGTCGAAGATCTGAAGATCCTGATGATCTTCCCCTTTGACAGAGGAATGATAAGGCTTCCGGGAAAGAACATGCATCAGAAAGATGGAGTGAGGTTTGCCTCTTCTCGCAGGGAGGGGAACGTTTTGACAATCCTGAAATACAAGCTACCTTAAAACGGAGGACGGAGAAGGGGCTCGGGTTTCCGATAGAGACCCTCGGGAAACTCCCAATACTTGCGTTCTGAGCCCAACTTCACAAGGTGACCCGGCATGGTCAAAAGTGACAGATGGTGACGCATGTATGGACCCGTAGGGATTGTTTTTGGGACTCATTCTATTAGACTGGTCCTTTACCCAGTTATAGGAGGGAATGTCCATGGATTCTTGGTCAGTATATGATGCGAAATCAGGTTTTGGTGAGCTTTTGGATGCCTGCGTAAATAAAGGCCCCCAGATGATTACGAGGCGCGGTGTGGAGACCGCTGTGCTTGTGGATGTTGCTTTATGGAATCGCCTGAGTCAAGAAGCACGTTCTTCGCTCAAGAGTTTGTTGTTGTCTCCCTTGAACCGGGAAGAACTGGGTCCACCGCATCGTGGTTCGGTAACACACCGCCCTCCAACAGTTTTGTAGGTTTGGCTTGTACCTTTTTGATACCAATATCATTTCCGATTTGAGCCGTAAACACAGCGACGTGGCTGTATCGGCATCTCTTCAGGAAGTGTCGATGGGCCGGTCCAGTCAAAACAAGCCTCCTCACCGGTTCCATGTCACTTGAGTCTCTCCGATGAGAGCGAATATCCTCGCCCTCACCTCCGTCAGTTCACCCGGTGTGACACGCCGTTTAAGACGTGGCACTGAGGGCAACCCAGTCTAGGTTTTTGACCTGGTCGACAAGTATGGCTGAAGGAGGGTCTCCTGACAGGGTGACTACAAAATTTCTTTGCCGACAGGTTCTCCAACCCGGACCTCGTCATGGATGTTTTGGGGCGTTATCCTGGACAGCAAATCGGCAAGCTGATACTCAGATGATCGTATCGGTTCGATGACGATACGGTCATCCTCGACCCGGACATCGACCGCATCATTCAGAGAAAGGTGAGCGGCTTCCATGATCCCTGACGGGATGCGAGCGGAAGCACTGGTTCCCCATTTTTTGACAATCACACGCATAATAGCCTCCAACATTGATCCATTGTCGATACGTTAGAGTATGTTTGATGGTCTGTCTAGAGTGCCTATCCATCCATGCTGTCAGGGGCTGGCCAATGTCTGGAGGAAGAATTGAGATGGAGTAAAAATCAGAAATTTTGGAGCAGGGTGGCCCACCTGCGATAAACATTCCTCCGATTTTGAAAATCAGGCCAAGAACCGCTTTGACGTCAGGGTGACCAAGGACATCCCCTACCAGCCGATCCGAAACTGTCTTGACCTCTTATCCGGGATGCCCGGGCGGTTGGGGATGACTCCAGAGAATTTGGTGTGGATCCTTAAGCCTTCCTTTGTTTTTTAAGGGCCGATTCAGTCTTAAAAACCGTTAAGACCGTTCTATGACCCCTCTTTTTCTTTTTGTCGTGCACAAGTCAACTCTTACAGACGATTCTACATCGCGTTCGCGCAGAGAAAAATCAGCTGGTAGCGGCTTTTGATCTTGAGCTTGTTGAAGATATCGTGAAGATGGTCCTTGACCGTCTGCTCCGAGATGCCGAGATCGGAAGCAACAAGCCGATTGCTCCTTCCCTGGAGAACGAGCGCGGCAATTTCTGCCTGCCGGGGAGAGAGTCCCAGTGAGGAGAGTTTTTCCCGGGTCGACTTTTTTTGGGGAAATGGCTCAAGAAGAAGCACCTGGGCTTTTATTTTTTCAGAAACAGGATCGTCGGTGTCTTTCAGCGCCTGGATGGGGATCGTTATGACCCTGTATGTGCCGAGACTCGTGCTGATAATGTTGGGAAGATCGCTCCCGGACGCATTGAAGTCGTGCGCACTGCGATCTCCCCAGATCTGTTTGGCAATCTTGTTTCCCCAGAAGATCGACTGGTCCTGCTGGATGAACATGATTCCCGTTTTGGGTGAGTACTCCGGAATGGACTGCTCCCGGAATTGGTTGATCATCTGGGAAAGATGGGGTGCCAGAAGTTTCAGGAACAGGATCTCCCGCTGCGTGAATGGTTTTTCCCGGTTCTCCCTGTGTAGCCGCAGAACCCCGACGGGATATCCCTCAAAGCCCAGATTGGATGCCAGAATATGGGAGATCTGGGCCCGTTTCAGGAGATCCTGGGCGTAAGGGGAGGTATCGAACCAGTCTGGTGGGACAAGATCGGAAAGCCTTGTGACATCGTTTGAAAAACTCCGGAACCACCCGGAAGAAAAGACCGGATCGAGGGTGGAGAAGTGAAGGGCGTACTCCATGAAGTATTGGGAAGGGTGATCGAAAATCTGGGCTCCGTCGAGAAGAAAGTCCCCGGACTCCCTGTCGGCGGGGATGAAAACTCCGGTCGTGAGATCAAGTGCATCGTGAAGGGAATCCCATATTTCGAGAAACAGGGCTTTTGAATCTTTTGCATTGTGAAGCCGGCAGATGAGGTTCAGGAGAGTCTGATAATCCTTTGAGGATAACTCCATCACAGCGTCCATCGAAGCACCTCGTTTGTTTCGGTACGCAACATGTTCGAATCACCATGAAAATGACTTCCCCTAACTACATCATCTGGTGAGAATTGTTCGGCTTTTACGACCATCGTCCTGTGAATCCATTCAGATCATTATTCTATGATAAATATAGCTCAATTCCCCCAAAAGGCAATCCACTACTTTCGATGGATAGACAGAATTGGGGAGCTGATCTACCCTTTCGCCATCACTTGTCCTTTTTATCAAAAGTGATAGCTATAGACAATTTTGGGAAGGAGTGAGTGATGGGTTTACAGGAAGGATCTTCCAGAAGGATGAATGAGGGATCGGAGTCACTTGAGACCTCTTCTCCCATGGGGAGTCCGAGGTTCAGGAACCACGGAAATGGTTTGGTTTTCTTCACCAGGGCAATGATCCTTTTGGTGGGTCTTTTGCTGGTCTCCGGTTGTGGCTCCGAGCCATCCTACCGGCAGGCCTTCAATTCTTCAGAACAGATCCAGGGAAACACCGAATCCATTTCGGCATCCGAGGATCGTACCTGGGCGGCATCGTTACGGGTCCTTTCCCAGCAGGGCTTCATGGTCCGCTCTGCGGACAAGGCAAACGCGATCATCCTTGCCGATCGCGAGATGACGGATCAGAACGACAAGAACGTTTCTTACCAGATCACTTCAACGGTCACCTTTGTCCCGCTGGGCCAGGGCATCACCCAGGTCAGCCTTGCGGCGAACCAGACAACCGAGCTTCACCGGAAAGAGTACGTCTGGTGGCATCTTCTCTGGTTGATCCCTCTTTTTCCGATCGGGTCCGAGTACAACTCGGTGGTGACACAGAGGGGAACGGTCCAGAATCCGGAGTTTTATGCCGGCTTTTTTGACAATCTGAAGGTCTTGCTCAAGGACAAGACAGCGAATGGAATCAAGAAGTAAGGGGAACGAGAACATTTGGGAAAAGTAAAGACAAAATGACAGGGGCCACTCTGCAAAGCGGCCCCTGAAACAAACATAGCTTGGAGGTTCACCCATGAAACCCCTATTTGATTATAGGCAAGGTAGGTCTTGTGTGCAAATGGCCGAGGAAAAGAGATGTCAGGATTCAAACGGGAATATGTTTTTCCCTTTATGGAAGTTGAGTTCAATGGCGGTGTTTTTCGTTCTTTCGCTTGCGGCCTGCGGAGGAGGTAGCGGGGGTGGTGGTGGTGCTGGTGTGACTGTCTCTGGAACGGTTCAGGGAGGTTTAACCGACCTTTCTTCTTCGTCCGTTTCTCTCTGGGAGGCGGCTTCCTCTCCAGGAGGAGCGGCTATAAGAATCAGCCCATCTGTTACAACGGGTGTTAATGGCGCCTATACATTGAAAGCTTCAACGTCTGTTCCAAGCACGGCTTTCCTTTATGTTGTTGCAAACGGCGGAAATTCCCCATCTGGAAAATATAATGGCCATATCCTTATGATGTCTCCGATCGGAACTCCCAGCAATATTCCAAAGACAGTCAATGTGACCGAGTATACAACAGTTCTTGCCGCTTCCTTGTTTATGGGGCCCAGCCAGACATTTACCCCCTCAGGATTCCCTTCAATTGTTGGGACGACATCTGCCCTTAATAGTAATCTGAGTACTTTTAATCAATATGTGAACATCCAGACCGGGCTATTAAACGCATCAAATCTTTCAACAAGCGGAATCCAGCAGATCACGTCGGATGCAAACATTCTGGCATCTTGCGTGGAGGATTCCAGCACTTCATTTACGAACTGCTCATCCTTGATGAATTCAACAACTGTTGGGTCAACTACCCCATCAAATATATTGATGAGCTATACGAACTACATTAATAATTCTGGGAGTATCTCGGCACAAAATCAATCGAATATACTGGCTTTGGCCAATGATACAACGACAACCGTGTATGACGGTGTGCAGCAAACCGCTCTCAATACCAACCTTCCTGCTACAAGCTCTGGAAGTGGAACAAGCTCTGGAAGTGGAACAGGCTCTGGAAGCGGAACAGGCTCTGGAAGCGGAACAGGCTCTGGAAGCGGAACAGGCTCTGGAAGCGGTGCAACGATTGTGGGGTCCATTGTTGTTGCCACCACCCCCGCAGCAGGTGGCACTCAATTGGCAAGTTTTACTTATACGGCCAACGGGACAGTGACTAACTCCAGTTCTCCATCTCTTTATACAATCCCTGCGACGGCTAGTAACGGTTGCGGAGGGGCGATCAGTAATGCCCAATTTGATCCTGGTCACAATATCCTAATCCTGTCCTTTCCGGCGGGTTCTTCGAGTTTGGTCATCTGTACCTACACCGCCAACCCAAGTACCGGGGTAATAGCGTTTGCCGGCCATACTCCTGTTCTTTCTGGATATGGATTTGGATTATATCCCGCGAATTCGCTAATCGTCGGGGGATCAAATACGAATGGTTTTTTATATACCTATGATGCAGCCGGGAACTTGACTTCTGGGACCTTTTCAAACGGTGTTCCTTCAGGGGATACAGTTGTGGGGGCTGATTTTGCCAATAATATTGTGTGGTATGGCACTCAAACGACAGGGTCAGGAACGTCAACTAACTCCGATACATTTATCGGGGCCTGTTCTTTTTCTTTTTCAGGCAGTACTATGACGGTGGGGAGTTGTACTCCTTTTTCCAGCAGTTTTACGATCCCCAATGATGCGATTGAAGTCGATTCTCGTGACGGCCTTTTGATTTATACTGATGCCACACCACAAAACTGCAGTTCGACTGTTATATATGCCCATATCCTTTCATACAGTAAAACAAACGGGGTTTTTGCTAATTCCCCATCGAATGCTCCAAGTGAGTCAATCGGTCCTTGTAGTTATGCGGTTTATAATCCCGACTATTATAACGAATCTGCGGATTTGGCGGATAATCTTTTCTTTGGGACAAGTTATGTTTCAGGGTCCAATCCTGTGATAACTCCTTACCCCTTCACCACTGCGGGGAGTTTCGGTTCAAGTGAAGCGTCTGTTAGTCCGACCAACAATAATCAGGGATCCTTTGTCCTGGATTTGGTGAATCATTTGATCTTTTCTCTCACAGGAACGAATAGCAGTGGAGTTACAACCATTACTGGCCTTTCCAGCAATCCCTACACAAGCACTGGGTTTGGTAGTTCAGGAATTCCGAGCTCCTTGAGTTTTTCAAACAACACGTATTCCTGTACTCAGGGATCAAACTGTACCTTTGGAATTGTTTCCATTCTGAACTGAAATTTCTTTTCCAGTCCTGATTCGACGATTAAATTTGGAAATACCCCCGGAGACCTGATTTTGTCCTCCGGGGGTATTTTTTTGGGAAAATAACAACAGGATGTTGTCGACTGTTTTGTGTCGACACTGATTCAATTTATTGGTTCACACTAAAAACTATAACCTCAAGTATTTGTTAAGTTTGAATATTTAGTCATGATATCCTCCGGATAATGAACCGATTTTCACGATTCCTTCCGGAGGATGATCGATGACCCATGGACAGAGACTTCACCCGAGCCTTTTTTCCTGGGTGGTGCAACAGCATCTTGCCCCGAAATACCCACTACTGTTGCTTTCTGGAAAGATCGATCCGTCTTGATCGACAAATGCCATCTTTCCGATCTCATCTCTGTCGAAAAGAAGAATGGATCTTTTACCTACACAAGACCAGAAATAAAGAAAGGCTTACGGGAACTCTTCGAAAGCGAGGAATTGGAATTCGGAGATCTATGCTATTCCGGCGCTTTGAAATCGGTTTGACGGTTTATGTCAACCTATGGATTGGTCATCGAGGGTGTGTATGACAACGAAATTCTGAAAGAATTCATCTAAACATGGATAACGGTTGTAGTGGGGGTTTGCAGTTCAAGTATTTCATTCAAACTGCGATAGGCCGATTGATTGCGGCCTTGAAACGAATGGTCCGTGCGGCATTGATGTCCGCGTGTTCGGTGCGTTTACAGATCAAACAGGAGAAATGGCCTTTAGACGTTCGGTTGCCTTTTTCGCAATCTCCACAAAGAGAGCATGTACTGGAGGTATTCGGTGGATCGACCAAAACCACGGGAACGTCTTCCAGAACTGCCTTGCAGGTGATAAAGCGTCTCAACTGGTCAAACGCCCATTATAAACCAGTAACAGAAAGGGGAAGCGCATTCCTACCCTCTCCTGATGAAGCGACCATCCAGGAGAGGGTAGCCTGCTCGGAACATCAATGAAGATGAGGCGGCACCGGCCCCTCGATCATTCCCCCATTCGTCACGCAGTCGGATGTTCCTTGAGCCATTCCTGCAAGACGTCATTCATCCGGGTCTGCCATCCCCGGCCCAACGAGCGAAAGGACGCCACGATATCCGCGTCGAATCGTACCGTCGTGGCACCCTTTGTGACCTCTTTCGGCGGTCGCCCCCGGGACCTTCGGTATTCCGCGACAATCTCCGGAACGACTTCCGAGGCGGGCCGCATCCGTTTGAGCATTTTATCCGTCAAAGGAGTCGAATCCACTGCGTCCCAATCTTCCTGGGAAATATGGTCAGGCTTGCGTTTCATAGGAACTCCTCTCTCGGGCATTCGCTTTCCGAAGGCTGATGACCCGGCATATGCCCTCCCGTTTCGTATAGGTCAGAACATGCAAGCGAGCACCAATAAACCCAAGGGCTACCCGGCGTGTTTCCCCATAGTCCCTTCGCTCATCTTCCGTATAGGTTGCCTGGTCCCAATCGAAGTCTTTTGAAAGGGAAAAATCGACGCCGTGCTTGGCGATATTGGCCCGTCGTTTGAGGTCATCCCATTCATATGTGACAGATTAATTGTGCATTCAATAATTAAGGGAATCAAATCCGAAGTCACCACCCAGGATCTTCCGAAGAGTCGGTTGACAGATCTTCTTCTCCTCGTTTGTCTCCGACAAAGCGGAGGTCAGCCATTCCAGTCATGATGGATTATACGACCCTGCCGACCATGCTCGGGAAGGCCGACCTCAAGGCCGGGTATCTTTCGAAGCTCGAAAATCTTTGGGGGCACCACTCCGGGAGGGGAAAACCGGGAGGGGAAAAGAAGAAGGGTTCCTGGAAGGAAGAGGCTCTGTTGCTAGGTATTCCTATGGATCTTGTAGGCTTCTATGCCCTTGACAGGGCATTTTGTGAGACGAAAAGATTCCGCCTGCGAAAGGCCGCAGGACTTTCCATGGCCAGAAGGGTTTTGAGTCCCTCGATATCGGTTGCGAACCATGGTTCTTTCATGATCCGTCGGGAGTCTTGAGTCCAGTCGGGAGTTAAAAGAGAAAAATGCCACGCCAGATACTCCGCTGTTGCGGCAATGTAGGCGTCTGTGACATCGCCGTTTCTGATCTTCCCACCCAAAAGTTCAGGTTCTTGTTCAATCATGTTCTGTCTGTGATTCGGGGGGGCTTCGTAAAATGCGTCCAGAAATTCCCCGAGAACCCACCCGTCGGGATTTCCGTTAGCTAGAGCCTGGGAATATTCATGGAGGCTTCCGGGTCTGAAAAACGCTGTTTTCGTGCCCATCATCATCGATTGCCCTCCGATTCCTGTCCGGTTGATTCTTTTTTTATGGATTCGAGGATTTCCTGAATACCAAACAGAGTACGCGGGGTTACAAGTTTTGCCGGATAGTATTTTTTGACAATGCTCAGGATGTCTATGGTGGAGTGGACCCCAGTTAGGGCTTTTTAAAATATAAAGATAACAATTCATCCGTCTCTGGGATGAAGGGAATAATTCCATTCCCCATGAAAAGCGTGGCGAACCAGATGGAGAGAGGCCATTTCCTCGTCAGAGATCTTGATGCCTTTGGGGTAGACCCCTGGATCAAGCTCGGCTTTGACCGTGAGTCCGCTTTTCGTCCTGGTGTTGGCGATCAGGTTCAGAAGGACTTCGTGGCTGACCAGCGGTCGTCCTCTCCAGTTCATACTGATAAACGAAAACAGGCGATGTTCAATCTTGTTCCACTTGCTGGTTCCGGGAGGAAAATGACAAATCGTGACGGGAATCCCAATCTCGTCCGCCAGTTTCTGGATTTCGACCTTCCAGAGGCGCACGCGGGATCCGTTGCTTCCTCCCCCATCCGCTGTAATCAGAAGCTCGGTGGCCTGAGGGTAGGATTCCGCCCCCACGCTTTGCCACCATCGTCGGATCGTCTGGACGGCAAATGCCGACGTGTCGTGATCGGTTCCCACACTCACCCATCCCTCATCCTGGGCCAGATCGTAGACTCCGTAAGGGTTGGCCCGACCCAGCTCCTTGTTGATGAAGTCGTAAACATTGACCTCTTCGGGGTCACCCTGCGGCCTCCACGTCCGTCCGTTGTTCTTGAAGGGTCCGATGAGCTCTTTCTTCTTGGTATCCACCGAAATGACCGGCTCTCCCCGCTTCAGGCGATCCTCGGCCTGGGCGTTGATGTATTCGAACTGGGCGTTCCGGTCCGGATGATCACCGCCTTCGAGCGTTTTCACATTGGCCTGAAGGCTGTATCCCAGCTCCCCAAGAAGCGTCCCGACGGAGGCATGACTCACGGTATGCCCCATTGCCTTCAACTCATCAGACAGCCGCCGCAGGCTTTTGGTCGTCCACCTGAGAGGCGTTTCGGGGTCTCCTCGCGTCACCGGCTCAACCAGCGACTCAAGATTGGCCAGAAGCGCGGGGTCCCGGTCGGCCACTTTCTTTCGTCCGCCCCCCGGACGCCTGATCCTCAGCGAGGAAGCCTCCTGTTCTTCAGGACGTTCCTCCAACTCTTTTAGTCCGGAATGAATAGCCCGTCGCGAGACTCCGGTGGCCTGGGAGACAGTCGTGACTCCCCCATGGCCCAGAACCTTGGCTTCGGCTGCGCAGACAATCCGGCGCAACCGTTCATCCAGCGTCCACGCCAGCAAGTTGAATCGATCTGCGATAAGATTCTTCTCCATGCTGGAGAGTATAGCAAAATCCATTTTAGTTACAATTATTTTTTTACAATCCCTTAGCGGCGGGAGAGTTCATTGGTGAGTATATCGACCAGATCGTCCATCTCAGCGTCACTGAGTCCGTGGCGATGAACAAGCCTCGGCAATACACGGCGCAGTTCTTTAAGGATGTAAGTCGACAGAACAACCTCAAATGATCCATGGCTCCAAGCCGCTATGATCTTTCCAGACACACTGGCCTGTTATTCTATCCTCGATAGAATAACATTGGTGTCGAGGACAACACGAAGGATGGCCAAAAAAGGTCAACCCTTCCTTTCGGATGCCTACGTGCTGGACCGTTCTGAAGCCACCGTTGCGTCGATTTCAGCCAGCCCGCCAGATTCTGGAATCTCGGAAAATCCCTCTTCAATACGTTGACAAATGGTGTTGAAGCGGGACTGCATCCTGCGCATGCGTTCGAAGAGGCGAGCATCGACAAGAACAGCCACGGGCTTACCGTCCTTATTGATCACGACATTGTCGTGACGGTACTGCACCTGGTTTAGCATTTCTTCCAGATGTTGCCGAAAGTTGACTGCACTGATTTCCGTAACCATGACGACTCCTTCTTTTTCAACCCACATAACCATTACGATCCTATATATTGTTTTTGCAAAGGGATCAAACGGACTACAGAGCGTCTCCGACTCCCTGGATCAGCGGAGCCACCTCCTTCGCCCCGGCCGGATTGAGGAAGTTCCGGATCTGGACGTCCGTTGGGACATCCTGCACGCCGAAGAGGGACTGGACATTGTTCCGTCCGGTCATCCGCGTCATATTTCTCTGAAAGGCCAGAAAAGAAGGCGATTGTGTGAAGAAGACGGAAAAGGCCGAGCAGGCGGCATCAAACAGGGAGTGCTTGCGATTGTTTCCGGGTTTCCGGGCATCAGGAAGAGCCCGGAAAGCGGTGGAAATCCGGTCGACAAGAGCTTGAGAGCCTTGCCGGGAATGGCATTCGGGGTGGGGAATCGAAAAGGTTTCCATGCCCCAAGAATACCGGGAGATAGGCGTTGTGTCCAGTGATTTCTACGCGTAAACGCTAGTGATTATTATTCAATCAGATTTCAAATTTTGAATTGCTGGATGTTGATATCCCCTTCGCAGATTGAGTTGTGCAATCCGATTGGATTGCACCCGTTCCTTCCATGAATACCAAGGCAGGCGTCCCTCTGCCGGAATTCTCCGCCTAAGCGAACACCCAGGGATTGAGATCGGGGAACAGGGGACTTTTTCCCCGATATTCCTCCACAATAGACCGGTCCACGTTCGCATTTTCCAGCATGGAGCGAAGGGTTTTAAAACGGAAAAGATGTTCAGAAATCCGGTATTGGGCATATTCCACCGCTGTGCCTGTCGTCAGAAGAAAAGGCCAGTCGGAGCTTTGTGCCAGCAGGAGTTCGCGGCCCATTTGAGCGAGGACATCCGCGAAGGCGGGATCTTTTCCCCAGAGCCGAACAGCCTGAGTCATCTCCCTTGAGGCTTCCGAGAGATAGGGCCAGATCCAGTCATTGGTTTGATTGATCCAGACTTCATTATATCCGTTGACACCCCAGGAAGAAGGCTCCGGCTGTGCATCGGAGACCCAGAAGTCTCCGGAAAGAAGTTTGGTCGGTGTCGTCATGACCACAGAACCGGTGGCCTCCCGGAAGAGCCCCTCGATAAAGTCGACCCCTTCGAACCACCAATGTCCAAAAAGCTCCGCGTCAAAGGGACAGACCACTGTGGGCGACCAGTTTGCGAGACTTGAGAGCCTTCGGGATTGCTCTTCCTTTCTCCGCATGAAATCCCGGGCATGATCACCGGCCTTCTCTTTGGCCAATCGCGGATCGTAAACCTCTTTCTGATCGGTTTTTCCCGTGATGCGGTGGTATTTGAGTCCGGTCATGCCGCGGGGACCGTCGGTATGCAGGTAGGGGGCAACCAGATCATAAGGAAGGTCGTATCCGATATCCCGGTAAAAATCACGGTACAACGGATCTCCCGGATAGCCATTCTCGGCACTCCAGACCAGATGGGAGGATTCAGGGTCCCGGCCGAAGGCATAGACACCGGCGGGTGTCTTTATAGGGG
Source organism: Leptospirillum ferrooxidans C2-3 (assembly GCF_000284315.1). Taxonomy (NCBI): domain Bacteria; kingdom Pseudomonadati; phylum Nitrospirota; class Nitrospiria; order Nitrospirales; family Nitrospiraceae; genus Leptospirillum; species Leptospirillum ferrooxidans. The sequence goes on along the minus strand of NC_017094.1, from coordinate 2,260,735 downwards.
CATACACCTCACCTTGCGGGAAGGGGTTGGCATAAAGAAGGCCATGGGTATCCATGAGAAAAAACTGGAGACCTTCTTCGGAGAGGATCTTGTCCACTCCGGTAAAGTATCCGCACTCGGCAAGCCAGATCCCCCGGGGTTTGACCCCGAGAATGCGCTCGTGGGTCGAGACGCCGACCCGGATCTGGGCTTTCACAGACTCTGGAGTCGTTGAGAGAAGCGGGAGAAATCCATGGGTTGCGCAGCATGTGATGGCTTCGAGTTGTCCGGTTTGAATATGCCGTCTGAATCCCGACAGGATCTGCCCGCCAAGATCCTCTTTCCAGAAGCGGTTCAACGTATGGAAACGATGTTGATAAAAAGCGGCGACTCCTGCGTATTCTCCCCCGCGGGTCCTGTCCGCCTCCCTGTCCGAAAGTTCTGTCAGAAGATGGAGTCTCGCTCCAAACCGCTCGGTCAGGAGAGGGTCCTCCATCATCGACAGAAGAGGCGGGGAGAGCGTCATGGTCATGCCCCACGGGATATGATCCCCTGTCAGTCGGTCCATCATCATGAGAAGGGGCAGATAGGTTTCGATCATCCCCTCAAAAAACCAGTTCTCCTCCAGAAAAACAGGATGTTCCGGATGACGGACATAGGGCAGGTGGGCATGAAGGACGAGCAGGAGTTTTGTCATGGCGAATTCCCTTCGGACGGAAAGTGGCGGGTGAGAAGCGGGGCGGTTCCCTGAAGTCCGAGTTTTTCAAAGATCACGACAAACCGTTCCTCAAGGTCTTTCATGATTCCGGAGAGAATCGACGGTGGCAGTGAGGACAGTTCCTTCTTGAAGGGACCAAAGACTCTCTTTCGGTTTTTGTAAAGGAACTGGGCTTCGGTTTCTCCGGACTTCCATTCCGACTTGAAATGTTCTTTCAGGTGCTCGTGCATTTTCTGTGTGAGATCTTTGGGAAACAGGGGATGATCCAGAATCAGATTCTGGAAACCCGTGGCAAGATGGATCTCAAGTGTTCCGACCTTGGGAAAACGGTCGAAAAGGGATTCCGGCAGGGTGGAGGCTCCGTGCTGGACGGCTCCGCCCATCTGGTAGTTTTTCCGGGCAAGCGCCGAGAGTTTTTCCAGAGTTCCAAAATCCAGCGCCACTTCGGCAATCGATCCGTCGGCATTGGGTACGCCACCGTGGGAGGTGCCGGTCTGCACGCTGATTTTTGAAATTCCCGGCCCCGGGGTGCAAAGTCTTTTGCGCTCCTCCTCAAAGACCGTCATGAAGGCGGCAAGCTCTTCAGGGCTTGAATTTTCCTTTCCGACTTCGCCAATTTCCCCGCCGATCGACACAGGGATTTCCATTCCCCCCATTTTGGAATGCGGGGTCCGGCGGATGACGTCTGCCAACAGAGCCGTCACCCGTCCGTTTTCCCGTTGCTGCTCGATTAAGGAGTCGGGTTCAAGAGTCACAAGCGTCGATGCGTCGAGGTCGATATTGCCGTATCCCGCTTCCAGCGATTCCAGGATCAGTCCCTTGAGCTCGGCGATCTCGGATTGAGGGTCGGACTTGAACTTTTTGGCATTGGCCTGGTAGTGGTCCCCCTGGATAAAAACGGGTCCGGAGATCTCCTCTGAAACGGCGGCGGCCATGATCAGCCCGGCATATTCCCGTGGTCTCTGGTAGGAATATCCAATTTCGCTCTTGGCAAGCTCGAAGATCACCGGTCCCCCATTGATCCTTTTCATTGCCCGAAAGACCGTTCGCGCGGTCTCAAAGGTCAGTCCGCGAATATTGATGGCGGGAACGGTGAACCCTGACTCTTCCCCCCTGGCGAAGGCCCGGTAGAGGGGTTCGATCGAAGCGGAGTAGCCCCGCTGTTTCAAAAGCGCCGCCCTGATCACGTCGAAAGCGGATTTCCTTGCCTCCTGGCTCTCGTGGAACAGAAGATCCGAAACCACACCGGGAAGAAATTGCTTCCGAAAGGTCGCAAGATCGGTGATTTGGGGAAGACTCCCGTTAAACAGACAGACGGATGAAAGGGATTTTTGCCAGGCGGCAAGGGATTCCCCGGTGGACATGAACGAACCTCCTTAAAAATAAGTTTTTATCTGTTTGTTGTGTTGGTTGGCCAACAGTCCTATATCCAAACAATTCCCGTTTGACCGGATCGGTCTCTTCCGGATGATCAGGGAATCTCTTCCGATTCGATTGTGAGATCGATTTCTCTTAAAAATCGGGCGGCATCCTCGGGAGGGGTCGGGTTGATATAGAAACCCGTTCCCCACTCGAACCCTGCCACCCTGGTCAACGTGGGCATGATCTCAAAGTGCCAGTGGTAATAGTCCTCGGCCCGTTCCTGCAAGGGTGAGCTATGGAGAATAAAATTATAGGGCGGATCCTTCAGTGCGACGTTGAGTCTTCTGAGAACATCGAGAAAAATCCTGGACAGGGCTTCATACTGGCTTTTCTGTCCCTGATCGAAGGAGGACGCATGCTTTTTGGGCAATATCCAGACTTCGAACGGGAACTTCGGGGCAAAGGGAGTGATGGCCAGAAACTCCTGATTTTCCTGGACAATCCGGCTGCCGTCGGAAAGCTCCTGCCGGATGATATCGCAGAAAATGCATCGTTCTTTTTCCTCGTAGTGGGACTTGGCTCCGACAAGCTCCTCCACGACGGCGGTGGGGATAATGGGAAGGGCGATCAGCTGGCTGTGGCTGTGCTCAAGGGACGCTCCCGCCGCCTCTCCATAGTTTTTAAAGATCATGATGTATCGAAATCGGGTGTCCTTCCTGAGATCAAGAATGCGGTCACGGTAGGCCCATAAAAGATTTTCGAATTCTTTTTCGGTAAATTTCGAGAGGGCTTTCTTGTGCTCAGGGGTTTCGATAACCACTTCGTGGGCGCCGATTCCATTCATACGGTCGTAGAGACCCACCCCTTCGCGGTCGAGGGTTCCCTCCACCTCAAGTGCGGGAAACTTGTTGGGAACGACGCGAAGCGTCCATCCCGGTGTATTGGGAAGAGAACCGGACTGCCGGTAGGCAAGGACTTCCGGTGGTGTCTTTTCCTCCTGTCCCGGACAAAGCGGGCAGGACTGGTAGAGATAACGGACCTTCTCTGCCTGATAGTCCTTTGGCCTCAGACCTCTTGATGTCGCGATGATGACCCATCGTCCGATAATCGGATCTTTTCTGAGCTCGGGCATTGTATCGGTTCCCCCCTGATCAAGCGTTTTCTTTGTCTGTCCCGTAAACGGCAGGACGTCCGGCCGAAATGGCTTTTTTGGATCTACTCGATGTCCTCGAAAGAGACGGAAATACGAAATCCTTCGGGGCGCTGGATATCAGCCGGAGAGATCATCATGAGAAAAAGCGTCCCCTGATAGACCCGCTCAAGTCCCTTCTCCGACAGTGAAACCGTTTCGATAGGAAATCGGACAAGCCGGAGAGGTGTGGAAAATGTGACAGAGAATGCGGCTTTTGACCAGCCGTCCCTTCCCCGAAATCCCTGAGACATCTGGTCTCCCCATTCCCCGAATGCGGCCGGGGCAACAGGTTCTTCTCCGGTTTCGGTCCGGACCCAGAGGTCTCTTCCCTCACCGGAACCGACAAGAAGCGTCACCGGAAATTCGACCGCCAGAAGATGATCTTCCGAAAGGGCTCCGTCCGTCAGGCGGTAATCGACCGTGAACTCCAATGGGGAAAACCGGTATTCCTTGCTCAGGGTCATGGATCTGTCACCCGTTTGGACTTGTGCCTCAAGGCAGGCTTTCCATTGGTCCCATTCCTTGACGGTCCAGTTCGTTTTTCCAAGGTCCAGGATCATGGGATTCGTTCCAGACTGTCCTGAAAGGACATCGGGAGCGGCATCCTTATGGCACAAAAACTCGGAAAAAGGCCGTCTTGGTCGGGGATCGAAAGAGATTTCCCCTTCAGCCGGGGGGGTGGGCATCCGGTCGTGGATGGAGAGGACGGCCGGAGAGCCGCCGTCTTCCGGATGGTTGCCGAGTCCGGAGGAGGAATTGAGATGATAGATCTCCACCTGCCTTGTCAGGGTGTTGGTCAGGTGGAATCCGTGCCGGCGATCGTCTATTTCCTGAAGACATCCTCCCCCGGCCGGGGAGAGCCAGGCGACGTAGCCCTTCTGGTAGTAGACGCGGTCGGGGGAGCCGTCCTGGTCAAAGTCTCCGACCAAAGACTCTCCCGAGCGAAGGAGACCTTTTTCTTCGAGAAGGTTTTCCATGGAGATGATCCCGTTGAAGGCCGTGTGGCGAAGGTTTGAAAGGTAAAGCCCTCCGAACAGTCCATGCCAGTATACGTCATTCCCCTGGGAAACCCAGAGGGGGTGTCCCACCCTGTCCCTGTCGGGATCGTCTTTTGCCACCCGGCTTGAAAAAAGCTGTTCGGCCAGGAGCATCCTGTGGTAGAGCCTTCTTGAGTCGGGGTATTTTGTCAGGAACTGTTCGAAGATCCCTCCCCGCACGAAGGGCATTGCGGCCTCTTTCAGTCCATACCCGGCGAGGGTGTCCAGAAGTTTATGAAGAGCGGCGGCATGTTGGGGTGACATTGCCCATTCCATCATTTCGGGATAGGACGCATTGGGAAGGATGGCAACACCTGTCGCCCCCCGTTCCGCCCTTATTTCCTTCATGCTGGCAATCCTCAACCAGGAAGACTCCCTGGAAAAGGCTTCAAAAAGACGCCGAAGATATCCTTCTGTCCAGACCCAGTGATACGTTTCCGGCCAGACGCCGAATTTTTCAGCGTCATCGGCATAGGTCAGGACCTTTCCTTTTGCCGTCCTGTCGAGGAAGGTGAGCGACTGTTCGACGCTTTGAAAAGGAATGAGGTAGCGAAGATGTGCGGAGATGGGGAAAATGTCCAGACCCTCCCCTGCGCAGGAAGTGCGGTAATACCCGTGAAGCTCCTCGTCCCTGAATCCGGCCAGATGAAAGTGATGGTCGTCAACGGTGGTGTGTGTCATGTGGCAACCCGAAAGTCTCAGGGGAAGGTCTGTCTCCCAGACTCTTTCGGCCAGCCAGAATCCACCATCAAATCGGTTAAAAAGACGGACGATCCAGTCTTCCATGAGACGGCTCTGGTCCCTGACCGATTGGGTGGGGAGCAGAGCCAGGATCGGTTCGTAAAATCCCCCGCCAACGATTTCGATCTGTCCCCTGGCGACAAGACGTCCCAAAAGGGAGATGTAGTCGGGATCATGCTTCTCGATCCACTCGATCAGGGGGCCAGTCAGGTGGTAGGAGACATGGATGTCGGGAAAGTGCTCCAGAAGCTCCAGAAGCGGCCTGTAGCAATTTTGCTGGGACTCTCCAAAGACATGATCGAAGTTTCCCGCGGGCTGATGGTGATGGAGGACCATCACCACGGTTGTCCGGGTATCTTTGGAAAGGATTGATTGTGTGGTTCGGGAATCGTTTGACTCCGTCATCAGACTCTCCATATGGATTGATCGAACTGGTCATCGGGAACATGAATGGGGACGGAGCGGCCACGGGGGCACTGGTCCAGGAGCCGCTCCCCGTCCCATAATTCGCAAATGAGGTGCAGTCTCTCTCCGGGGCTGAATTTGGCCGCGGCAAGGCTCAAGGCACCTTCTCCCATTTTCTGGCAGGCCCAGAGCATGGGAGCGGACTGTCCGACCCTTGCTGGTACATCAAGGGGAGAGGCCAGAAGGGGGAGTTTCCATTCGAACTCGACATTGTTGTGGATCCTGACGACGAGAGCCATCTGGTCGATGTTTCCGGAGAGGATCTCCGGGTCGAACTCGACCCGGAGATAAAAATTGATCTGGTCGAAGCCATAGAAAATTTTCCGGATTGGCGCTCCGGACAAGAACATTGACCCCTGGGTTTTTTGGGGGTCAAAACTTCCGGCACCGGTCCACTCGTAGAAATGGGTGACTCTTCCATCGATCGTCGGAGAGATGAAATCGGTGGGAAGATTGATCGCGAAGTCGTGTTCCCTGGAGCGGATCGGTTCCGTGAGATAGACGGGGATGTCCTCTCCAAGAATCTTGTAGACGTTCTGTTGATGGGTCCGGAAGAGACGATCGAACTCATAGGCCTGAAGACTCTGGAAATCGTCTCCATACCACCAGAACCAGTCGGAACCTTCCGATGCGAACATCTCCATCTTTGCCTGCAGAAGCGTTTCATGGGAGTGTTTTCCCGAAGCTTCCGCGTCGGACAGAAACTTTCGGGTTCTGGAGAGATAGTTCCATCCGGCATTGTCTTCGGGGTGACCGATCCAGATATTGAAATCATGGTTGATCCAGGATCCCGACGCCAGGGAGTGGATCGGAGATGCGGGAAGGTCCCGGATTCCCTCCCAGATCGACTGGGTCTCGAGATGGGGGTGGTTGTCGAGCCGTTCAAAAAAGGACCTTAGGAAAAGATACCCTCCGTCAGGGTAGCTCTCCCAGGGATTTTCGCCATCGAGAATGATGGGGATGATGGGCGGGTGGCTTCCGGATCCGACTCCCGCAGTCGCCTCGATTCCCGAGAGAAGATCTTTTGCCGCCTCTGTTCCGTTGTATCGCGAATACAAAAATCCGATCCGGTCGGAAAGGGCTCTTTGGCGAAAAATGATCCGGAGATCTCCGTGGCCGGTTGTGACCTGCCATGGGTGGGTCATATTTCCCGCTCCCCCGATGCTTTCATCCAGAATCCCCTGGTCTGTGGCGGTCCAGTCCAGCCCGGCCGCGGCAAGTATGTCCATCAGCTCAGGGCAGACGGATCCCTCTGATGGCCACATTCCCCGTGGCCGGATTCCCAACAGTTTTTCATGGCGGTCGAGAGCCATGAGAACCTGTTCCTTCGCATCGTTGGGCCAGGAGAACTCTTCCGGAAGGGCGATTCCCGGACGGGGTCGACTTCCAATGGATGAGGAGATGAGAAGGGGAAGGATCGGGTGGTAGTAAGGTGAAGATGAAATCTCGATCTGTCCATTTTCGGCGAGAGTCCGATAATTCGGGATCAGCTCCTTTAAAACACTGAGCTGAAGCGCCATGACTCCGGCCTTGTCCTCTTCGCTGAACCCGGACCCCTTTCGAAGCCATTCCTCGATTTCAGGATGGTCATGTTTCGCTCCGTATCCAAACCAGACCAGATTGAAGAGAACCTGAAGGTCCAAAAGCTCCCTGTTCGACAAGACATCCGGTGGCAGTTGAGACTCCGGAGGTTTTCCGGAAAGCGCCGTCTGGACCTTCTGCCAGATATTCACGTACTGATGGTTCGGGCGGATCATGGAGTCAAACGGGCAGGAGAAAAAATTCCGGAGAATGTAGTCCCGGTCGGCAGGGGTCAGATCCTCCGGGGGTTTCATCGTCAGGATCTGGTAGGCGTCCTGAAGTTCGCCGCCTGAAATCTGGTCAATCTGGTCCAGAAGCGATGGCACGAGATTGATTGTTTGCCGGACATGGGGGAAAAGACGGGCCATGAAAGGCAGGTCGTTATACCCCCTGACACCATGCAGCCTGACCCATGGAAGCCCGATGTTTTTCATGACCGGGTCCCAGTATGCCGGCTGATGCATGTGCCAGAGAAGAAGAATGCGCCCCTTCACGAGGAGTCTCCGTTGTTGTTGAAGTCTTCACGGGTGACGACGACAACCCCGGAATCCGAAAGGTGAAAGCGTTTCCTGTCTTCGACCGGATCTTCCCCGATTACGGTATGGGGGGGGATCCGGACTCCCTTTTCAATGATCGCCCTGTTGATCCGGGAGTAACGTCCGATATCGACATTGTCGAAAAGGATCGATTCGGAGACCCGGGAATAGCTGTTGATCCTGACGCTTGGAGACAGGATGGTTCTGTCGATCTGACCTCCGGAGATGATGCAGCCACCGGAGACGATCGAATCCGTTGCCACTCCGATTCTCCTGTTTTCCTCATCGGCAAAAACGAACTTTGCCGGGGGAACCTGCGGGCGATAGGTTCTGATGACCCAGTTCGGATTGTAGAGATTGAAGGCCGGGGAAACCGACACGAGGTCCATGTGGGTCTGCCAGTAGGCATCCAGCTGGCCGATGTCCTTCCAGTAACCCTGTTCGAGATCGGTCATCCCGGGGATGGTATTCTGGCTGAAGTCGTAGACATGGACCATTCCCTCACGGGTCAGTTTCGGGAGAATGTCCTTTCCAAAATCATGATTGCTGTCCTTGTCTTGGGCATCTTTGGTCAGGACGTCGATCAGGAGTCTGGTGTTGAAGACATAGTTCCCCATGCTCACAAGGGACATTTGGGGGTTCCCGGGCATATGGGCCGGGTGTTTTGGTTTTTCGATGAAAGAGGTCGCCATGCCCGAAGAGTCCATCCCAACGATTCCGAAGGCGGAAGCCTCCTCGATGGGGACCGGGATGGCAGAGACTGTGACCTGCGCGTTTCTCTGGATGTGGGCCTCGATCATCTGCGAGATGTTCATCTTGAAGATATGATCTCCGCTGAATACGCAGACAAAATCGGGGTTGTCGTCGAGGATCAGGTTCAGGTTCTGGTAGACGGCGTCTCCGGTTCCCTGAAACCAGTGTGGCCCCCTGCGCATCTGGGCCGGAACGGGGTCAACATACTGGTCCAGAAGCGGGGAGAGTCGCCAGCCCCTCGAGAGATGGGTGTTTAGGGAGTGGGATTTGTATTGGGTCAGAACCTTGATTTTGTAAAGGCCGGAATTGACGAAGTTCGACAGGACAAAATCGATGATCCGGTAGGCTCCGCCAAATGGGACGGCTGACTTGACCCGGTCGCGAGTGAGCGGGAAAAGCCTTTTTCCTTCGCCTCCGGCAAGAATGATGGCCAGCGCACGATAATTGTTTTGCATGGTCCTCCCTTCATGTGTGAGGCAAGATCACGAGCCGATAATCATTGAATGAAGCCACTCGATCAGTTTGGGCCTGAGCGGAGAAAGGGAGACTGCCCCCCAGAGAAGCAGCATGGCGGAGGAGAGAATGTAGGCAAGCCACTTTTCCCGTCGTTCCCGCCGCAGGAGAAGAACAACTGAATAGAGCGTCCCGAAAGTGCCAACCATGACAAATAAAAAGCCGTAGAACACGTTCGCCCTCCAGAGACCATCATAGCGATACTGGCATGAAAAACAAAGCCGGATCATTGATCCGGCTTATGCTTGATAGTTCAATGGCATGTAAAAACTGACAAAAAACGGGATCAGGCGATTTCGACCGCAATTTTCCCGGAAGGATCTTTGGAGACTGCGAAACAGGCGATGGTGGCTCCGGGGCGACCAACCGCTTCTCCTGAACGCATGTCGAAGCTCCAGGAGTGGAGAGGACAGGTGATGGTCGGTCCGGAAACGGGTCCGTCGGCCATCGGGCCTCCGCGGTGAGGACAACGGTTGTCCACTGCGTAGATGGATCCCTCGAATTCGTAGAGGGCGATCTGACGGCCTTCCACTGAAACGGGAACGCCGGGGCCGCCATCTTCAAGATTGTCCGGTTTGTCGATCAAATGTTTGGCCAAGAAAAACTCCTTATGTTTAAGGTCCCATTGGACATCTATAGAGGTGATCTGAGAGGAGAACTTCCGAACAGACCTTTTTGTGCCGATTAGACAGGTGAGAGAAAATGGCCGGTGGTCAGGATGATCCCCCGGCCCCTGTTCGCTCTCTCCATCATAAATCACAAGGGTCCCCTCCAACAAGGAGGATGGGGGATCGTGCCGGCATGAGGTGATTCGGATGATATGAGAACGTGTGCATGCTGACCCTGTTATGCAGGAACTCTTCAATCGATCCGAAGTTTTTTGGGAGTTTTCTCATGGACTCCGATCGAAATCGTAACGCTTTGGATGAGACCTCCCTTTCAGGGCTGGGCTCTCCTGAATTTTCCCTGCATAGGGGGTTGAAGAGCGGGAGGGGAGAGGAAATGATTGCGGCAAATTTTTGACACCATGAAAATAAATTGATTTCTCATGCTGAAGTCGTATATAGTGCCGATAAAAAAATGGCGGTAGGCAGATTGTTGTCGTTTTGTGCAAGGTTTTTGTCGCTTTCATTTTCCCTTTTTGTTCATGGGCGATCTTCCATTTGTGGCTTTCCCGTCGTGTTTGGGACGCGGCCTGGATCATTCTGTTTGATATGGATTGAGGAGATTTTTTATGTTGTCTGGAAATCCGGGGCGGCAATGGTCTGATCGGCGCTCCCGTATCGTCATTGTTCTTTCTGGGATAGCCCTGATTCTTCTGGTTCTGGGAATCCGGGGCCACTGGTTTTTCCATCCGGCAACCAAGCCTCCCGAAGCCCCCTCCCTTGGATATGATCCCGACAAATACCGGACAGGTCATGTGTCTCCCCGGGATTTTGAGCTCTGGACCAGAATTCCCGGGGTGGCCCATGCCTTTCGGGAAACGGTGGTCTACGCGCATGTTCCCGGATACCTTCAGAAACTCCCGGTGGACAAGGGGGATATCATGAAAAAGGGGGATCTGATTGCCAAGATCTTTGATCCCGAACGCGATGCCTCCCTTAAAAGGGAAGAGGCTTTGGCCAGGATTGCCAAGCTCACCTATGACCGTGAATATGCGGTCTGGAAAAAAGATCCCCGCGTGATCTCCCTTGAAACACTCCAGAAGTCCGAAGCCAAATGGAAAGCCGCCAGGGCCAGGGCCCTTTATGAAAAGACGATGACCGACTACGAGGTGATCCGTGCTCCTTTCGACGGTATGGTCACCCGCCGATTTGTGGATCCGGGAAATCTGATCCCCGAGGCGAAGATGTCCACCGGAGGTTCCTTGCCGATCATCCGTCTTGCCGAAGTGAGGACGATTCGTATCTATGTCGGGATTCCGGCAAGGCAGGTCCGCTTTGTCAAAAGGGGCGAACCGGTCGAAATCACCGTGCAGGGTCTTCCCGGACGGGTTTTCAAGGGCCGGATCAACCGATATGCCTTTTATCTCAATCGTTCCACCCGGACAATGAAAACAGAGATCGACCTTGACAATCCGGACCTCGCCATTCACCCGGGGATGTTTGTCGATGCGAAAATCCGGCTTGGCGTCTATCACCATGTCCTTTCTGTCGCCCGAAAGGCGGTCATCGAGGAGCGCCACGGGAATTTTGTCTATCGCATGGTGGGCAATCACAGGGAAAAGGTACCGGTCATCACCGGCATCACCAACGGAGGTTTCACCGAGATCCTTCAGGGATTGAAGAAAGACGATACGGTTCTGGTCGATCTTTTGGCCGCGCCCATAACATGAGGTTTGTCAGGATTTTTTTGATAGGGATCGAAGCTCTGGTTCCGGCAGAAATGGTCTTGGGAGGGGGTTCGAGTGTTTCTGGTTAAGGGGTCTCTGAAGAGCCCGTATACGATCGTGGCTGTGGCATTGGCGTTTGTGCTTCTGGGATTTGAAAGTATCTCGAGCATGAACGTGTCGATTTTTCCAAGGATCCCGACTCCTCAGGTTGAGGTTCTGACCCTTCTTCCGGGGCTTGAGGTCCACAATGTGGAGATGGATCTGACCGAGCAGCTTGAGAGGTTCATTCTCCAGGCCCCCTATATCCGGAGCATCAAAAGCGAGAGCATGATCGGAATCAGTCTGATCAATGTTCGCTTCAACTCAAGCTATTCCACCAACGCCGCCGTTTCCATGGTCGTCTCCATGGTCTATTCGGCCCTGAAGTACCTTCCCCCAGGGACGTTCCCTCCAGTGATCATCCCGTTTGGGGTATCGGCGATTCCGATCGGCGATATCGTTTTGAAAAGCGAAAAGCTCAACCAGTCCCAGATCTACGATATCGGTTATTACAATATCCGTTCGCAGATGGGCGTCGTGAAGGGCGCCGCCGCCCCTCCCGTTTTCGGTGGACTTTCCCGTCAGATCCAGGTGTACCCCGAGAAAGAGGCTCTTCTGGCCCGGGGTCTTTCCATCTGGGATGTGGTGAAGACCCTGAACTCCCAAAATGTGATCTGGCCGGCGGGATTCGCGAAGATCGGCGACTCGAGTTACGACGTGGTGGTCAATGCTCTTCTGGGGCCGATGAAGGATATCAACAACCTTCCTGTGACGGTCAAGGACGGAAAGCCGGTCTTCATCAAGGATATCGGTGTCGCGAAAGACTCTTACCGCATTCAGACCAACCCCGTCAGGATCGATGGACGAAAATCGGTCTATATTCCCCTTCTGAAGCAGGAGGGGGCCAATACCGTCAAGGTGGTCAACGCCACCCGGGCGGCGTTGAAGACCTTTTATGGCCTTCCGAAAAGTCTCCAGCTTTCATTGATCTTCGATCAGTCGGTCTATATCCGGGAGTCTCTTGCCAGTCTTGAGCGCGAAGGAGCGGTCGGCATCATCCTGACGGCCTTCATGATCCTGATCTTTCTGGGGAACTTCAGGGCGACCCTGATCATTGCCACATCGATTCCTCTCTCGCTTCTTGCAGGACTGATCATGCTGAACGCCACCGGGCAGACGATCAATATCATGACCCTTGGCGGTCTGGCGCTGGCGATCGGACGTCTGGTCGACGACTCCATCGTCGTTCTTGAAAACACGAACCGCCACCTTGAAATGGGCAAGGCGCCTTATGATGCCGCCCTGGCGGGAGCCAGCGAGGTGGCGATGCCGGTTCTGGCCTCGACGATCGCGACGATGATCGTGTTCTCACCGGTACTCTTTCTTCAGGGGAAGGGTCGTTTTCTGTTCACCCCGCTGGCAGCGGCGGTGGTCTTCTCGATGATCGCATCCTACCTTGTGTCGATGACGCTCGTTCCGGTTCTTTCGGCATGGTTCTTGAAGTCGGAAGCGGACTCCGGTCCGAAGGATACCGCCTTTGACCGGGCATTTGCCAGGTTCAACCAGGTCTTCGACCGCTTCAAGAACGGCTACCGCCATTTTCTGATGGAGGCATTGTCCAAGAAAGGGTTGTTTTCCCTTTTGGTGGCTCTGGCTTTTATCAGTTCGCTTTTTCTGGTCAGCCAGATCAAGTCCGGTTATTTTCCGTCCGATGATACCGGGGCCTTTGTGATCCAGATGAGACTTCCGGTGGGGTCGAGAATCGAAATGGTCGATGCCTATTCGACCCGGGTCGATGCCGCTATCCGACGGATCATCCCGAAAAAGGATGTCGTCCATATTGTGGTCAACGAGGGGGTCAGGCCGGGCTGGGCGTCCATGTATACGAACAATCTCTGGAGCTACATGGCCACGATCCTGGTCCAGCTGAACCCTTCCGACAAGCGAAAGCATTCGATGTGGTACTGGGAGTCGAAGATCCGGCCCTATCTTGCCGAACAGTTTCCGAATGTCGGTTTCTATTTCGAGTCCTCTTCGATCATTACCCAGATTCTGGCGGGATCCGGCGAGGCTCCGATCGACATCCAGGTCCTGGGCCCCTCATACCGGGAGCTTGGCCATCTGTCGAAGATGATTCGCGACCATATCCGGAAAATCCCGGGAACGTTCAATATCCGGGTCAAGCAAAACTTCCACTATCCTGTTTTCCAGGTGAATGTCGACCGGAACAAGGCGGCTTTTCTGGGGGTGAGCGAACTGGATGTCGACAAGAATGTCATTACCTCCCTTGCGACCAACAACGCCATCGCCGAGGATTTCTGGGTCGATACACGCACGGGAAATCCCTACTTTCTGACGGGACAGTACCCGGAAGACAAGATCAACAACCTTGACGACATCAAGGATATCTTTATCCGGCGTCTTGAGCCGATTCCCTTTGATGCGGGGGGGAGGAGCCAGCTTGCGTTCCATCGACCGCAGGGATGGGCAGGGGATAAACAGGACGGCGGTCGGCCTCCGATCTACCTTCAGGATGTCGCGGAGTTCAAGCGGTCGGTCAACCCCACCGCGGTCTTCCATTACGATGTGGAGAGGGTTGTTGATGTCCTTGTGAACTTCAAGCATGGAGATGTCTATTCCCTGGGAGAGGTTGGAGGGAAGGTCGAGGACTACATGAAAACCGTGAAGCTCCCGGAAGGCTATACCTGGCGGGAAACGGGTATGCTCGCCAGCATGCACAGGTCGTTCGGATCGATGGGCGTTGCGGTTCTTCTGGCCATGGCTCTGGTCTACCTGGCGCTTGTCGCCCAGTTCCAGTCCTTTCTGGATCCCTTTATCATCATGGTTTCCGTCCCGTTTGGTCTGATGGGCGTCCTGTTCATGCTGTATGCGACCCATTCGGGAATCAATATCGAATCCCTTATAGGAATCATCATGGATATCGGAATCGGCGTGTCAAACTCCGTTTTGCTGGTGGAGTTTGCCATCAGGCTGAGAGAGCAGGGAGCTCCGCTTGTTCGTGCTGTGGTCGAGGCGGGAAGCGTTCGTTTGCGTCCCATCCTGATGACCGCAGTGGGAACGGTTCTGGCAATGATTCCCACTGCAGTCGGAATGGGTGTCGGTTCCGGTCCGGAAGAGCCTCTGGCACGTGCTGTTATCGGAGGCCTTCTGGTGATGACCATCCTCACACTTTTTCAGGTGCCTGTCCTTTATGTCCTGATCCACCAGCTCGAAGACCGGTGGGAGGAGAGGTCAAAGCGCAGGAAGGCTCAAAAAGCCTGATTCTGCTAGGGTAGAGACTCCACATGGAGTGTTCGGCCGGAGGAAAGGGCAAGCTCCGTTCCGGGTTCGGCGTGGGAGTTCTTGAGGTAGCCGAGTCCGATGGTTTCACCCCTGAAGACGGAAAAGGCGATGCTGGTCAATGTTCCGACATGGGTTTGTGTGGTTGTGTCGAAGATGGTTTCCGGTAGGGATGCAATGGGTTCCTTGCCCGACAGGACAAAGCCGGCCAGCCCCCGGTTCAGCTTCCCCTGGAACTTGATCCGGGTGACAGGCTCCTGGCCGACAAAGCATCCCTTTGTGAAGGAAACTCCGATCGACTCAAGACCTGCTTCCGCTGGAAAATGCTGGTCGTTGAGTTCATATGGGTAAGATGGAATGCCCATTTCCAGTTTGTAGGACTTGAACCCTTCTTCGGAAAGAACAGTGCCGCCGGCAGAAAGGAAGGTTTCGGCGAGTGTTTTTTTGAGGGTCGGGAAAGATTCTTTCGGGATGAGAAGATCGGCCATCGGTCCGATGGGTGTTTCCTTCTGAAAGGTCGAGGGGTGAAACAGCGCGTATCCGCCTCCGTTGATCCCCCTGATGGGGCTATCGCCGGATTCGAGGAGGACGGAGAGGATGGCCAGCAGCTTTGGACCCGCGACATGGGCAATCTCGAAACGGTCGGATGAAATCCCGACCTTGGCCTTGGTCCGGAAAAAGAGATATTTCTTGAGATGGGCGAGAAGTCCTTCCCCAGTTCCCGTTGGGGGTAGCAGGAGGATCTCCTCCGGAAGGATGGCGACCCAGGCTTCGAACAGGATATGGGCTTTGGGGTCGAGAAACAGCGTATAGAGAACGTCGTTGGTTTTGGCATTGACCATATCCTGGCTGACAATGCCCTGAAGGAAGGTCGCCCGGTCTTCACCTGTGACGCTGATGATTTCCGGTGTGGATTCCGGAATGAAAATTCCGGCATGACGATGGGCTTTGGTGGTGTCGTTGGTTGGGGTCATCGCATTCTCCAAGGTGTTGTGATGTCCGGTTCAAGGAAGACGGACTTTATGTTTGTGAATAATGATCGGATGAGGGCCGGCCCGGACAGGATCGAGGATAGGAATCGACGGATAATGTCAGATAAGACGTTATGTCCCCAAAATAGGGCATGGAAAGAATTCTGTCTGCCGGTTGCTTTTCGGATCGAGAGTGAATGCCGAAAATGCATCGCTCACCAACCTTGATCTTAAGGAACACTCTTTCCCGGAGTCAAACAGGGAAAGATTCAATTGTGCCAATCTTTAGAGTGAAGGGAATTCCCGGATGACGATTCTGGTCGTGGATGATGATGAGGCCCTTCGTTCTGTTCTGGTCGAGGCGCTCAGAAAACGGGGGCATGACGTGGATGATGCCAGAGGGGACCAGGATCTGCCCCGGAGTTTCCCTGCCTGCCGGTACGATGTCGTTCTTCTCGACCTGAAACTTTCCGGGCCCGATGGACTTGATATCCTGTCGCGTATCCGGGAAAGCTGCCCGGATACGCTTGTGATCATCATGACGGCTTTTGGCGGAGCGGAAGCGGCGATGGAGGCAATGCGTTCCGGAGCCCATGATTTTTTGGAAAAACCCTTCTCGCTCACGATTCTCGAGCTGAGACTCGAACGCGCGTTAAGGGAGGTCTCTCTCCGAAGGGCCAACGGACTTTTGAGGGGACAGCTTGATATCTCCTCGGAGGAGCTTGTGGGTCGGGATTCCAGGATGCTCTCGCTTCGGGAAAATCTCATCCGATTTTCCCGGATGGACTCTCCGGTTCTCTTTGTCGGAGAATCGGGTACGGGGAGGAAGACGGCGGCGAGAAGCCTGACCGCCTATTCAAAGCGCAGGGAGACCCCCTTCGCAATGATCGATTGTTCAGGATTTTCCGAGAGAGAACTTCTGGAGAGACTTTTCGGAGAAGAAAAACGTGGGATTTCAGGGGGGGGATCGGTCCAGCGGGGGCTTTTTGAGACCAGTGATGGCGGAACGGTTTTTTTGGACGAGGTCGATGCCCTTTCTCCTTCGATTCAGGAGCGGGTTCTGCTTCTGATCGAAAAAGGGGAATTGACAAGAACGGGTGGAAATCATCCTGTGCGGCTCAATGTGCGGATTCTCGCGGCCACAAGAAAGGATCTGGGCGCTATGGTCGGGGAAGGCCATTTTCTGAAGGATCTTTTCTTCCGGCTGAATCCGCTTCTTTTGAGCTTTCCGCCTCTCCGCCAGAGGATCTCGGATCTGGGTATCCTGTCCGAGACCATTCTCGCCCGTCTCGGACAGGAGATGCACAGGCGCTTTACTCTGGAGCCCGGCATATTGCCCCTTTTTGAAAAGCACAGCTGGCCCGGCAATCTCCGGGAGCTCAAAAATGTTCTTGAAGGGATGGCGGTCCACTCCAGGAACGGTTTGATGGGGGTGGAAGACCTTCCAAAGGAATTTCAGTCGATGGGCAATCCTCCCATTGAGAATGCTTCCCCCCGCAGGGCGGGCAAGGAGGGGAGTCTTCGCCAGGAACTTCTCGATGAGGAGAGACGCAAGATTGCCCAGATCCTGGAGCGCGTTCGGGGCAACAGGACTCAGGCTGCAAAAATATTGGGGATGAACCGTTCGTCCCTGAACTACAGATTGAGAAAACTTGGTCTTGAATTTGTGGCTCCAAAGGGAAGTGATGGAGCGGATGGGCAGAAGGAAGGCAGGAGAAAATGACGGAAAGCCAGGACACGGCATCGCATCATCCAGAAGAGTTCAATCCCGAGTGGAAGCAGGAGATCGACCTTTCCAAGGTCGAGGTGACAAGAAAGGACCGGATGAGGATCCTTGTGGTCCTTTTGAGCCTGATCATCACGCCGGTGATCCTTCTTGTCTATCACATGCTGAATCCTGAAAAAAAGGTTGAGCGTCCTCTCCAGACGGTCCAGTATGTCCGTGTCCGCTCACAGGACTTCGTCCGGAAAGTGACGATCCCCGCATCCATCCATTCTTTCCGGAAAGCCGTGATCATGGCCCATGTGCCAGGTTATCTTCGCGTCCTGAATGTCGACAAGGGAGATATGGTGCGAAAAGGGCAGGTTCTGGCGATCATCGCCGATCCGGAGCTTCGCCAGACTCTCAAGAAAGATCAGGCGAAGGAGAAGATCGCCCGGCTGACGTTTTTGCGTATCCAGCAGGTTTGGGCGGACCATCCGAAACTGATTTCGAAAGAGCGTGTCCAGGAGAAAGAGGCCGCCTACAAGATGGCTAAGGCCCAGGTTCTCCATGATGAGGCCCTGATGGACTACAGGACGATCCGGGCTCCTTTTGATGGCATGGTGACGCAGAGGTTTGTGGATCCGGGAAAGATGATTTCCATCGGGACATCCCATACGGACAGTGTTCAGCCGATTGTGACCGTTGAACGTGTCAACAAGCTTCGCGCCTATGTATGGGTGCCGGCCCAGGTCGCTCCGCTGGTGAAGAGGGGGCAGCCGGTTGAGGTTGCCTTTTCGGCCTTGCCAGGTCGCATGTTCAGGGGGACCGTGACCCGTTTCGATTTTGAGGAAAATCTGAGGACCCGGACAATGCGGACCGAGATCGATTTTGATAACCATGACCTCGCCATTCACCCTGGAATGTACGGTGAGTTTACCTTCTCTCTGGAACATTCGAAAAAAGCGATCCTCATTCCGGGTTTTGCCATTCGCGCGCGAGTGGATAAGCCGCTTACGGTTGTGGTTGTGGATCATGGTGTGGCCCATATCCGTCCGATCGAGATCGAGGTCGACAACGGAAACTGGGTCAAGGTGTCCAAAGGATTGAATCCCGGAGACCGGGTAGTGGTCATGGGGCGCTGGCATGTTCGGGAAGGACAGCATGTTCATGCCATTCCGAGAAGGGTCATTCCTTACCGGCCGGCGAGACAGCTTGGTTGATGAAATGGTTCGGATTCCGTTTTGGGAAAAGCGATATGGAGGATGGTTCCTGATGATTCAAAAAAAGACTTGGACGATGTGGCTATTGACTGCGATTGTCCTGACCGGGATCTCCTCCCGGGCAATGGCTTCCGGGGCGATCGTGACGGATGCGCCGGACCCTCATCTCACGGTGGATCAGGCCATCTCCTTTGCGATTCACCACCATCCCAGGCTTTTTGCCTATCGCCACCGGGTGGCGGCCAAGAAAGCGAAGATTGGTGAGGCGAATGCGCATTTTCTGCCAAATGTGGGGGCGGGAGCGATGTTTGGAACCGGCAATCCCGGTGTGAGCAACAGGCCCTACAATAACGGCTATGCATACTCTCCATTCATGCCGATCACCTACGGCGGGATCGGGCCGCTCGGAAGGGACGGGACACAGACATCGAATGTGTTCGATGCGTCCATTGGAGCGACCCAGATGCTGTTTGATTTCGGGCGATACCTTCACCTGACCCGATCGGCGGAGAAAAAGGAACATGCGGCGGTCGCCGATCTCGTGACCCGGGATGCCTGGGTCATCCTTCAGGTGCGAGAGGCCTACGCCCATCTTCAGCTGGACAAGCAGCTCGTGATTGTCTACCAGAAGAACGAGGAGCAGCGGGCTCTTGTTCGGGAATTGACCAGATCCCTTTACAAGGCGCAGTACAAGTCGAAGCTTGACGATGAGTTCGCACAGGTCGATCTGTTGAAGGCCCAGGCACTTCTTGTCGGAATGAAGGACGATGTGAAGACCCGTGTGGCAAGACTCAACGAAGCGCTTGGACTGGGACAGGGTGGGGCAAAGAACTATTTCCCCACGAAGGTTTCGGAGGATATGTCTCCTCTTTCTCCCTTGCAGGATCTTGTGAAGACGGCGCTCGACGCCCGTCCGGAGATGCATGCGGTTAAGTCGACGGTCGGTGCCATCAACGAGTACACAACCTCTGTGAAGGCTTCCCATTATCCGTACCTTTCCGCATTCGGATCCTTTGGCACCCTGAATCAGCTCAATACCGGCGCTTCCTACACACCGGGATGGTGGTTGGGGGGTGCGATGGTGAATGTTCCGATCTACACGGGAGGGATGATCCGGTCACAGGTCGAGGCAAGCCATCAGAAGGCGCTTTTTGAGGCAGACAAGCTTAAGGATCTCGATCACAGGATCCGCTACGAGGTTGTTTCAGCCCATGAAAGGGTCAGGACCGATCTTTACGACGTGAAAGCTTATACGCAGGCGGTAGAGGAAGCAAAGCTTGGTCTCCGGCTGGCTCAGGCCAAATATGAGGCGAACCTGATCTCCATCGTCAAGCTGACTCTTGCGGAAGTCTATCTTCTCGATACCAGGGCCTCCCTTGCAAAAGCTCAGTACCGGTTGACCGTTGATCGTGCCGCGCTGGACTTTGCCACGGGTCGGGACTATCCCCGCTGGGTCCGGGCGGACGGAACGCCCAGGGCGAATCCGAAGTTATAATGATTCCTGTAATAAAGTCCGCAGATTGAATGACCCGTCCAAAAGGATCATGGCAATCTGTCAGAAGGAACGATGATTGCGGTATTGGCGTTTACAACGTGGATCGGGAGAATATTCCGCGGGCAGAGGGTAGGATTTGAGAACGATTGGCTTTGCGTCCCGGTAAGAGGAAAGGTGCGGACAGCATTGTTTCCGCCAATAGATTCTTTGCACTTTGTGGGAAACGTTCACTCGTGGAGAAGAAATGTCCTTAAGCTCATCACGCGTAAAGGGAGGTCCGAGCGCTTCCTCAGTAATCCAAAGTGACGGACATCACCGGTCAGCAGCACGTCCACACCTGCTGCTATCGCATCATCGAACACCGGTCTGTCCTTATCGTTCAAGTCAGACTGAAAGTTCATGGTGATTCTGGAAACAACGGAATGGACACCAGAGAGCTTTTCTTCGAAATTGCTCAGCGCTTGCGGTCTCTTTCTTTCGATATTGCGACGGGCTTCTATCATGCAGTAGGGACTGCTGAGCAGGATGATTTTCCCCTGCTGTGCCAAATCCCACAGCAGGGAAAATGATTCACCGCCAAGGGCGGCTGAAAACAGTATGTTTGCATCCAGAAAAACAATAACAACCTTTCTTACTGTTCCCAATAACGCCGCGCTTTTTCCAATTCTTCCGTTGTCATTGTCGACTGTTCTGCAAATTCAGCGATGCGTTTTTCCGTATAAATCTCCACCGGCAGGACAACGGCCGGATCAAGAACGATCCGGCCATCCTCGACATGCACAAGGAGGGTGTCTCCCGATTTGAGCCCCAACTGTTTTCTGGCGGATGCTGGCAAAGTGACTTGCCCGCGAGTTCCGATTTGAGCGATCGTGTCCATAGAGATCAGAATAACGGAATATCCGATAATCCGCAAATCCGGTTATTGACCTTCCAGTGTCGTTCTGTATCGTAAAAGCTTTTATTTCCGGTCATTCTCGATGGAGATTGGCTCTTTACGTTTTTGAGGTAAGGATCTCTCTTCTGGAGCGTTTGGGGGATCTGGCGGGAAGCCGGCAAGCTGTGAGAGAATGCATGTTGTTTTGAATGGGGATTCTCCGGTGGATCTCTCCGGAAAGACTCTTTCCCCGGGATCCTCTTGACTGGTTGAGGGCTGTTTTCTGAATGGAGGTTTTGTGGAAGACGTCGTGATTTTGGGGTCCGG